>JASSUD010000087.1:0-8512 GCA_031963225.1 Mycoavidus cysteinexigens
ATCGGGAAGTTATGATGGTACGGTGCGGGTGTGGGATAGAGACTCTGGGGAGCCTCTCCACACTTTAACGGGTCATACTGACTGGGTTCATAGCGTGGTGTATTCGCCAAACGGTGAGCAGATCGCATCGGGGAGTGGGGATAAGACGGTGCGGCTGTGGAATGCGGGCTCAGGAGCGCTTACCACTACATTAACGGGCCACACTAACCGGGTTCATAGCGTGGTGTATTCGCCAAACGGTGAGCAGATCGCCTCAGGGGGGTGGGATAATACGGTGCGACTGTGGAATCCGCTCTTTGTTCAGCCTAGCCATAAAGTCATTGGCCATACTAAAAAGGTTACTAGCGTGGTGTACTCGCCGAACGGTCAGCAGATCGCTTCGGGGAGTGAGGATCATACGGTGCGACTATGGAATACAAACTCAGGAGCGCTTACCGCCACTTTAAATAACCATACTAACTGGGTTGGTAGCGTGGTGTATTCGCCGAGCGGTCAGCAGATCGCATCGGGGGGCGGGGATAAGACGGTGCCGCTGTGGGATGCGCTCAGCGGTGATATCGACCACATCTTACAAGGGCATACCGACTCTGTTATTAGCGTGGTGTATTCGCCCAGCGGCCAGCAGATCGCTTCGGGCAGTTATGACAAGACAGTGCGGCTGTGGGACGCGCAAACCGGGGCCCTCGCGCACATCTTGCAAGGGCATACCTGGTTTGTTAGTAGCGTGGTGTATTCGCCCAGCGGCCAGCAAATCGCCTCGGGCAGTTGGGACAAGACGGTGCGGCTGTGGGACGCGCAAACCGGGGCCCTCGCGCACACCTTAGAAGGACATACCTGGGTTGTTAGTAGCGTGGTGTATTCGCCCAGCGGCCAGCAGATCACTTCGGGCAGTTATGACAATACGGTGCGGCTGTGGGACGCACAAACCGGTGCCCTCACGCACACCTTACTAGGGCATACTGACGGGGTTTATAGCGTGGTGTATTCGCCGAATGGTCAGAAGATCGCATCGGGGAGTGAGGATGAGACGGTACGGCTGTGGGATGCGGTGTCAGGACAATGTGTGGCTGTGATTCGAGATTTCAATGGACATATCACCAGTCTTGCCTGGAAGGTTACCTCCAACGGCCAGTACTTAGTAGCTGGTAGTGAAGATACATCGGTTCGTGTGTGGCAAGTGATAGAAGTAGAAGGTGGCTGTCAGGTGCGCTCGTACTGGAGTTCAACACACGCTGCCCTTAACGTGGAAAAGGCCTCTATCTCGGAAGTGCAAGGCTTAAGCCCGGTCAATACACGGCTCTTGGAGCAACGCGGGACAGTGGGTCTGCCCTCTCATGCGGCATGATGGAATAAAAAAAGAGAATCGCCAATCTTTTTTGAGTGAGAGGTGGCCATTAAGAAAGAGGCCGTGTTTCAAATCGCAAAATCTCCTCTCTCAGCGTGCCGTTCAGATACCTCACAACCGCGCTTGGAGAGGTTTGATCTCTTACCTCTGCTCAGATACAGAGAATCTTTTAATTACCTTCCAACGTACAGATAGTTCCGACGGATGCTTACGATTAAAATTCCCTCCAGTCGCTGATGCTATCGGAGCGTATGACCGAAGCGATGAGTTGGGTGCAATGGCTGCCTGTGGAACAGCGTTACCCAGTCTGGATGCGCGCTGAAAATCATCTATGGCGTGATATTTCTCGTCGCTTCGCCTGTAATCGCTCGACGGCTTGGCGGCGTTCGCAGCAGGTCATATTTTCAGACCGAGTTGAATCTGTATTGCCCGATCCACTGCTCGCATATCCTGAACGGATATTTTATCCAATATAGCATCTAGGCGCTGTTTATCTGCAGTCATAATTTGGTCTGCCATGGCCCTGCTTTTTTGTCCAGATACCGTTACCAGCGCATCACATGGATACACTTTTCCTGTGTTACTGGTCAGTGGAATAACCTGTACCCGGTTTAATACTGCATTAGCTGCGTCATTGCTGACAATGACAGCAGGACGTCTCTTGCGAATTTCACTTCCCAGGGAGGGCTCAAAATCTACCCACCAAACTTCACCCCGCTTCATGAGCAACATCTCCAATAAGCGCCTCGCACCATTGTTTTGCTTCTTGTTCGCGTTCCGTATCTGCCGCCATCTCGCGGTATGCGTTGGCTAAAGATCCCTGTTCAGTATGTGGCAAGATTTGCTGCTCAATAAACTGACTGATATTGCCTCGGCCAACAGAGCGAACAAGCCAGTCATACACAACTTCATCGAGCGTAATGGTCATTCGCTTGTGCATAGAGTGCTCCTGTATTTATCCGTGTGTGCATATGCACATCATACTCCGTGTAAATTGCATATAGCTACTCTTTATAGACAATGGCCGCTGCTTGGAATGAACCGCTGAGCCTGGACCAAGCTCGAAAAGCAAGGAATTCAAGCTGACCGTACCCCCAAGTTTGGGCTTTTTTATAGCTCGCTTGCAGTTTGTGACCGTACCCCATTTTTAGGACCATTTTAAAATAGAAAAAAATGGCTTTTGGAATGCTATTAAATGGGCAAATCTGAGCACTGTCGGGCGAATTCGGCGGGTGTCATCCAGCCGTGTGCAGATCTGGAAGGAAAAGGATTAGTAATCTTGAGAAAAGGAATGAAGAAATGAGTAGTCAAATCATAATTAACACACAGCAAGCGTTACTTCAAAAACAAGAAAAAATAGCTGCTTTAGAAGCAAAAAATGAAAAAGAGATTCGGGAACTTAATGTTCAGCTTAAGGCGATGGGAGAGAATGTGAAAAAGTTAGAAGAGGCATGTAAGGAAGATACGAAACAGATTCTAGAGGCAATAAAAAACAGAGGGTAGAATGCACTTGATGATGCATACCTGCTGCCAGCTGTAGCACGACATAAAGGCTGAGGATGTTTTTTTATTTTTACCTTTTTCAAGGTATGCGTATATCTAACTGATCTTGTCGGGAACTAATACACGTGGTTCAGCCCTTACTTAAGCGGGCAGGTTCTATCGGAAATTACCCGTGATGATATTGCAGGCATTGGGGCAATAAAAGCACGGGAAGCTTCGCCTGCTACTGCAAACCGCTATCTTGCGTTAATTCGAGCGGTGTTGGCGCGTGCTATGGATGTGTGGGGATGGACTGACCGGCGTCCCAAAGTGCAGATGTATCCAGAGTAAAAACGTCGAGTTCGCTTTCTGAATATAGAACAGGTCCAAGCCTTGTTAAGGCGTTTGCCTGAACATCAACGCAACCTCACGCCGTTTGTACTTTCTACCAGTTTACGCCAAGCGAATGTAACCGGCTTGGAATGGGGTCAGGTGGATCTAAAACGTAAGGTGGCTTGGATTCATCCTGATCAGGCTAAAGCGCGTCAGGCTATTGTGGTACCACTCAATGATATTGCTTGCGAGGTTCTGCATCGTCAAATGGGAAAGCGTTTGGTAAACGTATTTACTTACCGAGGCAACCCTATTAAGCAGGTCAATACAAAAGCATGGTGTAACGCACTAGTGGATGTGGGGATTACGCATTTCCGCTGGCATGATTTACGGCATAACAGGGAATTTTGGTTGGCGATGGAAGGGGCGACCCTCTCAGAGCTGCAAGAGTTGGGCGGATGGCAGTCATCGACGATGGTGCGGCGGTATGCGCACTTTTCTGCTGATCATCTAGCCCAGGTATCTGGAAGGCTAAATGGGATATTGGATAAAGCGGCGTGAATAAAACGTAATATATTTGGTCACGTTTTAGTCACGTTTGCGTTTGCGCTGGAATTTTAAAAATTCGTACAGTCAACGTAACTCATTGATTTTAAAGGATATTCTTGGTGGGTCGTGAGCGGCTCGAACGCTCGACCTACGGATTAAGAGTCCGCTGCTCTACCAACTGAGCTAACGACCCAAGATGGCCGCATCATATAGGTTTCGGCTTTGAGAGACAAGCTGGAAAAATCTGTGAAAGGATTTTCTTCTATTTATTCACCTTTCTTTTTTATTAAGCCTCCATGTTTTTCCTTTCTTGTTTTCGATCTCGCACTACTTTGCTTTTATTGTTGTGTGCTTTTGCTGCATGGGCGGTGTTTTTTGCTTCGCTGATGTTGGGTAGTGCGCAGATTGCTCCGGTGCAGGTGTGGTGGGCATTGTTGGGGCGTGGTGATGGGGTTGCGGTTGAGGTGGTGCAGCATTTGCGGGCTTCTCGTGCGTTAGCTGGGTTTGGTAGTGGAGGGTTGTTGGCTGTCGCTGGGGTGTTGTTGCAGGTGTTGCTGCGTAACCCTTTGGCGGATCCTTATATTTTAGGTGTGTCGGGAGGGGCGGCTAGTTTTGCTTTGGGGGCGATGTTGTTAGCTTTGCCCAGTGGCTCGGTGGAGTTGGCGGCGTTTTGTGGGGCGTTGGTGGCGATGTTTTTGTTGCAGGCTTTGGTGCGGCGTGCTTGGGCGTTGTCATGGACTAATCCTTTGCAGAGTGCTTCTCAGTTATTGCTAACAGGAGTGGCACTATCCGCTGTGTGGGGGGCTTTGCTTATGCTTATGTTGTCTATTGCGCCTGAGCGAGCATTGCATGGGATGCTATTTTGGTTGGCAGGAGATTTAAATGGCGTGGAGCAAGCATGGCCTGCAGTAGCCGTACTGTTGGTAGTGGTATTGCTGGGGTGGCTGATTGCGCCTCAACTTAATGTGTTGATGCAGGGGGAAGCGCTTGCAAAGACGCAGGGGGTAGAGGTTGGTTCACTTCGTTGGCGTGTGTATTGGCTAGCTGCGCTCGCAACTGCGGTGGCGGTCACAACGGTTGGGACCTTGGGGTTTGTGGGGTTGATTGTGCCGCATTTTCTGCGTTTGATTTTTGGGTATGACCAGCGTGTGTTGCTTCCCATGGCGGCTTTGGTGGGGGGTACCGTAGTGATGGCTGCAGATTTGGTAGCGCGCACGGTAGTAGCACCTATGCAATGGCCGGTGGGGGTGGTGTTGGCGTTGGTGGGCGCGCCTATTTTTTTATATAGATTATTGCGTATACGATGATGGTTGACTCACAAAAAGCAGCGCACTGTAGCTCTATGCAAGCCTATGTAACGCCTATTGCGCCATCTGGTAATTTGAGCGTGCATGACATCACTTTGCAGCTAGGCGGTCGCATGATGGTGAAGCATTTCAATCAGGATTTTTCGCCAGGGCAAATGTGGTGTGTGATGGGTCCTAATGGAGCAGGTAAAACCACTTTGATTCACATGCTTGCTGGCTTGAGTACTCCGCAGAAAGGGCAAGTTTGCCTAGATGGCCGTGCGTTGTCTGATTGGCCTCTTATAGAGTTAGCACGCCGTCGCGCATGGATGCCGCAGATTTTGCAAGATGCTTTTGCACTGAGTGTGATGGAGAGTGTGTTGCTTGCTCGCCATCCATATCGAGAAATGTTTCGTATTGGGAAACAAAAAGGCGTGAGGAAAGAAGAGGCCGATCTAGAAAAAGTGCAAGCATTGCTGAATGCTTTGGAAATAGAGGTGCTTGCAAAACGTTCAGTATGCTCTTTATCAGGGGGAGAGCGTCAGCGTGTAGCGCTTGCCGCTGCGCTGTGTCAGGACACAGGATTATTGCTCCTAGATGAGCCACTAGCACATGTGGATGTGCCTCACCAGCTCACTTGTTTGCGGGTATTGCGTGCGCGTTGTAATCCAAAAGAAGGGGGAGCAGCGTGCGTGATTTTCTCAGGGCACGATTTTTATATTGCTGGGCTTTTTGCTACGCATGTGCTGTTGCTAGATGGGTTGGGCGGAGCCTTTGCAGGGACGGTGCAAGAAGTATTAACGCCAGAGTATGTGAGCCACGCTTTTGGGCATCCGTTTAAATGGGTGCCCGAAGGCGTGAATCGGCAAGGTGAGAGATTTTTGATGCCTATTTTGTAGTTTTGAGGGCGAGGCTCTTTTACCTAGCATCTCTGCTATAGGTGCTGGTAGGGTTTATATATGTTTTTTAGAACGGTATTAAATATTTAATTAAACCATCTCCGCAGATCTCGGTCCCATCACCGCAGATCTCAGTCCATAGGTATTTTCGAAGAAGCTTTCTTCATCCAAGTGGCTAAGTAGTGAGTCAGGCGTGCGTGTGCCTGATAATTCGATAGAATCCTCGTCACCTTCCATGAAGTTCGTCGCCCAGCTTGGTGATGCTTTACTTTCAAAAAGAAAACGGCCTACGGTTATTGCAAGCGCTACTAGGCTTAAGAGACCACATCCTATCTGCAGCGCTAAGCTAGAAAAGCCCACAGTCAGATGTACGAGTGGGTAGAGAAGGATGGCCACTTTTTCAAAATTTTCTATAGAAAAAATTCCTATACAGCGCTTTAAAAATCCGGGAGTATCTTCTAAGAATCTCGTATCAAGGGCCTCCATAAAACTGTCAGTCTCTAAATTTAGCGTTTCTGTACTTGTAGAACGTGTAGAAGATGCGTAACAGATGCGGCTGGATAATTGATCAGTTGGAGTTTTGTAAGGAAAAAAGGAAGTCAATCTACTGAGCATGGTGCTTTCCATCATTTATTAGCTCTAGCAGGGTGCATGAGAATCACGCTTTCAAGATCCCCCAAGACGCATCTCGGGGGATCTTGAATATACGTCACAAACAATATTCTTAGAGCCTTGTTGCATATATAGTTTCATCCCATCAATTAGACCAGAATGATGGGCCTTGCGTAGCATTTATTTTGATTTTTTTTTCGGGCATATAGCCTATTTTTTTTATGAAAATGGCGTGCCATACCCCATCCTAAAAACTATAAAACAGATATCAAAAATTTCTCATGCTGCTTGTGAGCCTGCCTTGATTTAACGTGTACGACCTGAACGTAGTACCAATTATGCCCAGCTCAGCATAAGTGAGGTTATGCTGAGCTGGGCATCTTTATGCAATACATTTTTATATGGATCGAAAATGAAGCTAAAGTGTGTTCTAGCAGCGCTTGCTATTTGCGCATGCGCTAAGTCTGGCTATGCGCAGACAGCAGGCGACTTTACAGTAAGTGTAGGATTGAGCCGCTTCGTACCGCAAAGTAGCGGCTATGTTTTTGACAAGTCAATTTATTTCGGTGCTCCAACGCGTCATTTGCCGCGAGCTCATGTAAAGGCTTCGGATGCGAACGCACTAAGTTTAAGCGGTGCTTATTTCATTACCGATAATCTTGCTAGCGAATTTATACTTAACTCGCCAGCGCGGTTTAGCATAAGAGGTATGGCTGATTACTGGGTAGATGGCCCTGATGGATCCAATCCACTATTGAGTACATTAGAGCAATCAAGCTATATGTTACTGCTCAAGTATTATTTCAGCGAGCCAGAAGCAAAATTCCGGCCCTTCCTGGGCGCTGGCCTAAGCTACAATCATTTTACAAAAGCACGGTTCTATGGAGCCATGTACTTGATTGATCCGCTCACTCCAGCCACTCTTTCTGTTAAAGATACGTGGGCCCCAGTCTTGAACGGAGGCCTAACTTATCAATTTAATAAGCGTTGTTTTGCCAGTTTGTCCGTTTCCTATATGCGCCTGCAGCCAACTGCTGAGGTGCGGGCAGATTCAAAAGATTTTAGAAGTTATTCGAAATTCAAATTCAATCCAGTTATTACTTTTTTGAGTATTGGCTATCGTTTATAAGAATAACTATTCATACGCTTTACAAATTTGCTAGTCACGATTGCATGGCAACAAAATCTTAATTAACTGTATTTATATAAGTAAAAGCAGATAAATGAAGCTAAAACACATCTTCTTGGCGTTTGCCCTATGCGCGTGTCCTATGATCGTGCATGCACAAGTGGCAGGCGACTTTATATTGAGCGCAGGTTGGAATTACGCTATGCCGCAGCACAATAGCCATGTTTTCGGAAAACATACTCTTAGCGGTTTCCCAGTAGAGGTCCCGCGGCCAGGGAGTGTTAAGGTTGGCAAAGGGAGTGCACTCAATCTGAGTGGCACTTACTTTATTACCGACAACCTCGCTAGTGAATTTATGCTTAGTACGGGAACCCATTTAGATCTCAATGGGAGCGGCTATTGGAGTAGCCTTGGCAAAGTTGGCTCGATAGAGCAATGGAATCCTGCTCTGGTGCTTAAATATTATTTTGGTAATTCAGAAGCAAAGTTTCGGCCATTTCTTGGAGCAGGAATCAGTCGAGTTTGGTTTACAAAAGTGCACTTTGCAGACGAATTTGACGGCCTGCCTAAAACCTCAACTCTCTCAGTCAAAGACCAGTGGGCTGCAGTCTTTGATGGCGGCTTTAGCTATCAGTTCGACAAGAATTGTTTTGCTAGCCTGTCGATTTTGTATATGCCGTTGCATACTACCGCTACAACGCGCTCGCGCACTACGGATGAAATATGGATACGACCGCTGACATCTGAAGCGAAATTAAAACTCAATCCGGTTATTACTTCTTTGAGTGTTGGCTATCGTTTCTAGTTTTTAACTGATGTTACGCAGGTATTCAAAAAGACAGTGGTATGCATGTTGGGGTTCCTTCGTCACCACCAA
>JASSUD010000088.1:0-8505 GCA_031963225.1 Mycoavidus cysteinexigens
CTTGCGCCATAATTTGTTCATCATCGCTTGATATAACGCGGTGACGGTCATCTCGTCGGATGTCTCTTGCTGTAGGCGCTTGATTTCATCCCAACTATAGCAAAGCGCATCGAGCTGGATCGGTACGTTGACCAGCCCCTGGATAAAGGCATTGGTCTGGATGAAGCGTTTCATCTCCTGCGCCTGCGAAACCGACATCATGGCCGGATTGTCGATGTAGGTGATCACATTCTCTGGACTAAAGCCCACTGTCTCTAATTCCAGCTCCATCGCTTGAACCTGTTTCAGTTCGACAAATGGCCGTGAAGTAATTAATACCGCAGGTTGATTGAGCAAATCCTTGAGAAACTCGGCCATCGGTTCCTGTTCGCCCCATTCTTGAGCGACTTCATCCCAGCCATCGAGCACGAAGAGCGTTCTCTGTTGCGCAGGGCCTTTGATTTGTGCTTCCAGTGCCTGTGCTAAAGCCAGGCCTTTGGGGTGAGTGTGGAAGTAGGTTTCATGAAACAATGTGACCCAATCACAGTGTTGTTTGCCTTTCAGTGTACGCAATGGAATCCGCAGCAGATAGTCAAAGCGATCGCGCCATAGTGCTTTTTGCGTATAGTCGTAGACGATTTTTTTGGATAAGGTGGTTTTACCCACGCCTGCCCGGCCTCGAATGAGAATCCGTTTGGGCACCATTTCCTTGCCATCACTTAATTTCCGAGGCTTAAACAGCTGTTCGAAGGGAACGAGTTTCTGTGAGTTGGAATCGATCGCTTCAGAACTCGGTAAGCGATGAAAAGAGCTGGGCGCAATTTCCTTCTCTCTCGATGTTTCCTCTTTTTCCTTGTTTGTGCTCTCGTGCTCGATGATCGCCAGATTGATATAGCAGTGTTTCATCGACAGAGGTGGTCCTGAGAGTCGCTGAATCGCCAGCCGATCCAAAGATGCATAGCGGGTTAGCGCCGTGTGCAGTTCGTGCACGTCTACCTGTTCTTTCAACGTTTGCAGGGTGGCCCGAACGCTTTCAAATAGGCTGTCCCATACCGGTAAGTAATCCGCAACCTGAGGGGCTGCTGCTTCGGTGTTTAAGCGCTTAACCAAATCGGCATAGCCCGTCCAAAATACACGCAGTAGCGCTTCGGCATCGTGCCGCGCAAGTAAACGCTCCAACACTTTAAAGAAAACCAGATGACGCCCTTGATTCTCATACACGCGCTGCCCGCTCGCCTGCTGCGAAGCAAAGCGAGGCATATCTTCAATCCGCACCGTCGTCGCTTGGATAAAAGCTTGACAACAGCTTTCATATCCATCTGCTGATAAGGAAATAGGAATGATGCCGTGCTGCTCCAGATATTCAGCTCGGATTGTTAAAAACGCCATTTCGGTCAATACATGATGAAAGTCTGGGTATCTGACATACGTATTGACTACCTGCCGGATCTGCGCTTCGGCTTGAGTGGGATTTTGCTGACCTAGTCCATACGCTGCTTTCAGCTCCTGGCAGAATGTTGGGTAGTGTTTCCATCGTAGATATTCTCCTAACACCTGCGAACTACAAACAATGATCTTATCAACTGGTTGGATCGAACCGATTGGGGTGGGCAACAAGCAAAGTTGACTGGTCAAAATGTCATCTGTTCTGGCTGCGTCTTGTAGTGTGCTGAAAGACGCTTGCGCTTGCCGCCCCTTAGGTGTTTGATCGGAATACATATTGACGCCCAACCCAAACAACTGATGGATCAGAAATTTTGATGTGCCGGCATCAGCTGTTCCGTAATGCGGGTTGTCGTGGGCGTATACTAAGAAAACACTGGGCAGTACACTCCTTAGCTGCATTTCCTTAAACGTCTGCAGAACTTTTTTGAACAGCTGATTGACTAATCTATTCTTTTCTTCAACGCCTGTGTCCAGGTAGAGCGGAGACTCTGGGTTCTTGGCAGGTTCAAATAAGATCGACGGTGTTTCGGCGAAGATCGGAGACGAAGAATTGCTGATAGCTTGCTGTGCAAAAGAAGGCAATATCCCGCCCGACCGTACAGTGGCAACGGAGTGACCCGTCAGCGCAGCTGAATGCAATGCTGCCTCAGCTAGCCTCCTGTTAAGGTGAGCCGCCACATCCAAATGACCCCAGGCTTGTGCCTTCTGATAACTCGCTTGTGCTTTGCCACCTTTGCCTAGCTTCTCCAGAAGTTGTGCCCGCTCAAAATAAACCTCAGCTATACGTTGCCGCAACGCCTGCGCTTCAGCGGTCTGTGGTGTGCGAGCTTGGCTGAAGGCATTTTTGACTTCGGATAAGGGAGGAATCAGCTGGTAAGCATCGGCAGCATGCTTAAACGTTACCTTTGCTTGATCATATAAGACTAAGGCCATCTCGACATGTTGCATCGCCTTTTGCACCCGCGCCTGATCAAGGTGGCTTTGCGCTAGCATTTGCAGTTGATTGCCTAGCAGCGTTTGAGAAACGGGGTGACCCAACATAATCGAATGCTCCTTATATCTTATCCAACGCCAACTCTTCAGCAACGAACGGCATATGATCTCCTGCGTATCATGTGCCGGAAGGCTGAACGTGACATATTTCTTATGCTTTGTGGTTTAATCTCGCCCGCAAAGTGGTTAGCCATTCAGGATCGAATGGCGCACAAGCCAAGCGCAGAGCTGTAACTTACATGTAAGATTTTAGCATCTTAAGTTTCGTCGCGAGCGGAGCTATATGGGTAACTCCCTGGATATTGACGGCATGCGGATAGATAGAGATCATTTAGCGCTTACCTTGATGAACCCTAGAAGCTTTTTTCTGGTGGACTGATGAGAGGAGGCCAACGGGTCGCCTGATGCGGCACGCGAAGAAACCTCTGTCTGGGTACCCCGCTCAATCTTAACAGGCTCCCATTGCATTTGACTGTGAGAAGGAGCAAGCAGCATTTCTTCCTCATTTTGCGCATCCGGCTGTACAATTTGATCTCCCAAAGCGAGAGGTAGGCCAGCCGCCTGTTGGGCTTGTTGAACCGCCTGCTTGAAGTTGACTCCCTGATCCGCATCGCTAAAAGGAATGCTCTGGAGTCCTTGAGCCGTATAGAAATACAAGGAGCCCTCCTAAATATAGAAAGGGGCGCCCCGATCAAAGCGTTGTGTGAGTAAGTATTCTGTGTAGATTAGCTTTATCTGCTGCCTGTTAAGCTTAGGCAGTGAGCCATAGAATGTCCAGCGGTGTTTGGCTAACACCTCAGCCGTTCTGCACCTCACCATCTGGAAAGAGTCATCCATCAACGCAATCAAGGCCTCTAAGGCCGAGGCCGGTAACGAAGACTGCTTACCTAACACCTCAGCTGCGCTAAGCCTCATATCAATGTGCGGATCCTTCGTCAACGCGATCAAGGCCTCTAAGGCCGAGGCCGGTAACAGAGGCTGCTCACCTAAGGCATCAACCGCGCGGCGCTGCACCTCCCAGTCCGGATCCTCCATCAACGCGATTAACGCCTCTAAGGTCGAGGCAGGTAACGGAGACTGCTTACCTAAGGCATCAATCGCGCGGCGCTGCACCTCCCAATCTGGGTCCTTCCGTCTTCTTTTAATCTTAAATTAGCTACTTGCTCCATTAAGGTATTTGAATCTAAATTTTCATAAGCCTTACTAGAATTAGCACTAAGCCTAGTTGCATAATATATATTTTTAATATGTGTCCCAAGTATATCCATCAACAAGCATATAAATCACCTTTAAGAATTTTATTTAAATAATTGTATTGGTTAATATTTAATCGGACATGGTGAAAACAGAAAAGGTTCGAGATGAGCTTCCCTTATAGCATGACGGAGATATTGGAAATAAAGCAAGCTAGGGAAAAGCTGAATCAATCGAGCAGAAATATAAACTGTTTCCAGTTAATTCAGCACTTTCCTAAGGAGACGTAGATTGAAATAACAGAGAAGTATATGAAAAGAAGCCTGCAGAAAGGGCGATTGAGAGTTTGACTAACCAGCCCAATCCCCAGCGTGCATGGCTGTGCATCTTTTCTTTAGGCGCTCAGCCTGCTTCCTGTCATATTCATTAGTCTGCCCTGAATAATCCAGGGAGCCCTGGTCTATAAAGGCTAAAGGCCCAAAAAGGCTGTTAGGAGCAAATAAATAGAATGAAAGTAAACAACAAAAAACCTGAGAATCCTTATGAATACTCGGGCTTTTAATAAAATTTTATGATCGAGGAAAGAAAATATGGCAGGGGAGGAAGGACTCGAACCTTCGGATGCCGGAATCAAAATCCGGTGCCTTAACCAACTTGGCGACTCCCCTACAGAGCACTGCACTTATATGCAGTGGATACAGGCAGAAAGAGTATCTATTGCAGCGTAAAACGCTACGCAAGAATCCTTCTAATTTGAATAATGCAAAAGAGGATGCTGCTGCAAACTAACCGCTACTTGACTACGCCAGGTAGCAGGAACAAGTGCTTGCGCAGCTAATGCAGCTAATTTATCAGGAAAAGCGGCAAAAACACTAGAACCCGAGCCCGTCATACGGGCACAACATAAAGGGCCTACTGTGTGAAACCAATCTAGTACCTTAGCTACCTCAGCGTACCGCTGCACAACAACAGGCTGCAGATCATTACGCAAAAAATCACCCTGCTTATTGACGCCTCGCACTGAGTGCGAATGCCAATTAGCAACGAAGTCCGCGATTTTGATGTTTTTCGTATTCCGTGTCAATTCCTGTGCAGAAAAAATATCCATTGTGGAGACAAAAACAGGGGGGGTAATGATCAACCAATGCTCTTTAGGCAAGGTTATGGCTTGTAAATGCTCTCCTACACCTTCTGCAAAAGCATTTTGTCCGAAAATAAAAAAAGGGACGTCTGCACCTAATGATAGGGCTAATTGCTGCAATTGCGCTCTGGGCAGATGCAAATCCCATAGCTGGTTGAGCACCAATAAGGTGGTGGCGGCATCGGAGCTCCCTCCCCCTAAACCAGCGCCCATTGGAAGGCGCTTGTCTATTTGTATATCAACACCGTACAAGCAGCCTGTATGCGCCTGTAAAAGCCGCGCTGCACGCAAACTTAAGTCATTGGCTTCAGAAATATCGGAAAGTGCTGTAGTGCGAACAATTTTGCCATCCTCTCGCCGCGAAAAATGCAGCGTATCCCCCCAGTCTAGCAACTGAAATACGGTTTGGAGGGAATGGTATCCATCTTCACGCCGCCCAGTAACATGCAAAAAAAGATTGAGCTTGGCAGGAGCGAGTGCTTGCCATGGAATATTTCGGGGCTTGGCTTTAATGGCCGTTTCAGTAACCGCTCTCATATTAATTCTAATGGCAGGGAAGGCATGGCATCAATGCGTAATGATCAGCTTAACGTGTACAGCAGGAGGATCACGGTGCGCCAAAGTAAAACGTTGAACAGCAGAAAAATGGGTTGGCGGCATACGTTCCACAACCCAGCCGTCTTGTTCGATGCTGCGTAATGGCGCCGCCGAAGTCATTTCCAGTAAAGCTTGTCGCAAAGGGCGTAAAGGGATAGTAAAGCCTAGTGTTTTTTGCATAAGCAATTCTGCGCTATCTGCCGTTTGGGCAGTGTGGTTGGGCCATTCAATGCGGGCTTGCTCAGCTATAGGCGACGGTGTTTGTACAAAAGCAGTAGGTGGCAATATTGAGGAACGTGGAGCTGTGATAATCGCCAAGGTTTGACCCAAAGGGTTATTTAACTCTAGCGTCACCGTATTCTCTTTTTCCGCCCATGAAAAATGCCCATAAGCATGCTTTGTTCGATAATGTGCATCTTCGTAACGTACAGCAAAACGCCCTTGTAGAGCCAACCTGGCACGCTCAGGGGTAGATGCAAAGTTATCAGGCAGTGGTGCAACTATAGGACCCGGCATCAACGACGTACAACCGGCCATACACGCCAGAGCGCCACAGAAAATGAGTCTAATTAGCCGCATAAAAAGATCCTAGAGATTGCCTGCAAATTTCTGTAGGTTGGGGTGAGGCACGAACCCCCAATATGCGCGCCACCGACTTTTAATTTTTACCTTAGGCCGTTTGTAAGCAGGTTTTCAAAGTGGCGGTGGTCTGCATGTTGGGGTTCGTGCCTCACCACCAACCTACGTTGAATTTTTTAGAAGGGGTTATTCTGGTGTTTTTTTCTCTGGAAAACGCTTTAAAACTCTTTTTAAGGTTTCGTTCTGTGGATCCAGTTTTTGTGCCGCTTGCCAGATTTGTCGCGCGGCATTTTGCTTGCCTTGCATCCATAGCACTTCACCAAGGTGCGCACCGATTTCGGCTTGAGGTTGAAGGCGATAGGCTTGTTTTAAGATTTTCGCTGCTTGCTTGAAATGGCCTTGACGAAACTTTACCCACCCCAGGCTATCCATAATATAGGGATCATTAGGGGCCAACTCGCTTGCGCGTTGGATCCATTTATACGCTTCATTTAAACGCACATTGCGGTCTGCTAGAGAAAAACCTAATGCGTTATAGGCGTTCGGATTATCAGGCTGCAGCTCAATGACTCGGTTGAGCAGGCTTTCCATAAGCGTGTAATGCCCATTTTTTTCTGCGGCCATTGCATAGGAATACAAAAGCGTAGGTTCATTCGCAAAACGGCGATTGGCCTTAGCCAACTCGGCTTCCGCTTGCGTGTAACGTCGCGCCTCAAAAAGAATACTGCTGCTGGTTAACGCAATCAACGCTTGATCGGTAGCAAGCGGGCTTCGCAAGCGCTTTAAAATAGTTTGCGCTGCATCGAACTTCCCCATTTTGGCTAGCACTTCGGCTTTAGCAATTTGTGCTGCAAAATACCTGGGATTGCTAGAACGGATTTTTGATAAGTGTTGCTCTGCCAACGCATATTTTTTTCGCTCTACCGCAATTTGTGCAAGGTACAGATAGGCCTGCCCCATATTCGCATGGGTATTCACATCCAAAGCTTCACGTCCAGAACGAATATAGCGTTGTAAGTAACTTTCAGCGCGGCTGTAATGCTTTTGTTGTAGCTCGATTAATGCAATAGCTAGCAAAGGAGTCAAATCGCTAGGATTACTTTTGGCATAACGCAAAAAGATATTTTCAGCCGCATTAAGCTTTCCGTCCGAAATATACAGCTGTGCCAAAACCAGCAATGCCGCATGTTCTTCAGGATTACTTTCAACAAAATCCTGCAATGATGCGATCGCTTCTTGCCGCTGTACTGGGCCTAGCTGCGCCAGCAATAGCGCAGCTTCCGTTAAGCTGGGCTTAAGGGCTAATGTTTTTTTCAGTGCTTGATGCGCAGCTTCTGGCTGGTTAGCCGCTAAATATTGACGTGCAAGGGCAAATTCTGCCTCCGGAAGATTTTGGTCGTCTTTTAATAAAATTTTCAGAAATTGCAGCCCTTTTACGGGATCAGGACTGCGTGCAATGAGGCTTTGCAGCGAGAGGACGGCCGAAGCACGTCTGGCTGCAGGCGTACTAGCCAATTCTTTCTTGATAAGAGGCTGCGCCTCCTCTAGTTGCCCATTAAGGATAAGCAATATCCCTTCCACTTGCGCTGCGCGCCGGGAATGCGGGGCATATTTACGCCACAGACCCGCAGCAACCAAAGCTTCAACTGAACTTCCCGTGCTCACAGCAATTTCGGTAGCACGTTGCGCCATACGTGGATCGGAAGTCTCACGCATTAATGCCAAATACGTTTTATAGGCCGCGGCAGGCTGCCCACGCTGCAATGCCAGTTCAGCAGACAACACCTGAAAAACAATCTGGTTGGTCAAAAAAAGCAAAGGAAGATCTTTCTCTTCTTCACTCGCCTGTGCCTTTAAAACGCTGTCTGAATGATGTTGACTTGCTGGAGTAGGGGTAGGAGAAGCTTCCTTGGCATACAAGGGTGTAGAAACTATTCCACTCACTAGCGCGACACAGAAAAATAGCGGGTGCTTACAGAAAAATTTTCTTACAAAAAAAAGAGCATTCATGGACGTCCAAGCTAGTGCTTAACAGATAGAGCAGAGATAGATTGTAGCTTGGCTACAACGCAGTAGCCTTAATTTTTGCAAAAACACGTGCTTCCAATCTTATTTAAAGATATTGAAATAGCGCCAAAAATCAGGGTTACTACCCATACCGAGTATCGTAAATAGGCATCTAGTGACGAATATGGAGAAACTAAGGGGTAATAAAAGCATTCATTCAGGTTTTCACTGGAAGGAATGATTCATTTAGTACAGCACAATGAATGCCCTCGAAAAATTCGACATCTCCTATTTCGCCCTGAGAGCCCGCTATGTTCCACGCAATCAAAGAAATCTTATTAGGTATTATTACTGTAGGAAGTGTATTAGCCATTTTTTGCTTCTTGTGTTTAGAACCTTCTTTATGAATAGAGCGCCTGTTTTCATTTTTAGAGTGCGTTATTCAATAAAATGCTTCAATCAAATGTAAGCAATTGCGATGTATGCCTATTCGAAAACTGTAGCATAAATTAGCCGGTAGGTTGGTGGTGAGGTACGAACCCCAACATGATGACCATTGGCCTTTTAAA
>JASSUD010000089.1:0-8323 GCA_031963225.1 Mycoavidus cysteinexigens
GCCCTTGCTTAAAGAAGTGCTGGGCCCTTTGAAGACAATCGTAGGCCAGCTGCAATTCTCCGTGATAGAGGTAGTAGAGCCTAGCCAGACTGCTGCTCAACATCAGTACTTGGCTTCGTAAAGAGGGATTTTCAGACAAAGATAACGTGGCGCCGGTCTCAAACAGGAGGGTGTGCACTAGATCCCCATAGGGTTTTAAGTCTTCTGGTTGGCTATGGCGACCTTTTGCGCTTTCGTTATCGGTCAAATAGCTGAATACGTTAGACAGTCGCTGGATATTTTTTTCAACCAGTGCGCGTTGTTCTGATTCATATCGTTTTTGCACCACGCTTAAAAAGGCCGGGTTCAGCTTGAGATTTTCAGTGGAAGGGTCAATATCTAGGATTGCGAGCTGCTTGTCGTACAACATCTGAATGGCGTCATGGTCTACCTGCTGATCCTTGTTCTCAAAAAATGTAAAGGGGATGCGGTGATCTCCCAGCCAGGCCATCTGCTTAATAAGATTTACTGCCCGAGCCCCGATCTGGTTGCTTACTGCTTCCTGTTCAAGTCGCCCTAGATCTGCCTGCACGATCTCACTTAGTAAAGTATCTCGCACAGCCTGGTGTCTCTCGGGCTGTGCCAAAAAGTCGGCAAAGCCCCTGAAACGCACCACCACAGTTTGATAGTATCGGCACAGCGCTTGAATAACCCCTGGATATCCCCCTGTCATCTGAATGACCTGGGCAAAGTTACACGCTTCAAGTGACTCTCTTGGCAGGCACTGCTGCACCAAATTCTTCGCTTGATCCTGAGTAAAAAGGCTAAGGCGAAGTGATTCTCCATCCCGTTCTAGGCTTTGCTTGAGCGTATCGACCAAGGAATCGTGGGTCGTCGTATAGATCAGTTGGCCGGACCAAACGGAGGGATTAAGCCAAGTCAAAACAAAATCGACATTGCTGGGCGCCAATCCATCTAATATCAATAGTGAATTGGAATGTTGCTGCACATAGCTTGCCACCCGCTGCAGGGCTGCCTTCGGGTTCGGATTGTCATAGCCGAGCGCGTGACTAATGGCTTGGATATCTGCATGGGCGCGGCTTACACTGCTACAGTCAATCCAGGCAATCAACGCACAGGATGCGAGGAATGGGTCAGGGGTAGGGCGGATCAGGCGTTGAATTAGTGTGGTTTTTCCCACACCAGCCGGGCCGACAACTTCAATTAGAGCTTTGGGCTGATTCTTCAGCAGTGCGAGTAATTGGTCCGACTGTGCTCTGCGTACGTAATGGGCTGGCAGAGTTGGTAGCTGGCCCAGCGAAAACCGGAGATCCGACGTAGGTAACAAGCGGTTTAACTGCACCGCCGCGTCAGGATGGCCCCAGGCTCGTGCTTTTTGGTAATACGTACTCGCTTGAACAGTTTCTTTGAGCTGCTCGAATACTTCCCCACGCTCGAAATAGACCTCTGCAATGCACTGCCGTAAGGCGGTTTGTTCCGGTGTTTCAGACAGATCGCGCCTGGTCAATGGGCCTTCTGGATTTGTTAGCCTCATACCTTGCTGTTCAGCCAACTGCAGCAGATCTTCTTCTACCTGCTCATACAATCGATCAGCCTGCTGGGGCCTTACTTCTTTGTCTGCGCGCGCTTGCGCTAAATCCGCCGCAAGCTTATTTGAGCTAAAGAAGAGGATCGGTATCTTCGGAGAATTCGTCGAAACGTCTAACATGGTGTTGACCTTATTTCGCGTGTAGGGGAGGAGTGTGTGGTTTACATTGATCAAGTGCAAAGGTATGTAAAAATATTTTGCTAGTGGGCGTTAACATTAGGAATAATGAAGCCAGGTGCTACCGTCCGGCAGAGAGTTTTCTGGGGCGTGAAAATAAGTGAAAAATCAGGTCACTGTAATCCGGTAATATCCAGATTTATTGGGATGATAAGCGGTCGATTTAGTAAGGCGTTCGCAGTTAAAACAAAAAACCCGCACGGTTATGGGCTGTGCGGGTTTTTTGCTATGGAGGTCAATAGGGGAGTTTCGTCGACACTCTGACCTCAAGCGAGATGAAAGAATAAATGCTGCTCGTTTGCCGAGAGTATTGGCCGCACTGACTGTCCGGTGGATGGATTGAGGGAGGAGATTTCCGACGGCCCTCTATTTGACGCTTGCGTAAGTCCAGACACCACAGATGCCTGACTTATGACCTTCCCACCCACATCGCGGAAACTTAAAGCTGAAACTGGCTCGCCCTTGGTCCCGCGCTGCTTTAGGAGCTTTTCGTTCACTCGGCTTAAGCCTTGCACGTCTTGGATAGAGGTATCCGCTACGGTTAGCAGAGCATGAGTCGAACTCCAGCGCAGGCGCACCTGAACTTGGTCTCCCTCTTCTATCACTTGCCACAAGCGAACTGACTTATCTCTAGAGCCGGTCACTAAATAATTGCCGTCGGGGGTTGTCTTCCAGGCCACACTCAAGACTGCTTTGTAAAAACCTTGAATCACGGCCAGACTCCGGCCAGAAGCAACATCCCATATCCTCACTGTGTTGTCCTCACTGCCCGAGGCGATTTTCTTGCTGTTCGGAGAATACGCCATGCTCCAAATGGGGCCGCTATGATCACTTAAGATGTGGCTAAGCTGACCGGATTGCACGTCCCACAGACGCACCGTCTTGTCCTCACTGCCAGAGGCAATCTGCTGACCATTCGGCGAATACACTACGCTCCAAATGGGGCCGCTATGATTACTTAAGATGTGGCCAGGCTTACCGGATTGCAGATCCCACAGACGCACTGTCTTGTCCTCACTGCCGGAGGCGATTTGCGGGGCATTCGGCGAATACATGATGCTCCGAACTGCGCCGCTATGACCTCTTAAGGTATGGCCAGGCTTACCAGATTGCGCATTCCACAACCTAACAGTGCCGTCCTCACTGCTGGAGGCAATTTGCTGGCCATCGAGTGAATACAGCACACTCCAAACTAGGCCGTCATGGTCACTTAAAGTGTGGAGGAGATCACCAGATTGTGCGTTCCACAGTCGCACAGTGTTGTCCTCACTGCCTGAAGCGATCTGCTGACTATCCGGTGAGTACACCACGCTCCGAACATTGCCGTCATGGCCACGTAAAGTGTGGAGGAGCCCACCAGATTTCGCGTTCCACAGCTGCACAGCGGCTGCACTGCCGGAGGCGATCTGTTGACCGTTTGGCGAATACACCACGCTCCGAACCGAACCGATTCCGCTTAAGGTATGGCAGATCTGCCCGGTTTGCACATTCCACAGATGCACCTTTTCGTCATAACCGCCAGAGGCGATTTGCTGGCCACCAGGTGAATACACTACATTTCGAACCCACTGGGTATGACCGTATAAGGGGCGGTTAAGCTGATCTGATTGCGTGTTCCACAACCGCACGGTGGTGTCCTCACTGCCGGAGGCGATGTACTGGCCATTTGGCGAATATGCCAAGCTCCAAACCGGGCCGTTATGACCTGTTAAAATGTGGGTAAATTGACCGGATTTTATGTCCCATAGCCGGATAGTGCCATTCAAGCTACTCGAGGCAATCTGCTGGCCATTGGGTGAATACACCACGTGCGAAACCCGGCGAGTATGGCCATATAAGGAGCTGCGGAGCTTACCGAATTGCACGTCGAACAAACGCACGCTGCGGTCCCCACTGCCAGAGGCGATTTGTTGGCCATCCGGTGAATATGCCACGCTGAAAACCGGGCCGCTATAATCGCCTAAAGTGTGGAGGAGCTCACCAGATTGTGCGTTCCACAGCCGCAGGGTGGCATCCTCACTTCCGGAAGCAATCTGTTGGCCGTTCGGCGAATACGCTACGCTCCAAATGGGGCCGCTATGACCACGTAAGACGTGGCCAGGCTTCCCGGATTGCACATTCCACAGACGCACCGTCTTGTTTTCACTGCCGGAGGCGATCTGCTGGCTATTCGGCGAGTATGCCACGCTCCAAATTGGGCCAGTATGGTTGCTTAAGGTATGTCCTAGCTTACCGGCTTGCGCCTCCCATAGCCGCACAGTGCCATCCTCACTGCAGGAAGCGATTTGCTGGCCGTCGGGCGAATACACCACACTCCGAACATCGGCGGTATGGCCGCGTAAAGGGTGGATTATTTCCCAGTTCGAGGCATTGTATACATTAATCGTGCCATCTTGGAGACCAACAGCGCAGAATTTTCCATCCGGTGAATACGCACAGGTCATCACTGCACTGCCTTCTTTGAGAGAAGGCAATTCACCAAACTGCACACCGGCCATTTTCGCACCATCTAAATTTGCTTGGCGCAGCCATATCTTCCGAAGATTAACCTTTCTTAAATCCGCCTCTTGCAACTGAGCATGATCGAATACACCCTCACTCAGATCTGCGCCTGGAATTTGGATTCCCTTTAAATCCGCACCATTAAACTGCACACCTGCTCGGATCAATATCGTGATTGCATTGGCCGCAGCTTGACGAACTGTCGTATCGGTTTTGGAACGCTCGATAATCGATAATAGTTGCTTTTTAAATGTGGGTTCTTGCTCAACGCGCTCGGTCAACCATCGCGTAACACCCAGATCGCCGACCCAATGCGTTGGAGCTAATGATACGTCGCACAGCGTTTGAGGGGGCAGAGCAGGCTGGTCTTCAAAGCTATAGATGGATGCATCACTACCACGGCGCTGGCGGGAATCCGCTATCCTGCACGCATCGAATGTCTCGAAGAGGGAGCGTGCTGCAAAATATTCCAGCAATGATTTATGGATAAAGCGGTATTGATTGCCACTGCGGCGCAATGGCCAGGCTTCTCGCAGCAGTTGCTGTTTGTCTTCGAGCCCGAAAAAGGCATTCTTCCAATTTCCCTCGTCGTTGAACAGCGAATAGTCGACCACCGGCTTACCTGCATTCTTGGTATAAAGATGCACTGCTAGGTCTTTTACAAACCGAAGCCCGTGCTGGGCAAAGCCCTCATCGGACAAAGCTCTAAAGATCTCTTCTTTGGTTCCGGTTAGATCTTGTGTACTTAAGCGTTGCCGATTGCGCTCGAACCAAAGTCTTACGAACTGGTCATACAGATCCATGCGCAGCTGCACAGCACTTTGCGCTTGCCCCTTGTTTTCCAGGTACGGCAAGGCTTCTACAACTATGCGCAGCAAAAAGGGGGTGCTAACCAACTCTTTTAAACGCTGTTGCTGTTCGAGGGCTTCTTGATAACGTTGTACTTCCCAGCCCATTGAGTTGTGCTTCACGTATTTTTCTAGATACTCATTGCGCTCTTTTTCTGAAAACGGCTCGACCATGACTTCCTGAAAGAACGGGTCATTGTCCTGCTGATTCGGATTCGGTTGAAACTGGCTTCGATAGTCCTGGCCCAGATATTCGCTGCGGCAACTGATGACCATGCGGCCATGCCAGCCGCCAGGCTGGTTGATACCATTGCTAAGATACAGATTCTGAGTCTGCCGAATCTCATCATAGCCGTCCAAAATAAAAACGAACTTTTGTTTTTTTTTCTTTAATTTCTCAATCTGAATTTCTGATAGACCTCTTTTTTTTAACGTTTTGGCGATCAGATCATCCTCAGGCTCGTCTACAGTCGCCAGAGAAATAAAAAGCGGAATCGCATCGTTTTCTTTTTTCTGCTCCCATAGTTGTTTTTCGAGGAAGCGGTTGAAGGTGGTTTTGCCTGCTCCGGAGTCCCCCGTCAATAAGATCACATCTTTATCATTTAAAAAGGCTTTAACTTGATATAAGAGATCAAAGGTGCTGGTCTCCTGATCCACTTTGCCACGCGGGTCCACATAGAGTTGTAGGGTTTCCTCAAACGCCTTATTTTGCTTGATGGCAGCGAAGTACTGTTCCTTCAACGCATCTATAGGGTCTGCATTAAGTATCTGTAGCTGTTGGTATTCTTGCTGCACAGTGAAAGCAAGCTGGCTTTGCAGCGTCGTCCTTATGTCGTCGTAGATGCTATCTACGAGCTTGACAAACTCAAGATCGCCAGGCGTTGATGATTCATTTTCTAACCGGTAAATAAGATTGCTATACCCCTGCCAAAACTTGTTCAGAAACGTCGTGGCCTCATTATCGCTCGCTAGCAACCGCTCGATCAGCTTAAAAAGTACCCAGTGCCGACTTTGATTCTGATACACGGCTTTCCCTGCTTTGGCTCGTTCCTCAAATCGGGGAATATCATCTATGCGCACATCGGTCGGTTCAATAAAATCCTTCAGGTAATGTTCATAGCTCTTTTTGATTAATGAAACCGGGACAATGCCGTGCTTATCTAGGAGCTTCTCTGCCCGGATTTGCAAAAAAGCGATTTCTGTCAATACATGATGGAAATCTTCCTTATCGGCAAATTGTCTGATTACCCGGCGTATTGCCAGAGTGCCCGATTTCGTATCGTCTTGGAGATAGGTTTTTTCATCTGCGTAATAGGCATCTCGAAGCTCCTGATGAAACTTTTTATAGTCTGGCCATTTTAGGTAGCTTCCTAATACCTCAGAACAACACAACACGACCTTATCGACCGGCTTTACGTCGCCTCTTAACGGCGTGGGCAACAAACAGAGCTGACTGGTTAAGATATTTTCTAGCTTACCGTCCTCTTTCAGATCTTCCAAGGAGCCTGAATACGGTTGCGCCATTGGCGTTTGATCGGAATGCAGCTTGATTCGGAGTTGAGATAACTTCTTGATTAAATATTTAGAAGTAGAGGCCTCAGCTCGTCCTTTTTCGGGATTGTCGTGCGCATACACTAGAAAAAGGCTGGGTTTATTAGATACATCTAACGATCTCAGCGTCGACAGCGCTTTTTCAAACAGATAATCCACTAACGCGCTTTTTTGCTGAGCAGGTATTGTGGCAGACATAGCTGTCTGAACCACTGCCGGCACACCAGGCACAGGTAGCGACATGGCACGGGCAATGTGAGAAGACTTGATCTCCTCATAACCCCAAGCTTGCGCTTTTTTGTAACTCGCCTGCGCTTTGTCTGGGTTTCCTAATTTCTTCAACAGTTTCGCGCGCTCAAAATAGACCTCTGCGATACTCTGGCGCAACACCTCTTCTTGCGATGTCTGTGCTTTAGAAAAAGCACTTTTTATTTGAGATAAGGGGAGAGGGGTTACCTGGCACGTATCTGCGATATTTTTGAAAGTCACTTTTGCCTGGTCATACAAAACTAAAGCGACCTCAAAATGCTGCGCTATCTTTTGCAAACGCGCCTGATCCAAATAGCTTTGCGCTAGCACCTGCGCTTGGTTGTTTGTCAGAGTTTGAAAAACAGAATTACCAAACATCATCAACGCTCCTTTGTTGATCGGTTTTAATCCGATATTCGGCTGCTTAAACACCTGAGCTACATGACTGTACAAGGACTGTGCTGATGTCGCGCCGCTTTTGCACGCTGTTGCGCCTCAGCCTCATTCTTAAATGGCCTCTGATATGGGGGCGTGTACGGGCCTCCACCGGCGATCCGAAACGATAGCCGTAAACGCCCAGGCCGCGCCTGCCAGGAGGGGAGATATACTTCTTTCTCCATCTCTATCTTGATGCCCGGCTTGGTGAAAAATCCTTGGACATTCTCCAGTAGTTCTTTGGCAAGGGCCCCTGCCTTCCCGCTTTGAGTTGATTCAAGCGTTCACTTTATTGCTTCCTGCCTTCATAAAAAGGGCTCTTCCTCGGGTAATGGCGCAATACCTGCTTCCGCCCGGACTGCTCTTAGTGCTTTAATAATCACAGCACTTTGTTCGGAGGCGAGCTCGATTGGTTGCCCGGGACCTGTCGCTGTATAAAAATGAAGTTGATTGTCTTGGATATAAAGGGGGGCAATGAGTTGACCATTCCTTGGAAACAAAACGTTGGTATAGAGGGTTTGAATCAAATTCAAGTCTAAGTTTGGGAGCAACGGGTAAAGCGCGTCAACATGTGAAACTAAGGCGCGGGCTGTTGCAGACGTGACAGACTCGTGTTCATCCTTTAATGAGGAGATCAAGGCGGAGATAGCGTCATCCGACAGCGTGTTCTGGCGGCTTAAAGCATGGGCTGCCTCACACCTGACAGATATGCTTTCATCCATTAGGGAGGCACTCAAGCCCTTGATAGCGTCAGTGGACAAGGTTGAACGAGTTACTAATATTTGAATGATTGTCTGCTTTTTGCTTTCAGGTTTAGTGAGCTCTGTAAGCAACAAATGCTCCGGGAAAGTACTCTGGTGACCTAATTCACTCACTCCATCATTTAGCGTCATTTCAAAATGAAACCACCGCATCAGTTCTGCTTCTAGCCTCTCGACCGTGGGTTTTTTTAATTGCGCGCGCGCTTCACTTA
>JASSUD010000041.1:0-25898 GCA_031963225.1 Mycoavidus cysteinexigens
TTAAGCGCTGTTGATTGCGCTCAAACCAGCGTCGGATGAAATGCGCATACAGGTCTAGGCGCAACTGCACCGCACTGCGCGCTTTCTCCTCATCGTCGAGGTACGGTAACGCTTCGAGCACCACTTGCAGTAAAAAGGGGTTGCTCACCAAGTCTTTTAAATGCGGCTGCTCCAGCGCTTCTTGATAGCGTTGCAACGCCCAGCCCATTTGGTTGTACGCCACATATTTTGTGAGATAGCGATTTCGCTCGGTTTCTGAAAATGGCTCCATCACCACTTCTTGAAAGAAGGGGTCCTCGCCCTGCAGATGCGGATTCGGTTGAAAACGGCTTCGATAGTCGCGACCCAGATATTCACTGCGACAACTGATAACCATCCGGCCCTGCCACCCGTCGGACTGGTTGATCCGATTACTCAGATACAGATTCTGTGTCTGTCGAATCTCATCATAGCCGTCCAAAATGAAGATAAATTGCTGTTGTTCTTTCCTTAACGTTTGAATCTGAAATTCGGACAGCCCTTTTTTCTTTAAGGCTTTAGCAATGAGGTCGTGCTCAGGCTTGTCAATACTCGCTAAAGCGATAAACAGCGGAATGGCATCCTGTTCTTTTCTTTTTTCCCATAATTGCTTTTCGAGCAAACGGTTTAATGTGGATTTTCCGGCCCCGGAGTCCCCGGTTAACAGCACCACCTGTTTTTCTGTCAGAAGCGCTTTCACTTTGGATAAAAGGTCAAACGTTTCGGTTTTCCCTTCTAGGCTTGCTGTGCCACGCGGTTCCACATACAGCAGTTGGGTTTGCTTAAACGCCTCATCGTGCTTCAGCGCAGCGAAATACTGCATCTCTAGCGTGGTGCGAGGATCTGCATTTAGCACCCAGAGTTGCTGGTGGTGTTGCTGCACGGTGGAGGCGAGCTGACTGTGCAACGCGGTGCGGATGTCATCGAAGATGTGGTCTATCTGCTGAGCAAACTCCAGAGGGCCAAGTGGAGACTCTTTTTTTAAACGTGCAATGAAATGGCCATGCCCATCCCAAAATTTGTCTAGAAACGTTTTGGCCTCATCGCTACTCACTAACAACCGTTCAATCAGCTTAAAGAGCACCCCGTGCCGACTTTGGTTCAAAGATACTGCTTGGTCGGCTTTAGCTTGTGTGTCAAAGCGCAGGCAATCTTCCATCCGAACGGTCGTCGCTGAAATAAATGTCGCTAGACATTGATCATAGCTCCCAGGGGTTAATGAAACCGGGATAATGCCGTGATCTTTCAGATACTCTGCACGGATTTGCAAAAAGGCCATTTCCGTCAACACATGATGGAAACCGGCTTTATATTCCGGCTCTTGTGAAAATTTCTTAACCACCTCACGGATAGCTGCAGTGTCTTTTTGCTCACAGTCATGGCGATAGGCCTCTCGAAGTTCGAGATAAAAGTCTTGATAATGCGACCATTTGAGATAGCTTCCTAATACCTTAGAACAACAGACGACGACCTTATTGACCGGCTTCACATCCTCTCTTAACTGAGTGGGCAGCAAACACAGCTGATTCGTTACAATATCTTCGAGCTTGCCATCGTGTTTCAACGCTTCTGGCGAGCCGGAATACTTTTTCCCCATTGGCGTTTGATCTGAATACAGATTGACTTGGATTTTGGAGAGCTTATTGATGAAATATTTAGAGGTACTGGCCTGGGCTTCACCGTAAACAGGATTGTCATGGGCATACACCAAAAACAGGCTAGGTTTATTAGACACCTCTAAGTAACCCAACGTTAATAGGGCCTTTTCAAACAGGTAATCGACCAGTGCGCTTTTTTGCTGGGTAGACAGGGAGGCAGATGGGGCAGTCTTCGCCAACGTCGACGCATTACTCACAGAAAGCAGAGCGGCGGGAAAAATAGATGCAGGATGCTTTTCCTCATAGCCCCAAGCTTGTGCCTTTCTATAACTCGCTTGCGCTTTGTGCGCGTCATCCAATTTCCCCAAGAGTTGAGCACGTTCAAAATAAACCTCAGCAATACGTTGGCGCAACGCCTCGTCATCGGCTGTCTGCGGCGTGCTGGCCCGGTTCAATGCACTTTTTACTTCGGATAACGCAGGAACCGATTGGCGCGTCTTCGCGATATTTTTGAAAGCGACTTTTGCCTGACCATACAAGGTTAAGGCCATATCGAACTGCTGCGCCTCCTTATATGCACGCGCTTGAAAGAGGCAGCTTTGCGCTAACGCCTGCAGTTGGTTGTTTGTCGACGCTTGAGAAACAGGACTACCCAACATGGTTCAACTTCCTTAAAAGAACGCAAGATACGAAAAATAAGCTCGCGCTTTGTATCTTTTTCTTTTCTTCTTGTCTATATGTTTAACCACCGAAACGCCATCCCTTACACGTCATTGAGATGACATCAAACGACGTGATGAGTAAAAAAAATCCTCCATCAGGCTGGTCACCAGCCTGATGGAGGAAAGATATTGCATATAATCGGTTAATCAAGCCGTTAGACCTATTTTCGCATCGTTAATAGCGATACCACTTAACGCAATGCTCTTTAAGCCTGAATTAACCGACCATGCTTAGATTAGGATTAGTTTTTGACCAGCATTTTCATTAGCTGTATTTGCATTTTGGCCAAGACCGATATAGCTTGAAGCACTTTTAGAATGGTTAGAGGAAAGGCTTAAACACATCCACCATGCTTGCTACAAATAAGCTAATTGCCAATCCTTTAGCCGGCAATGCTTGCAAGATTACTTGGGCACATTAATTCCAGCACTTTCTTAACCAATTTATCAATCCCTTCAGCAACTTCTGCTATTGAAGCACCTTCAAGCATATACCCTGGCGTAGTGACAACGCTGTGTTTATTATCAACCACCATTGCATCGGTCGTACAAACAATATGTTGCGCGCCCATTTTCTCAAGTTTGGATGCTAAATTACTATCATTGCCGATGGTAAGGCGAATTGCTTGATTTGTGAGATCTCCTAATAATTTAGGGAGTAACACTGGAGCAATACATATAAACCCCATTGGTTTTCCCGCTTTATATATTTCTCTGACTAATTGATTGAGTGCTGGATCAATTACATAGTCACTTCCTTTCGTAGCATAATCACTCAAGTTTTTCGCCACACCAAGGCCTCCAGGTACTACCAGCGCATCTAATAAAGTGGGATCTGCGTCAGAAAGAGGGTGAATTTTACCGCGTGCTATACGTGCAGATTCCACCAAAACATTGCGATTTTCTGTGGTGATTTTGTTAGATGCGTGATTAATAACATGCAGTTGCTGTTTGTCTGGCGCAAAGCATATGGCTTGCGCGCCAGCACGTTTTATCGCCAGTAAAGTTAATACTGATTCGTGTATTTCTGATCCATCAAAAACGCCACAACCACTTAAAACAACACCAATGCGTTTCATTGAATGGTCTCCTTATATTTTTTCGTGAAAAAATTATAGTCACTAGACTTTTTTCGAAAGGTAGGTTGGTGGTGACGAAGGAACCCCAACATGCAGGCCGCTGCATCCTTGATGACCAGCTTACAAAATCTCAAAAAACAAAGATTGAAAGTCAGCGGTACACATGTTGGGGTTCCTTCGTCACCACCAACCTACCTGGGAGTGATCGTTGTTTCGACACACAAAGCGAAGTACGGAACCCGCATCAATCCTGGGGTAGTGCAAACATCGGCTCGACCGTTACTTTAGCCGTGCCTCTACTATTATTGGAGAAAAAACGGGTGCTCTTAGGTAACATGAGTACAGCATCGTTTACATATAGGAATAACTCTCCTGTAGTACGTGCCTTAATCTCGCTTATCACTACCTTGCGGTTATCCGGTATGGGGTGCAAAGCCATGCATTTTGCAGCAAGGTCGCTGCTTATCTTGTCCTGTATATTGTGCGGCCTAGTCTGTTTAGTCTCAACAGGACACGAAAAATGGCTATATGTCCCAAATTCATCCTTCGAATCTAAGGCATATTCATCGTTGCCAACCACACCAATCCGGGCAATGGGTTTAAACCAATTCTCCCCCCACCAACGCTTTAATGGTATTGTCAGAATGTGGCTAATGCGACAGGAAGGAAATCCAGCTATATCGGTATGAGAGCCTCCCTCAAACCAATCACCAGGTGTCGTCAGCGTGATGCGGTAATGCCGACCTTTTTCAAGTAACAGTCCAGATGCCCAGCATATTTGATCAGTATGAAAGATGCCATTGCTTGCGGTGCTCTTGCTGACTTTAATCATGTTGCTAGGATGACTACCTTTGCAGAATTGCCCTCCAGCACTAACCATATCAAATAAAAACCGGTTGCCAATGCTCCATATTACGATTAAGAAAAGTAACGCAAATAGGATAGGTACAATACGCTGAAAACTCCATTTGTAGATACTCCGCAGTAACCAGTTAGAGCGCAGCAATCTAGCCACTGAAAGCATGAAAGTACTTTTGATCGCCTTTGTTTTTGATTGTGAAATGGGTCGATGGGCTAAGCTATGTATTCCTAATAAAAGAAATAGCATCGCAATGAGGATACTAGACTCTGTTTTAATAGAGAAACTTGCACTCCGCATACATGTCAAAGTCAAAAAAGCAATTGCGATAGCTAGTATAAACAGGACCATGTTGTGTTTGCCTTTTGGTTCCTCTTTATGCTGTTGAATATATTCCGGTTGCAAAGACTTATGCCACACAAGTCGAGCGCGAGCGCGAATCTGCAGTCGTAGAGCTGCTTCCATAGAAAGGCTTGCCATAATGGCCAAGGCCATTGTGCCAAATTCGAGAGGATGACTTTCGAGCGCTTTTTTCCAAGGCGTGACGTAAGTCGGAAGGATGGCACTAAACACGTTAATAATGCTGGTGATAGGCCCATAAGACCGAGGTTCCCATTTTGTTCCGAGATAGCTCCCAACAAAGGGAATACTTGCCACTACGTTATGTACTCCTTGCCAAAAAAAATCGCAGAACCAAGGATATAGGGCCAGGATAATGGTTAGCCCTACTGTACAAAAATACAGGCATCGCCGCAAAAATACGGTATCCCAAACCAAACGGATCGCCTGCCGGTTTGGCCGAGCAAGCTGTTCAATCGCTGCAGTTAGTAGGGTTTTTTCAGCAGTGATGCTTCCCTTCATTTTGGTCGGAGGCGGAGTATCAACCACTAATTTCTTAGTTATATCTATTTTTAGCGATGAGGGAGTGCTCTCCATGGGGAGTAGTGCTCCATCTGGCGCCAACACCCAAAACTCGTGTGGTAGCGATATCGGCGCATAGCTGTCCGAGCCGTGCACCATACGCATTACTGCGCTGCCATGAATGATAGGAAAATTAGGAGCGCCTTCTTGGTCCTGTTTAATAGGTATTCGGCGGGGAGAATAACGGTAATAAGAAGCGAAACCCGCACGCGAATCATATAAACGCGCATAGGGGGATTTCATGGCTCTGATTTGGGCAATAGCTTCCTCATTGAGGATGAGACCATTATCCCTGGCCTGCGTCATTATCCAATCGAGTGATACCAAAGAAAGTTGATCTTCTGGATATCCACCGCCTACATTGCTATGCGCTCCAGCAAACCATACCTGTGTGAGGCGACCAGCAAGAACCTCGTGATTTGCCACCATGCGAGCCTCAGCCACTTCGTCCCATAAAATGGGATGGAAGGTCGCACGTTCATCATCTAAGGAAAGGGCATGACACGCCCGCTGAACCAGGGGTGAGAGGATAAAGTCGTCAGATAGCATGGGCCAAATTACCCAGTCAATGCCTCGTCTTAATTCTTGAATGGGCATTCCATATGCTTCTACGGTATCCCAGAGGCCAAGAAACTTGATGGGGATTTCTGCTAGACCTTTGGCCTTTGTTTGCTCTGCGATTTTACAGTAGGGTTCATAACCCTTAATCCAGTTTCTAATAGCAAGTAACGCATCGCGTAAGCCTCGCATAACAAAGATAAGGGGGCTCCATGTAGTAAATTTTTTGGAACGATATTGTCTATATGCAGCTGCCGCATAGCGGTGGAGTTCTTCACCTGAGCGAAAAGGAATCAATCCTTCTGTTGTAATGAGATCGACAAGAATACGGATCGTGAAAGCGCCGCGACTAAATCCAAACCCGTATATATGATCCCCTTTTTCATAGTTGCGGCATATAAACTTATACAGATCAATTACATTCCGTTTAAGCCCAAATCCAAAGGTGCTGTTAATAGCGGCGAGGTATTTATTGAAAGACACCCCAATGCCATCGTTATACATAGCAAGTTGGTTCGCTTTCGTTTGATCAAGCGCTTGGAATAGACGCCAGACGTTGGTTTTATCTCTATTGCGAGAACCATAACCTGTGGCGTCGGAGAAAAGGACGATGTTCTTCATCGTGCATGGCCCACCTTGATTCAAATATGCCCAATTTCAGTAAAGTAAAGCTGGTGCAAACAAAATGAGGTAAAAACCTAGTGGAGTAAAGCCAATGCAAGCGAAATGGGGTAAAAACCTAATAAATATACGGTATATAACTGTCCTTATTGTCGATATAAAAGGCATAAATATAACAACCTTCGATAGATTCAAAACGCTGGGGCAGTATTTGGCGAGTGTCGAAGGGGCTATCTACAGCATCGCTTGCTAAAGAGAAGCGCAGCACGCAACACATGTACTTGTCAGGCTAAACAAGACTTTTCCTTCCTTACAAATTCCTCAGTTTGCCTGGCTTAATCGCGCGGTTAATTATAGGAGAGCTGCTATGTCAGAGCACAGAGATGGTCATCGCAATAGGCAAGGTTTCGTGACGATGGATCCAAAGCGTCAACATGAAATAGCTTCTAAAGGTGGACAGGCTGCTAAAGAAAAATGGACTGCACATCACTCTACTTCAGAAGAGGCACATGAAGCAGGGCACAAGGGTGGGAAAGCCACTCAAGAAAAAAGACATCATTAAGAGTGAATTTCGCTCTTATATAGAGTCAAACTTATTCAACAATATTCCCTCGTTCTCCTGTTGTTGATATGGACTAGCCCTTGTCAAGAAAGCGGTTCGTAACGACTATAAAAAGCGACCCCAAAAAATTAGACCACTTCAAATGTCTGATTTTTTGGGGTTTTTCATTAAGATGTCCCAATATTTCCAAGTAAAAAAGTGTGTTTGAAACAAAAAAACTTAGATAAAGCATTTCACACAATTTCACAAAATTTCACTGTATTTCACACAATGCTTTTCACCACGTGCCAGACTATGGAACGGCTTTCCCCTTCTCGTTTAATGAGTCCTGCTTTTTCTAATTTGGCTAGATCAAGTTGTACGATTCTCCTGCTAGGCGGATTCGCCAATCGTTCCGTGATTTGAGCACTATTTTATGCATGTTGACTCTGTTTTATTGATGAAGCTGTCAAAATCGGGAATCTCCACAGTCACCGTTAAACCAGATACTCGCTAGACTCCTTGCATTAAAGAAGCATTATTTCAAGGAGCATCATGCGAAAAGAATGGAGAGCGATCTCTGCTATAGCGGCGTTTTGTACGGTACTCCAGTCTATGCATCGAACACAGAAAAAAACCATGGCTACACCCAATATCCATATTTCCCCCTAGCCAAAAATGCGAATTTTACTTGTAGGATTGTATGATTTTTAAGTAACGCTCTTGTATTTAAAGGGCGTTTCTGTTTGTGCGCCATCCCAGCATACACAGTGGAAATAGGTTGCAAAGTTGCAGGAGGCAGTATCAATCCAAATTGTTCAGAAAACTGGCAGATCAAAGCGAATACAAAAAAGGAAGAATAACAATAACGATGCCCAAGATTATCTTCAGCAATTTCATCAACCAGCTTACGACTGCAGGTCCTGACTTTGTTCATAGGGTTATTGCGCTATCGCCACGAAAAATTTGGTATGCGCATGATGGAGATATAGTTGTCTCTCTTAGTCCAATAAGCGAGAGTTTCAAGCAATACGCTTGCAGCATCACTGGAAGCACAGCGGAGCATATCGAAGTGTTATGTCCTGGCGGAAACCCTGATGCTTATCTGGCTTTGCGCATACGAGACGATGCAATTGCGTACGAGACCATTTTAGATTTCGCCAAAAATCGCTCGAACGCAACTGCTGATGTTTATATGCAGGATCAGATTACGACTGATTTCTTCGAAGCCGCTGGCATACCTATTTATCCGTACTGTAAGTCGGTGTCCAAAAGCGCTTTGGACGTGGTTTCGCGTATCAACACCAAGTCAGGTTTCAGGGAGACCGCGGCTTCCTTGGGTATCAGAACTGTGCCTGGCGTGGCGGTTCAAGGTGCAACTAAAGTGCAAGAAGTCGCGCGTGATCTTTTACAGCAGCATGGGCCGTTAATTGTGAAAATCGATCGCGGATCGAATGGGTATGGTCACATCATCATCAATGAGGAAACAGATATAGATGATATTCCAACCTCGCTGGACGAATTTTCTGAGCTAGCAGATCGATACACGATCGAAAAGTTGATGACGTTTGTGTCACTGCCGAGCATTGAGTTTGAGATCAAGGAATCTGGGCCGCAGAAGACATACGACTGCAGCATGAGGTGCGTTAATAACGCTTGGACAGGAATGATTACGCCCGCTCATGATCTGTCAAGCAGTATCCATCAAGTGATGAATCAATGGGGAGTGCGCTTAGCCGAATTCCTGTATCAGCATGGTTTTCGAGGTACGGTCGATATAGATGGTGGCGTCACTGAGGATGGGGAGATTTATGCTAATGAATCGAACTGTCGGCATACAGGGGGGAGTTACGCCCATTCCTTGCTTTGCCGTTTGAAGGGTGCCGATTATCTGACGTCGACAACATGGTTGGCCGATAGTAGGGTCAGCGCAAACGATCAAACTTTCGAGGATGGCGTAGAAGCGGTTCAGGCATCTGGACTTGCATGGAGTGCTTCCCGTGGCGAAGGAGTGATTTTGACTACGGACAGCAGGAGCATTAATAAGAAGTGGCACTATCTAGTGATATCAAAAACATCTGCGCATGCGCTTGATACTGAGAAGCAATTGCTCGCGACGCTAGGATGCTGAGCAAGGAAGTGTAACCCGTCCATTTGACGTTTGAGAAGGAAGTTTGAATGTTAGAGGCCCTGGCACTACCGCGTCAATTTACTTTGAGCGGCGATTTTTGGAGGCAAATACCGGGATATAGTGAGGTGAGCGAGCAGGATTTTTCCGACCCTGCCTGGCAAGAGCGCAATTGCATTATGCGGCCTGAAAAGCTCCGTGATCTTTTGCAAGACGTTGTAGCGGAGCAATTTATCGAAGACCTCTCAGACGGACTTTCACTCTCGACAATGTCGATGAGAATTACGCCGTATATATTTTCATTGATCGATTGGAATGCTGCACAAAAGGATCCCATTCGTCGGCAGTTTATGCCGTTGAAATCAGAGATGATAGCCTCCCACCCCTTACTACAGCTTGATTCGCTAAATGAGCATGGCGACGAAATTGCGGAGGGTGTAGTACATCGCTATCCAGATCGAGCGTTGTTCCTAGCAACAGATAAATGTCCCGTTTACTGCCGCTTCTGCACACGGAGTTACAGTGTCGGCGTTGATACGCCAACGGTTACGAAGGATCGTAACGCTCCGGCTGCAGACAGATGGAAGTTGGCGCTTGACTCCATTAGAAAATCTCCCGCCATCGTTGATGTGGTGGTTTCTGGCGGAGATAGTTTTCGCTTAAAGGCAAGTCAGCTGCTTGAGCTGGGTAGTGAACTGATCAATATCGGGAAACTAAAGCGCATTCGGTTTGCATCGAAAGGTCTTTCAGTTTTACCCATGAAAATCATCAAAGATCGCGATTGGACAGAAGCGCTTATTCGACTCTCCGATATGGGCCGTGCAAAAGGGGTTGAGGTTTCGTTTCATACCCATATTAACCATCCCCGCGAAGTGACTCACTATGTCGAAGAGGCAGCGCGGGTGCTGTTTACAAATGGGGTTATGGTTCGAAACCAGTCTGTCCTGCTACGCGGAGTCAATGACAAAATTTCCGAAATGACTCGGCTGGTCAAAGCCTTAAGCGACAATCATATACACCCCTACTATACCTATGTCTGCGACCTTGTTAGCGGTATTGAGGACATGAGAACGTCAATCGACGACGCACGCCATCTGGAAAAGCACGTGCGTGGACAGACGGCGGGATACAACACACCATTGTTCGTGGTAGACGCGCCAGGTGGTGGCGGTAAGCGCGATGTTCATAGTTACGAGATATACGATAAAGAGATTGGTCTCGCTGTTTACACGGCTCCTGGGGTGAGGCCAGGAAAACTATTCGTTTATCCAGATCCACTGCATAGCCTCTCTGCGGGAGTCGCATCCGATTGGACGATAGAAAAGCGTGCCCAGGAAATGGTGCGAACGGTCATAGAGCGCGCAAAAATGCAAAGTAGGATGTCAGGCTGATCACCTTTGCATAAGATGTAGTAGTTCCAAATTGATCGGACACCCCCTTCTTGTCAAATCGGGGTGCTATCAGATCTAGTTGGAAGTACTACAATTAAACAGTCTGGTAGTCAGCCATTCGTGCCATTGCCGACCTGTATCCTGCTGGCGCTGGCGCAGGTTCTCCATGTGCACCCTTTTGCTTTAGCAGAAGCTGATTCATTGAACTTAAGCCTTGAGCACCTTGAATAGACACATTAGTGACTTTCAGTTTATTTTGAGAAGGTCCCCAGTACGACGTGTTTTTCAGATCATCCATTCTGCGCAGCTTCACTACATCACCCATCCTCCACGCCAAAGTCTTATTATCTGGCGAAAAATTCACCCATGCCACCTCTTTACCATGCGCCTTAAACGTATGCAGTACTTCTCCGCTTTCCAAGCTCCATAGCTTGACGGTTCCATCTCGGCTACCAGATGCCAAGAGTTTTCCATCTCGAGAGAAATCTACGCTAAGCACTTTACTACTATGTCCTTCAAGCGTTTTCCACACTTCGCCGTTGTCTACTCTCCATAGCTTGATAATCCCATCAATCCAATGATGAAAAGATGCCAGGAACTCGCCATTCGGTGAAAAATTTACAATATGCCCCCGACAGTAACTTTGCCATTCAAGAGCGTGCAATTGTTCTCCGCTTTTAACACTCCATAACCTTACCGTATGATCCTCGCTACTAGACACCAGGAACTCACCGTTTGGTGAAAAATCCACGCTATTCACTTTATAAGTATGCCTTTCAAACGTATGCACTTCCTCTGCGCTCTCTACGTTCCATAGCTTTACTGTCGCATCTCGACTACCAGATGCTAGGAGCTTACCGTTTGGCGAGAACTTCACGCTATTCACTTTGTCGGTATGCCCGAGAAGCGTATGCCATTTCTCTTTGTTTTCCACTTTCCACAGCGTCACTGTCTGATCTATATTCCCCGACGCCAGTACCTTACTATCTGGCGAAAAAGCCATACTTCTTACGCCTCCCCTATGCCCTTCAAGCGTATGCCATTCCTCTGCACTTCCTATCCTCCACAACTTCACTGTATCTTGCCAATACTCACTCGACCACGCTAAGAACTTACTGTCTGGTGAAAAAATCATTTTACTTATCGTCCCCCAAGGCTCTTCAGACGGCCCTTTAAGCGTATGCACCAGCTCTAAAGTCTCTGTGTGGTACAGCTGAACCTCGCCTTTTATTTCCCAGCCATTGCCAGTGCAAACAGCCAACCAACGCCCATCAGGAGAATAACAACAGGCATTAAACTCACTACCCTGTATAGTTGGCAGCTCACCAAAATTAATTCCTGCCAACTCTGCTTTTTGCAAATTGGCCCCTCGCAACCGTGCGCGACGAAAATTGACATGGCTTAAATCGGCTCCCTCAAATTGGGCATGATCAAATTGCCCTCCACTTAAATCTGCACCCGGCACTCGAATTCCTTTGAAATCCTGCCCGCTCATATCTACGTCAGCTTTGACCAACAGCGTAAATGCATTCGCTGCTATGGGTTGTACCTCTTCTGTTTTGGAGTGTTTGACCCAGTTCAGTAGCTTTTGCTCCAACTCGGGGTCTTCTTCAATTCGTTCCTGTAGAAATCTAAATAGCGCTGGCCCGCCAACCAGCTGCAGCAGCTCAAAGAGAGCTGGCCTCTCTACAACTTGATCAAGTTGGCCTGATTTCCATAGTATTTTTAATTGATTGAACGCAAATGTTCGCAAGCTCATATCTGGTCTAGCCAAATCGTGCTGATACTCTCGTGGAACCTTTTGTTGTAGCAAATGTAACTTCAAGACAGGTGAATCTATAGGTTCACCTTTGTTAGTCACGATAGTCAGCGCTTTAAAGAAATTCTGCCAGGCTGGCTGATCTAACTGATTTTCTATTTCTTCTCGGATCTCAGGGGGTAGCCAGACGGGTAATGAAGCTAATGAAGGCCTTGGATAGTATTGCACTAGGGGATAAGGTTGAATGGCAGAGCCAGAGATAGGGATAGGGAGTGGCATGTATGTTCTCTTGTTCAATTATGTTGGCGCCATCAGGCAAAAATTTAAAGACTTATTTCTAGGGTGCGATCGTGATCGGAAATATCGGTAAATCGAGGCCAGATCACTCTTGCGATGGTGCAGTCCAATCTGCATCAAAACGCATTATTTTTTAAACCCACTCTATACGCTAAGCCCTTTGTAATATGGGCCTCTTGGCGATATCTTCATGCATCAAAAATCACGCACTCTGAAAAGAGCGCGGGCGTGAGGGACCGCATTAACTGAGAAGGTAGATAGCATTCGTCCCCCTTTTCCTGCATGGAAGTCTGAAGCAAGCACGCTACCGTTTTTCCCTCCCATTTTTTTAATCTACATCCCCCCATTACTACGGGTATTAGGGTATGGCTTTCCCCTCGTAAATTCTGACAATGCGAATATTCTTATAAAGAGTAAGTTCTTACAAAAACTTCCTGCTTTCCCATTGCTTTATTCCTCATAGAAGGGGTCTTTCTGGTATCGGATAGCGAATGGGTATGCCGCGGGATGCTTTTGTTGATATTCGTTCAAGACTCTCCACGCACGCACGCGTGCGACGCGGCGTGTGGGTAGGGTCTCTTATTCTCAGAAAACAGGAAAAGTCTCTCTATGTTGGCCAGATTTTCGCACTCAACGCCTACCGCCTCTGTCAATCTAACGCTTGCTCAAACTTATTTAGAGGGGGGGCGCCAGCACAAGGCCGCTGAGAACCTGGATGCCGCTTTTATCTTGTATGAGCAGGCGAAGGTGTCGTTGATCAAAGTGGCTGATGAACGCCAGATTATCCCGTTATCTCAAGTAAAAGAAGCGCTGAGAAAAGCACAATCCGCTGAGACGCCAGAGGACCAAACTCTGCGGAATCAACTCGCTGCCGTCTACTTAGAGCGCGGCGATGTACTCAAGGCGATGGGGAATATTAAAAAGGCGAGTGCCAGTTATCAGAAAGCAGAAATGTGGGGGCATGCACAGGCGCAAGAAAGATTGACCCCACCCAGTCGCCCCAGCAGTACATTTAGTTCCATCCGCAGTGGGCTCCTTCCTCCTGCTGCTTTTTTAGCCTCCCCCCGCCATTCTTCCATACTGAGTCTAGATAGCCCAGGCCGTGATATCGCGCAGCTTCCATTACCGGTTTTTTCTGACAATGTGCCCCCGCCTATCATTCAGTACGATTTGCCCGAAGCAGATGAACGCCTTACCAGCACCTCCCAATTAGCATACTGCCTGAGCCTGTTATCCAAGGCATCGCTCCCTGACGCAGTGCTGCATGCAAAAGAACAGGCTTGGTATCAAGCCACCGCAGACAATGCGGAGGAAAAAGAGCGTTTACGTACGCTGGCAACCGAGGTCGTTCGAACATTCGTCAACGATGAACTGAAAGAAATCGCCACCGTCCATGAAGTGGTAGGTTTAGCCGTGGTCCTCGAGCGCACCCAATTTAGAACGCTGCTGATGAAGTTTGTCGATGGTATTGAGCAGAGCACACTATTAGAGTTTGATTTACTCGAAGGGTTGGCGCAACTGATCCAAGGCGCTGCGCCCGGTGATGTAGAGGCCGATGATCTGGTCAAGATATTGGAACTGTTAGGCACACGTCTCAAAGACACCCATGGGCAATCTATGCAGAATATTTATCAATTAACACGCACAGTAGCGCATGTTTTAGATGCGATGGCCGATAGCAGGGTAGTGGACTTAAATCGCGAAGCCCTCCATGCCCCGCTTTCTGCTTATATGGCAGGGTTGCAGGAGAGCGCTGACCCATATCTGGTGTATCAAGCCGCCTACGCATTCCAAGCTTTGCAGTATGTGCCGGATAATGAAACCCTCTGGCAAGCAGTGCTGCGACGCACTGGAAAAGTGATTGAGGGGGTCTCGGGTTTAGTGAGTGCCGTCAAAGGCTTGAATTTGAATGAATTTATCGAGGGTCTGGGACAGATTCAAGAGGGTATAGCAGGAGCCACCGAGTTCATTAAATCGCTTTCGGATGGGTATAAAGGCGTACTGTCACTCACCGAGAACGGCCAGAACTTTCTGGAGTCCCTGAAAGAAGGCTTTAGCTTTACCCGTAAAAGTGCCTGGTATCCGGCGCTGCGTGGCGCAGATACGTTGCTTGAGAACGGCCAACTGGCTGATTTCAAACAGCTGGTATGTGAGGCGCCTTGCCGGCGCGATCCAGCTTTTCAATGGGGGCTGTGCGAACGTCTAGGTCAACTGGCGGCCAATCCAGCGTGGGATTCCAACGCACGCCAAAGTGCGATGACCTTTTTAGGTGAGCTCTATAAAAACGAGGCAACCTGGGGCCAGCAGGCCCAGGTGAAGCAATGGATCCTTAAGATCTTAATGCACTTAAAGGACACACCTATCAGTGCGCAGGCGGCCAAAACCCTACTTCAAGCGCTAGAAAAGAGTGGCGAGACCGATAAACAAACGCTCTACACAACGTGCCTGAATGAAGGGCCAAGCCCTTATCCACTGAACGTGCAGGTACCTCTGGCAGCTGCTTCGACTCTATTGGATCGGGTTCAAAATAAACCGGATGTCGAGACCGACTTACGGGACCTCAAACGCCGGCGACTCAAACAAGGAGGCGAAGCCGTTTATATTTCCCCGCAGGGCAAGCCCAGTCTACAAGCCCCCGATGAGGCGCTGTTTGATCTGACGGAGAAGGTCAACGATTTTCTGCGTATTGATCAAAAGGTGTTATTGCTATTAGGTGATTCCGGCGCGGGTAAATCGACCTTTAATAGGGTGCTGGAGGCAAATTTATGGAAAAGCTATGAAAAAGGAGGTCGCATCCCCCTCTTTATCAGCTTGCCCGCTATTGACCAGCCGGAACAGGATCTCGTCACGAAGCAATTACGTAAGGAAGGGTTTACTGACCCGCAGATTAGAGAGTTAAAGGCGCAGCGTGAATTTGTTCTCATTTGTGACGGGTATGACGAGAGTCAACAAACGCATAATCTGTACATGAGCAATAGTCTCAATCAGCCTGGACAATGGCGCGCGCAGATGGTTATTAGCTGCCGTAGCGAATATCTCGGCACTGATTATCGAGATCGCTTTCAGCCTACGGACCGCAATCATCATGCCGAGTCGCAGCTATTTCAGGAAGCCGTCGTCGCGCCGTTTTCTGTGACGAAGATGCATGCTTACATTAAAGACTATGTGCGTGTTAACAAACCGGTCTGGCAAGAGGCCGACTACCAACAAGCGCTTGATCAGATTCCCCATTTAAAAGACTTGGTGCGCAATCCTTTTCTTTTAACCTTGGCTTTGGAGGTGCTGCCAAGCTTGGTGAATCCCGGGCAAAACCTCTCTACGGCTCAGATCACGCGGGTGGCACTCTATGATCAATTTGTGACGCAGTGGCTGGAGCGTGGCAAAAAACGCTTAGCGGACAAAAACTTATCAGAGCAAGAAAAGAAGGCCTTTGGGCGATTGGCTAATGAGGGCTTTGCACAAAATGGCATTGCTTTTTTAACGAATTTGGCTGGGGTAATGTATGAACAGCAAGCCGGTAACCCCATAGTCGAGTATGTGCACTTTAGAGATAAAGAGACGTGGAAAGAAGCGTTTTTTGGCGAAGGCGATATGAAACAGCTTCTGCGTGAAGCCAGTCCGCTCAACCGCAGTGGTAATCAATACCGGTTTATCCATAAATCGCTGCTGGAATATGGGGTGGCCCGAGCGATATTTGAGCCGCAAGATGCTGGGCAAAGTGTAGAGCGCATGCCGGTCCAAAAGCGTCGAGGAAGTGTCAGTTCAGTTTTTAGTTTTGAAAATCAAGAGGGATTGAATGAAACGTCCGTGGCGGTGGAACAGCCCGTGCTCGACTCTCTTTTAGCACGGCGAAATTTGGTTGGAGAGCCCTCAATTGTGCAATTTCTCGCTGAGCGCGTCCAACATGCACCGCTTTTCAAGCAACAGCTACTTGCGGTCATTGAACGCTCGAAAACGGACAAGGCCGTACGCCAGGCCGCGGCCAATGCGATCACGATACTGGTTAGAGCGGATGTGCAGTTTATCGGAGCGGATTTAAAAGGCATCCAGATTCCAGGAGCCGATCTGAGTCAGGGGGTATTTGATTCTGCGCAGTTGCAGGGAGCCGATTTAAGAAAAGTCCGCCTTCGCAATACGTGGTTACACCAGGCTAATTTAAGCGGTGTGCAGATGGCCGGGGTACAGTTTGGCGAATGGCCATATCTCCAAGAAGAGAGTGAGGTGTATTCCTGCGCATATTCACCGGATGGGAAAACCTATGCCATAGGACTTAAAAACGGCACGGTCAGCGTATATGACGCGTTGAACTGGGAAAAAATGCACACCTTACAAGGTCATACCGACCCTGTTTGGAGCGTGACGTATTCGCCCAGCGGTCAGCAGATCGCCTCCGGCAGTAATGACGGTACTGTACGTCTGTGGGACGCACACACGGGGCAGCCCGGACCCATATTACCAGGCCATACCGGCTCTGTTATGAGCGTGAGGTATTCGCCCAGTGGTCAGCAGATCGCTTCCGGCAGTGCGGACGATACGGTGCGTCTGTGGGACGCGCACACGGGGCAGCCTGGCCCCACCTTACAAGGCCATACTGCCTTTGTTTATAGCGTGATGTATTCGCCGAGCGGTCAGCAGATAGCCTCCGGCAGTGCGGACAATACGGTGCGTCTGTGGGACGCGCACACGGGGCAGCCCGGCCCCGTCTTACAAGGCCATACCGACGTTGTTAGGAGCGTGACGTATTCGCCGAGCGGTGAGCAGATCGCCTCCGGCAGCAAGGACCAGACGGTGCGTCTGTGGGACGCGCACACAGGGCAGCCCGGCCCCACCTTACAAGGCCATACCGGCGAGGTTAATTTTGTGACGTATTCGCCGAGCGGTCAGCAGATCGCCTCCGGCAGTGCAGACCATATGGTGCGTCTGTGGGATGCCCACACGGGGCAACTCGGTCACACGTTACAAGGCCATACCAACATTGTTATGAGCGTGACATATTCGCCCAGCGGTGAGCAGATCGCCTCCGGCAGTTTGGATCAGACTGTACGTCTGTGGGACGCGCGCACAGGGCAGTTCGGTCTCACCTTACAAGGCCATACCAACGGTATTAGTAGCGTGGCGTATTCGCCCAGCGGTCGGCAGATCGTGTTCGGCAGTTGGGACCATACGGTGCATCTGTGGGACGCGCACACGGGGCAGCCCGGTCTCACCTTACAAGGCCATACCAAGGGTGTTAATAGCGTGACGTATTCGCCGAGCGGTAAGCAGATCGCCTCCGGCAGTGCTGACCATACGGTGCGTCTGTGGGACGCGCACACGGGGCAGCCCGGTCCCACCTTACAAGGCCATACCAACGGTGTTAATAGCGTGGAGTACTCGCCGAGCGGTGAGCAGATCGCCTCCGGCAGCAAGGACCATACGGTGCGTCTGTGGGACGCGCACACGGGGCAGCCTGGTCCCACCTTATGCGGCCATACGAACTATGTTAATAGCGTGGCGTATTCGCCCAGCGGTGAGCAGATCGCCTCAGGCAGTGAGGATCATACGGTGCGTCTGTGGGACGCACACACGGGGCAGCCCGGTCCCACCTTATGCGGCCATACAAACTATGTTAATAGCGTGGCGTATTCGCCCAGCGGTGGGCAGATCGCCTCTGGCGGTGCGGACCAGACGGTGCGTCTGTGGGATGCACATACGGGGAAGCCCGGCTCCACCTTATGCGGCCATACGAACTATATTAATAGCGTGGCGTATTCGCCCAGCGGCGAGCAGATCGCCTCCGGCAGTTGGGACCACACGGTGCGTCTGTGGGATGCGCACTCGGGGAAGTGCCGGGCGGTAATTCGGGGTTTTCACGGAGCAGTTAGTAGTATTGCCTGGAAAGCCACCTCCGACGGTACCTATCTGGTGACGGGCTGCGTTGATAAGTCCGTTCGCGTATGGCAGGTGAGTGAAAAAGGGGATCTAATTCGGGTGCGTTTGTGCTGGAGCTCGACGCATGAAGGGCTTATCGTGACGGAGGCCTCTATCCAGGACGTACAAGGCTTAAGCCCCGTGAATAAGAAGCTCTTAGAACAGCGTGGGGCAATGGGTGAGCCGGCTTTACGCTTCCACCAGGCAACGAAGCAACTCAGCAGCATGGCATCCGCGGTCTCTCAATTCAAGCTGCTCGTAAAACGTAGAACGTTGGATACCATCCCTGCCGCACCATCCAGTTCATCCACTGAAGAGTCAGCAAAGTCAAACCCTTCGGCGAGCGAGCGGGGCTTATTCTCTCATCTGGCCTGAGGCCATCCTTCCTGCCTCATAGGGATTATTTGCTTCTCTGCGGATGCAGAGGGTTTTGAGATAGGTTTTAGTGGATCTGCTGCGCGTATTGCCCAGACTTTAAGACGAAATTTAATACATCGGGTGAGCCCACCATTCTGAGTGATGTATTTGACAAAATCTTACAAATTTGACATAGTGAATTTGCTGCTGTTTATAAAGGACAGTAGCCTTGGGTTGGACTCCGAGATGGTGCATAAAAAGCATGTCATTATGTTTGATGTGGCTTTTTATCCTGTTGCGCTTCTTTGGCGACCGGGCAGGGGGAGCCGTAAGGCTCGCCGGTGCTCCATCGGTAGTCCAACCTCTGTTCGGTCGCCACCCGTTTGGACTCGGGATGGCGGTTTAAAACCGTAAATGGAGCATATTATGTTTTACCCTAACTCATACCCCGACCCACCGCTAAGTTTTTCCTCCTTTCTTCACCCTCCATACCTCAAGACTTGTTGGCACGCTACCTTTTCGAGGATAGCTTCGCACTGCTTTTTTTTCGTCAGTCTCCTAGCACTTCCTGCTTAAGGGGGACGACATGTCGAACACCAATCCAACAAATCTACCGCCTGTTTCTCTACAGAGCGACTCTTATTTCGCCGGTACGCAGCATCCCATTGGCGGTGAACTTGACAGGCAGTCAGTAATTCCACCTCCTAATTATGAAGCCTCTACCGCTGCTGTAAGTCAGAGCTCGGTGACGGAAGGCATACATGCTTGCGTTGCACAAAGAGAACAGGATGTAAAAAGTGCTCGGTCCTGTGCAATCAAGCATCCTTTCTCTAAACCGGTGGTGAAGTGGGGCAAATTGATAACGGCCTGTATAGAAGCCAAAATCAAGTTAGAAGCCTCCTTAGTGGATTTGGAGCAAAACTGGTTCAAAGCCTGGATACTCCAAGAAGAAAAAGTCACTATTCAACAACACATCAAAGCAGGATTAGAGCAAATTGCGCTTATCTCCGAAGCCGCACAATCGATGTGTGAGCACGAAACGGCAGATCATCTCAATCAGCTACAAACTGCGTTAGATGCGCTAGAAACCATTAAAGGAGAGGCCACACTCAAGTCTACTGCAGGCCAAGAACCAGCTGATCAAGATGGACCTATGGCGCGTATTTGGAAAGAAATACGCGAATTCTTTGGTCCTGTCATATTGACTGGTTGGGGGTTGATAGCGCAGTCAGGCCTGCTCTCGCCGGAGGTAACAAAAAATATGCCTTTTATCGGCAGTTTTATTGGCTTTGGCCTTGCAATTAAAAACCGTATTGATGCATTTAATGAAAAAGTAACCACTGAAGATCGAGTCAGATTTATGGAAATCTGCAACTCGTTGATGGAGGATTTTATGGAATTGGGCAAAACCACGCTATTCGGCGATCAAATTAAAGCGATACGCGCAGAGCGAGACAGCAATATCGCTAAATTTAATAAAAAAGCAGATGGCCTTGTAGAGCGATTTGATGAAATTGAACAGCGTTTCACCAGAATTGAAGCAAGCATGGAGTTGCTGATTAGTCTGGTACAAAAGCAATCTAATACGCAGCATTCAACACATCAGAAAACAGTAGAAAATCCTGCGTAAGTGTTTTCTAGCCTTTCCTCATCGTTGAAGAAGAAGTTTGCCCCGCTATGCTATGCGGGGCTTTTTTTGCCCTTTGAACTCTCAATCCTTCAATTTGCGTGGCCTATCTGATGCATTTTATAAGGTCTTTTTTGTATATATAAACTCGATGTTTATTGGTAAACATAATGGATGTTTATAAATAAGAATTATCCAAGACCGATAGTTTATTGCCTCACAGAAAGGCAAAAGGGGAGAAGCTTTGAATCCATCTATTAGCGCAGCTTCCTCTTCAAGTTCAACTACCCCTATTGGGGTGACTACTATTGCGCTTTACACTGGCAAAGGCAAGCAACGTGCTGAGCCGCGCTATCAAGAGGTAATACCTGCTGACGATCGATCGGATGTTGACGGGGAGATAGGGAGTTCTAGTAGCAATATCCCGTCTGATTCAGTCACGCTTTATAAGTTTTTCAGAAAGTGGGCGCACGCTATACATACCACGGATGAACGCTTAATAAGGACGGCTGATCGCGAAGGAGAGTTGCAAAAGCTTGAAACGATCTGCCAAGCTCAGCACCATACGATAAGCTTTTTGAAAAACGGCATTTCGATTGATTCCGTTACTCATATTGGGCTTGAGAAGGGCAAAACAGCTCACATCGATTTGGTGCAGCAACAAATTACCCGGGCGCTCGATCTTGTTCAGGCACTGTGTGAAAAGATCCAAACGCTACACAGTGATTCTCAAACGCCCATTGATGAACTCAATCCATGCATAGAGGAAATCGCCACGGAGATTGTCGCACTCCAAAAAAGCTTGCCTAGTCCTGCTAAGGCATTTTTATGGGTGATACTTTTCGCAGTGGCGTTTGTGCCTGTTGCGACACTAGTTTGGTATAGTCTGACTTCGCTAGGAATTATCTCTATGACTGCAGCGCTAACGCAAGCGATAACAGGTATTGCTTGGGTAGCGTGTGTGCTCGCAGGGATCCTAAAAAGTTGGCCTGAATATAAAAATGCATGTGCAGAAAGTGCTTCTTCTAGCACACGCACCCTTATTCATTGTCACGAGACTATACGTTCTGCACATAAGGATTTTAAAAAGAAAATGGATTCTGCACAAATTAGTCGAGCTGCTGAAAACTCAAAGAATGCAGCGCTTGCTTCCATGTCTTCAGTCCAACTAGGGCTACAGGCTCATGAAAAACTTGACCGATTTAATGGGAAGCTTGACCAGTTGTTAGCTTCTCGTTCTGAGTCAGCTAGTCCTGATTCTGATTTAAGAGCAGCACAAGAAAGAATTGCTGACCTCGAGCGACGGTTAGCGGCAAAAGATGCGCTATTAGAAGCAGAAAAAGAGCATAGCCAAAAACTACTCGATGCTTTAATTAAAAGAGCATAAAAATAATTTGCTATGCTAAGCAGTAAATCTACATTCAGGTTAACCTGACCCATAAAAAATGCCCTTTTAAAAAATGAAAGGGCTTTTTTTATGGGTACTTCATATGTTCATGAAATTTAGGATCGATTTATTCAGCACCGATTGAGTAGCAAAGTTTTTACCATACAGCCGACCAACTCTCAGTGACCCGAGCCTTGTCCTTGTAATTATGTGACTCCTTTTAAAATCAGAATAATCTTATAAATATTTCAGTGTATTGCAGCACGGTCTATATGCATTATTGGATTTATCTGTATGGAGCAGAGTCTGCTCTGTATTAGGTCGACTGCTACATGGCGGATGCGTCTCTATAGGGGCGCGGCCTCTATATGCCTAGCAGCCTGTTTTTGCATTGCACGGACCTCTCATACTCCGCCTTATTTCCCACTATAACAAAAAGAACTTCCCATGCTTGCTCCCTTTCCTGCTCGAGTAACTGAGTTAACACAGCCCCCTGCTACGGCGCTTGAACGCGGTAAAGCCGCATTAGAGCAAGCGGAGGAGCATCAAAACAATCGAGAATTTGAGCAAGCACAGAGCAGCCTTTATACCGCTAAAGCCGCTCTAGAGCATGGAATGTCTGCTGGAGAAGAAGCAGAAGCCCGACCCCTACTGGGGCAGGTCTCTCAGAAACAAGCCGAACTTTTGCACCGTCAAGAAAGCTTTGACGTGGATGCCGTGCGTGAGCGCTATGCGCGCGCAGTGGAATATTTTGACAGTTGTACAGATTCGGTCAGTCTAACTCGCAAAGTCGAAGTGCAAAGAAGATTGACTCTTTTGCCAGGCGGCTCTGACATTGCTCAAATAGCGCGTACGTTATGGGAACAGAGTCAGCAGGCGCCGGAGGTGGAAGAAACTGCATTACTCAATACGCGGAATTTGGTGAATGAGCCGGCGGTGCTGGACCTTTTAGCTGAATGGGTGAAGCAGTACCCTGCCTTTGCAGCATACCTGCACGCATGGATAGAAGCGTCAAAAACCCCTAATGCACCGGTCACAACAGGCGCAGCCAATGCCATCACCATCTTGGTTCGAGCCAGTGTGCAGTTTAAGGAGGCCGATTTACGGGGGATACGCGTTCCCGGTGCTGATTTAAGTTTTGGGGTATTTGATAGAGCACAGTTGCAAGGTGCAGATTTACGCCATACTTCCCTTCGTACAAGCTGGCTGCGTCAAGCTGATTTACTGGGCGCCAAGATGGAGGGGGTACAGTTTGGGGAGAGCCCTTTTATCGAAGTAGAGAGAGAGGTCGGTGCCTGCACGTATTCTCCAGATGGACAAACCTGCGCGGTAGGACTCTATAACGGCAACATCCATCTCTATAACACGCAGAGCTGGGAGAAAATCGGCACGTTAACGGGCCATACGGATTGGGTCACGAGCGTGGTGTATTCACCGAATGGTCAGCAGATCGCTTCGGGGAGCCATGACGAGACGGTGCGGCTGTGGGATGCGCAAACCGGGGACCTCGCGCACACCTTACAAGGGCATACCTCTCATGTTAATAGCGTGGTGTATTCGCCCAGCGGCCAGCAGATCGCCTCGGGCAGTTTTGACAAGACGGTGCGGCTGTGGGACGCGCAAACCGGGGCCCTCGCGCGCACCTTGGAAGGGCATACATCCGATGTTAAGAGCGTGGTGTATTCGCCCAGCGGCCAGCAGATCGCCTCAGGTAGTTGTGACAAGACAGTGCGGCTGTGGGACGTGCAAACCGGGGCCCTCACGCACACCTTACAAGGACATACCGACACTGTTTCTAGCGCGGTGTATTCGCCGAGCGGCCAGCAGCTCGCCTCGGGCAGTTATGACAATACGGCGCGGCTATGGGACGCGCAAACTGGGACCCTCGCGCACACCTTACAAGGGCATACCGACTGGGTTTTGAGCGTGGTGTATTCGCCCAGCGGCCAGCAGATCACCTCGGGCAGTTTTGACAATACGGTGCGACTGTGGGACGCGCAAACCGGGGCCCTCGCGCACACCTTACAAGGGCATACCGGCTATGTTTCTAGCGTGGTGTATTCGCCGAATGGTCAGCAGATCGCATCGGGGAGTGGGGATGAGACGGTACGGCTGTGGAATGTAGTCTCGGGGCAGTGTTTGGCGGTGATTCGAGATTTCAATGGATATGTCTTTAGTCTTGACTGGAAGGTTACCCCCAACGGCCAGTACTTAGTAGCTGGTAGTGGAGATAGATTGGTTCGTGTATGGCAAGTGATAGAAGCAGAAGGTAACTGTCAGGTGCGCTTGTGCTGGAGTTCAACGCACGCTGCACTTAACGTGACAGATGCCGCTATCTGGGAAGTGCAAGGTTTAAGCCCGGTCAATATACGACTCTTGAAGCAACGCGGGACAGTGGGCAAGCCCTTGCATGTAGCATGATGGAATAAAAAAGAGATCAGCCAATTTTTTTGAGCGAGGGTCGGGCAGTACCCTCGAATAGGGCAACTCCAAGAAGATGAAAAACCTCGACGATTAGTTTTCTAACCAGTTATTCGAATAGAGCAACAGCACGGCTCGCAAGCCTTATTTTTGGGCCTGATCGTTGAATGTTGCTTGATGGAGATAATTTTCGTGGCCTTTCATATGTCCCAATATGTCCCAAAACTTATAGGGCATCCTCATCATGATGTTGTAACACCCACACTGCACTTCTGCGCTGGCCTCTTAAGAAGAGTATCTTTATCCTTGATATCTAGGCAGTTTTTGAGAATATCTGTATCAGGATCCCAATAGGAATCTCTTCCTTCACACGTGTACTTCGCCACGTTTTACCCTATTAGCAAAATTAGCAATCACATCGGCGATTGCAACCTCGCCTCGTGTCCATTTTTCAGCGTCAGCAATGGTTTGCGCATCGGATTCCAAGCCTTCAAGCCGCTGACTTGCAAGTGCATTTTTGATCTAGACGGCCATTGAGCGCCGATGTTTGATCTTTCAGCTCAGCAATGTTTTCGTGCTGACTTCTCATTTCGTCTGCTTGGCGTAAGTTTTCCGTCTCAAGATCGGAGGACTCTTGTTGCTGGTCTGCCAGGTCTGAGTCAATGGTTGCTTTCGTCTACGTTACCTCTCGATCGATAAATTCCAAAATAGCGCGTTGCAAACCAGTCGGCAGGGCGAAGACGTTAGTTATCGGGCGTTCTTGATTGGTTTTCCACTCCCGCAACAGTCTCGTAATCGTTCCAATACTCCCGGTATCGCCTAATTGTCCGCGTACAGCGCGGGAAGCCGGCTTATCGCCTGCTAATTTCATTTCATTAGCGATAGCGGCGACTTGCTCATAAGTAACAGCGGCTTCGCGCCCCACCATGCTTCATTTTGGTTATGGTACGTTACGATTGATGCGGTACGATATGATTTTAAATAAAAGCAATCAAATCATATTTCAAGGTCAGTTCACGCAATGGCTTACAAAGTGTAATGTGCGAAAGGAATAAAAAGCGCACGAAAAAAAACCCACATACTCTGCAATGAGCGTGTGGGCTTTTTTTCGTGCGCTGACCCATCTTGGGGCAAGTCTGATTAACTTAGCCTTGATAGCCAGTTCTTTACATATGAGAAGCTTTTTTCTTATATGAGAGCGGGCATGGAAAGGCTGAGGCAAAGGTAATGTTTAGCTAAAACTAGCGCGAACCCTTTATAAATAAGGGAAAGCAGCGTTTTATAACCCAAAATTACCCTTGGAAAATAAAAAACACCCTACTATTGATAGCTCCTTTTGTATGCCATGGCATGCTCAGAAGAGGGTAGTAGATGGAGCCCCGTACTTGTAGGTATGCGAATACTTTAAAATCAGAATAACCTTATAAATATTTCAGTGCGATACAGCATGGTCTATATGCATCATTAGATTTATCTGTATGCAGCATAGTCTGCTCTGCATGAGGTCGACTGCTATATGGCGGATAAGTCTCTATAAGAGCACATATATTTATAAGCCTCACAGCCTTTTGTTCCATTGCGCAGCCTTCTCATACCCCCTCTGATTTCCCACCCATAACAAAAAGAACTTCCCATGCTTGCACCCTTTTCTGCTCGAGTAACTGAGTTAACACAGCCCCCTGCTACGGCGCTTGAACGCGGTAA
>JASSUD010000012.1:0-50559 GCA_031963225.1 Mycoavidus cysteinexigens
TTCTCCGTATTGAACTTTCATCAACTATCTATTACCGACTTCGCAGTCGCTCTAAGCGCGAAATTAACCCCACTTTCATAAAGTGAGTCAGAGAATAGAAAATAAAGCCTTTCGAGAAGGAGAGGTTAAATAAAGCAAGGCAGAGTAAGCAGCCCATCAGTTAATGGCCGTGCCCTTTTCGATGGGAGAATCTACTTTGCTGCTGGAGCTGAGTACACCAAGCGGTTATGTGATTCGGTTGAACCAGGCCGCCCAAGTGAACTTGCTGCTTTCAGTGCTGAAGGCTTTACCACAGCGCAAGCTTTCCGACGATACCACCGATTTGCTCCCATTTCACTTCCACAAACTCAGTTCTTCCTCTACTCCTTCAGATTAATTTAGTCCCGTCTATGTGAGACTAGTGGATCCCTTACCAAGAGTGTGCCCATACCGGGCGCGCATAAAAAAATCCCCTTAAATAATTTCAAGGGGATTTTTTTATGTGCACTATAAGCATTAAAGCAAATTACTCTGCATCTTTTGCTATTTCTTGCTCAACGCTATCTGGACGATCAACCAATTCAACGTACGCCAGCTCTGCATTATCGCCTGCACGGAATTTGTATTTCAAAATACGCAAATAGCCGCCTGGGCGATTCGCATAGCGTGGGCCCAAGACATTGAATAGTTTTGCTACAGAGTCACGGCTACGCAAATTATTAAATACATAGCGGTGATTTGCCAAAGTAGATGTTTTACCCTTGGTAATCAAAGGTTCAACCATTCTGCGTAGCTCTTTCGCTTTTTGAACAGTAGTTTTAATAACTTCATGTTCAATAAGGGAGTTACACATATTCTTCAGCATAGCCAAACGGTGGCTGCTGGTTCGATTTAACTTGCGTAAGCCATTACGGTGACGCATTGTCTTTCCTTAAATAAAAAACGTATTCAAATTCGTGTAAAGCAAAAATTAAAAACAATCTGGACTTTCTGCTCGATTTTTCAGTTTACGATTGGCTCATTGAAGTAATTTCAACGCTGTTTGAGGGCCAATTTTCAATGGTAGTACCTAGCGACAAACCGCGAATCGAGAGCGCTTCTTTAATTTCATTTAAAGATTTGCGTCCTAAATTAGGTGTTTTTAGCAATTCATTTTCTGCACGTTGAATAAGATCGCCAATACAGAAAATACTCTCCGCTTTCAGGCAGTTCGCGGAGCGCACAGTTAACTCTAACTCTTCAACAGGGCGTAATAAAATAGGCTCGATCTGAGGAGTATTGAGTTGAGGCTCTGCAACGGCTTCTGCACTTTCGAGCGAAGCAAATTCAGAGAGCTGGTCAATTAAAATACCTGCAGCAGTTTGTAAGGATTCTTCTGGAGAAATCACCCCGTTCGTGGTGATAATCAATTCCAGGCTGTCAAAGTTGGTATTACCACCGACCCGAGCAGGCTTTACTGCATATACCACGCTTTTAATGGGCGAGAATAAAGCATCGATTAAGAGTCGGCCAATTGTATTATGCGAGCCTTCAGTTTCACGACGCACATTGGCAGGCACATAACCACGGCCTTTCTCAACTCTGATTTGCAGATCTAACTTTCCGCCCTTAGAGACATGAGCAATTACATGATCTGGGTTCAAAATTTCGCAGTCATGCGTCAACTCAATATCGCTGGCTGTTACAACACCTTCGCTATCCTTACTGAGCGTAAGTGTGACTTCATCACGCGTATGCAGCTTAAAAATAATGCCTTTTAAATTGAGCAGCAAACCAACTACATCTTCTTGTATGCCATCAATCGTTGAATATTCATGCACTACCTTGTTAATCATTACTTCGGTTGGGGCATATCCCACCATCGAAGATAAGAGTACGCGGCGAAGCGCATTACCCAAGGTATGACCGTAGCCGCGCTCAAACGGCTCCATAACTACTTTTGCATGGTTTTCACCCAAAGACTCAATAGCAATAATTCTGGGTTTTAACAAACGCTTCAACGCATTGCCTGACATACATTTTCCTTTTCAATACCCTCAGTTCGTTACACCGATAAGGCTGAATAAACATCTATATATTAAAAAATATACATACCATGAGCAGGTAAAAATAAAGGCCATGAGGGTTACCCTAAGCTTTTACTTTTTACCTGCTATGTATTACCGTGAATACAATTCAACAATTAAGTTTTCACTGATATCGCCAGCGATTTCATTGCGCTCAGGAGCTTGCTTAAATTTACCTTCCAATTTCGCTTCGTCAATACTGACCCAATCTGGAAAGCCAATTTGTTTAGCAAGGCTAAGTGCTTCGCGAATACGAACTTGGCTTTTTGCTTTTTCACGCACAACGATAGTATCGCCTGCTTTTACTTGCATAGAAGCAATATCAGAACGTCCATTATTCAGTGAAATCGCGCCATGGCTAACAAGCTGTCTGGCTTCTGCACGAGTAGATGCAAATCCCATGCGATACACCACATTATCCAAACGGGACTCAAGGATTTTCAGCAATACTTCGCCGGTATTTCCTTTTTGGCGTTTTGCCTCTGCATAGTAGCGACGGAATTGCTTCTCTAAAACGCCATAAATGCGTTTTACTTTTTGCTTTTCACGTAACTGCGTGCCGTATTCAGATAAGCGGTTGTTTGTTGCAGTACGACCGTGTTGCCCTGGTTTAGTATCCAGTTTGCATTTATCAGCAAGCGCGCGGCGAGCGCTTTTTAGAAAAAGATCCGTCCCTTCACGGCGAGATTGCTTGGCTTTAGGACCAATATGACGTGCCACGTTATTTCCCTTTTCAAAGTAGAGCAGCGATTCACCCTATATTCGCGCTCGCTAGAAATTAAAAAATCAAAATTGAAAAATGCGAATAACCCCGCCAGTTTTTTAGCGGGGATGCAAAATCAGCAAAGCTTTAATTTATTCGTACATTGGAATGACGAAAAAATCTGAGCAATAAATACATTTAAATACGGCGGCGTTTTGGAGGACGGCAGCCATTGTGAGGCAATGGAGTTCTATCCGCGATTTCGGCAATTTTAAAACCAAGACCATTTAATGCACGCACAACAGATTCACGGCCGGGGCCAGGACCTGTAATACGGATAGAGAGGGTTTGAACGCCAAACTCTCTGGCTTTTAGGCCAACAGACTCTGCAGCAACCTGTGCAGCAAAAGGAGTCGACTTTCTGGCGCCTTTAAAGCCTTGACCACCGGATGCAGCCCATGCAAGGGTATTTCCCTGGCGATCTGTAATCGTCACGATAGTGTTATTAAAGGAAGCGTGAACGTGCGCAACGCCTTCCGACACAGTTTTTCTAACTTTTTTACGAGCGCGCTGCGCTGCGGTATTACTTGAAGGCTTAGCCATATACTTTTCCGTTATTCACGTTTTCTTTAAATACTTTCGCAAATATAAATGCTATTTATCTGCTCTGATGCCGGCATATAACTGTGTGGGCATATGCCGATACCAGGAGATTGCGAGCTACATTTCGCCAAAGTTATGCACGGCTGCAGATTACAAAACCCTCTTGGAATCTGCTAAAGCCTTTTATTTCTTCAGAGAAACACTAGCGCGGCGACGACCTTTACGAGTGCGTGCATTGGTACGAGTACGCTGACCACGCAAAGGCAAACCACCCTTTCTATGGCGCACACCACGATAGCAGCCAATATCCATCAAGCGCTTAATCGCAGTACTGATTGAGCGACGTAAATCGCCTTCAATCGTGTATTTTCCAATTTCTTCGCGCAGCTTTTCCAAGTCCGCATCACTCAAATCGCGCACTTTTTTAGCAGGTAAAATATTGGTGCTAGCGCAGATTTTTTTAGAAGTCGACAGACCTATACCGAATATTTCAGTCAGTCCAATCAGAACATCTTTATGATCCGGGATATTTATCCCCGAAATACGGGCCATTATTGTTTCCTAACTAGATAATCTTTATTCACATCAATGCTTGCTTCAAAAGTTTTTAACCCTGACGTTGCTTATGTCGCTGATCAGCGCTACAAATAATACGCACAACCCGTTTACGCTTCACTACTTTGCATTTACGGCACATGGGTTTAACGGATGCCATGACTTTCATGGAAGGTATTCCTTTATAAAATATTCAAGTCACAATTTTTAGAATGCTGCAAAGACTGTCTATCTGCAGCACTTTGGCTCTATACGTTATTTAGCTCTAAATATGATGCGTCCGCGAGATAAATCGTAAGGAGTCAACTCGACTGTAACGCTATCTCCAGGTAAAACACGAATGTAATGCATACGCATTTTCCCAGACATATACCCTAAAACAACATGGCCGTTTTCTAGCTTTACACGAAAAGTCGCATTAGGTAAGTTCTCAAGGATCTCACCTTGCATTTGAATTACATCGTCTTTAGCCATATTTATTGCTTAACGTACCGAAAGAGGATTACCACCAAAACTGGATTTCTTTAATAGAGATTCATACTGCTGCGACATAAGATGCGTTTGAATCTGCGCGATAAAGTCCATGGTGACAACCACCACAATTAATAAAGAAGTTCCGCCAAAATAAAATGGAACCTGCCAGTGAAGTACTAAAAATTCCGGCAATAGACACACAAATACAATATACAGCGCACCGATTAATGTGAGGCGCATCAATATTTTATCGATATAGCGCGCAGTCTGGTCTCCTGGACGAATCCCCGGAATAAAAGCACCGCTTTTCTTAAGGTTGTCTGCAGTTTCTTTGCTATTAAAAACAAGTGCTGTATAGAAAAAGCAAAAGAACACAATAGCCAAAGCATACAGCAACATATAAATGGGGTGCCCTGGCGTCAAAGCTTGTGCTAGATCTTTCAGCCAACCCAGTGCTGAGTGCGCTCCAAACCAATTAGCGATCGTCACCGGAAATAAAATGACGGATGAGGCAAAAATGGGTGGAATCACGCCAGACATATTCAATTTCAGTGGCAAATGCGAGGACTGGCCAGCATAAATTTTCCCATTTGTCTGACGCCTTGCATAGTTCACCAGTATTTTTCTCTGGCCGCGCTCGACAAATACCACTAAATAGGTAACTCCAGCAATTAGCGAAATGATGACCAACGCTGCAATAATACTGATAGAACCTGCGCGAATAAGGTCAACAAGATGCGCTAATGCACCAGGCAAACCAGCAGCAATACCTGCAAAAATAATGATTGAAATACCGTTGCCCAAGCCACGCTCAGTAATTTGCTCACCCAGCCAGACGATAAACATCGTGCCGGTTACCAATGCAACAATAGTCACCACTTTAAAAGCTACACCAGGATCGACAACCAAACCTGGCTGGCTTTCTAGTGCAACAGCAATTCCAAAAGCCTGAAACAAAGCTAATAACACAGTGAAGTAACGTGTGTACTGCGTAATTTTCCTTTGACCAGCCTGCCCTTCTTTTTTCAATGCTTCAAGCTGCGGCGACACAATGGTCAAAAGCTGCATAATAATCGATGCCGAAATATAAGGCATGATCCCTAATGCAAACACACTGAAACGCGATAGCGCTCCCCCTGAAAACATATTAAACATGCCGAGAATGCCGCCACGCTGGCTTTGAAAAAGCGCAGCAAGTTGCTCAGGGTCAATGCCAGGAACTGGGATATGCGCGCCTAATCGATAAACAATCAGAGCAAGTAATAAAAATACTATACGTCGACGCAAATCCCCATATTTCCTAAGGGGCGATTTTTCAGTTTTTGTAGCACTTATGCGCACAGTCAAAACCTTTGTCAAAGCACATGCTAAATACGCATCATAGCCAGCAGGATAAGTAGTAGTGCGATTGATAATGCAGCACTTACAGCCTATTCCAAATTTTTAAAAGGGTCCAAAAGGGACCCTTGTTGGTATCGCACCAAGGCAGAAAACTCTACTCGGAGAGAGAGCCTCCAACAGCCTCTATAGCCGCAATCGCGCCTTTAGTTGCTGGCAAACCTTTGAGTGTAATTTTACGAGTAAGCTCACCCGACAAAATAACTTTTGCACTACGAGCTGAGCAAGGCACTACACCAGCTTGCTTTAATGCAAAAAAATCAATGGTATCGATAGGCAATTTTTCGAGATCTGAAAGGCGTACTTCAGCGACAAATTTACGTGTCAATGAAGTAAATCCACGCTTAGGCAAACGGCGTTGCAAAGGCATCTGACCGCCTTCAAACCCTACTTTATGAAAACCCCCAGAACGGGATTTTTGCCCTTTATGGCCTCGTCCTGCAGTTTTTCCAAGGCCAGACCCTATCCCACGTCCTACACGACGCCGGTGGCGTCTTGAATCAGGACCAGGTTTGATCGTATTTAATTCCATGTCTTTACTCTTTATGTAATCTAGGAGGAACCTTTTTGGAGGTATTGGGTAGGCTTTAAATATTCCTAACCCAGAACTTCCACCAGATAGGAGACTTTATTTAGTCTTCCACGCATGGCAGGGGTATCCAGTAACTCGGATGTCGAGTTCAAACCACGCAAACCTAGGCAACGCACCGTAGCGCGGTGGGTCTCACGAGTGCCAATCAGGCTCTTGATAAGTTTTATTTTGATCTTTTTAGACATAAGGAAGTCCAGCAACCGCATTTCACAGATTTTTTGCAGAAATAGCCTAAAAATCATGCAGCCAGTCGAAGTAAAAACAAATAGCAAATAAAAATGCACCCCATGACGGGCCATATTCAAAGACGATGCGCAAAAGAGCACCCTGGGCGGCTAGGCTACTACCCCCTCAACCCAAGATTCCAAGGAGATACTGAAATAGATATCCAGTATATGCTCTGCAACTTAGAACTACCCCAAAAACGTCTGCACAACTTCGCGCGGCAGATAATCTCACATTCTGCGCGCTCTGTTGAGAAAATTATGCAATTTCAGTGCGAAAAATGCTCTGAAATCGTGTTATTGGAGCAATTCGAGCGATTTTTATGGCCTTCGCAAGGTGCAAACCGATAGCTGACAGGTTTGCCACCGCAAATAGCGCATTCTATAACAAGAATGCTATGCAAGCCATATGCATAAAAAATACAGGCCAAAAATGGCCTGTATCATGCATATTTTATGCTATTCAAAAATGGCTTGAAGCGATTTACCACGCTTTGCAGCAACTTCAGAAGGCGTAAATTGCTTTTTCAAAGCATCTAAGAGTGCACGAACCAAGTTATAGGGATTCGTTGATCCAATACTTTTTGCAACGACATTCTGTATGCCAGCCACATAAAATACTGAACGCAAACCAGGGCTACAAATCATCCCTTCTTTGCCTGGCGAAAGAATAACTTCTGAGGCGCCATGTTTTCCGCGGCCAGAATGGTGCAAAGTACCATCCTTGATCGAAACTTTAAACATGCTGCGACGAGCTTGGTCCATTGCCTTTTGAACAGCAACGGGCACTTCTTTTGCTCGCCCTTTACCCATACCAATGCGACCATTACCATCGCCGACGACTACCAGAGCCACAAAGCTCAAAATACGTCCGCCTTTAACGACTTTGGTCACACGGTTAACGGCGATCATTTTTTCGCGTAAGCCATCATCGCGCTCATCAGCCGAATTCTTTGCCTGCATCTTTGCCATGAAAGGTTCTTTCCTAAAAGCCTATTTACGAGCCAGCAACATTACATGCGCTCAATATCTCTACCTACAGATAGGGAGAACAAAAAAGCACTTATAACCGTACCAGGAGTGCTCTTTGCAAACTCTAGCTGCATTAAATGAAAACTAAAAAACAATATGAGCGCATATACCACATTATGATGCCTGCGCTCACAAAACGACCGGATACGTATACCCGCTTAAAACTCTAAACCAGCATCACGAGCTGCTTGTGCCAACTCAGCCACACGCCCGTGGAAGCGAAAACCTGATCGATCAAATGCAACGCCTTTGATACCCGCAACTTGGGCTTTCTCGGCAATACGCTTTCCAACGATCGCAGCAGCCGCTTTAGTGCCTCCTGCAGCGCTTTTTTTCTCTGCATTTGCTGTCAATCCTTGACGGATTGCTTCTTCAGCAGTGGAAGCACTGGCAAGCACTTTGGTGCCGCACAAAGAAAATATCTGTGCGTAGATATGTTTGTTTGTGCGATGCACAGACAAACGATGCACACCAAGCTTTCCAATTTTAATGCGTGTCTGGCGAGCTCTACGAAGACGAGCCAATTTTTTATTCACGATGGACACCTTTAATTAACAGCTTTATTTTTTCTTAATTTCTTTAAGAATAACCACCTCATCAGCATACCGCAGCCCTTTCCCTTTATAGGGTTCAGGTGGTCGATACATGCGCACATCTGCTGCGCACTGACCTACGGCCTGCTTGCATTTTCCTTTGAAAATGATTTCAGTGGGTGTAGGAGTAGCAACCTCAACACCTTCAGGCATATTATGGACAATAGGATGCGAAAAACCCAAAGATAGATTGAGTTTTTTACCTTGGGCTTGCGCACGGAAACCAACTCCTACGAGGAGCAATTTGCGCTCAAAACCTTTTGTCACACCTTTGACCATATTGGCCACAAGCGCCTGGTAAGTGCCCCACATAGCTTTCGCATGAGGAGTCTCATCAACAGGTGCAAAGGTCAGCACATTTTCACTTTTAATCACTTGGATCAAAGGGTTTATTTCTAGTGAGCTAGTCCCTAACGGACCTTTAACTTCAATACGCTCACAATTAATATCAACTTCTACGCCCGATGGCAAAACAATCGGGTTCTTACCCACTCGAGACATTGTCCCAGCTCCCAAAGAGTATTCTTACCCGGACTAACTAACGTAGCAAACTACTTCGCCACCGATTCCTGCCGCACGTGCAGCTCGGTCAGTCATCACACCTTTTGATGTAGAAATAATAGCTACACCTAGACCATCCACGACACGAGGCAAATCAGTGCTTGCTTTATAAGAGCGCAGCCCTGGACGCGAAACGCGTTTTAACTTATCAATGACGGGCGAGCCCATATAATATTTAAGCTGGATATCCAGATTCGGCTTCCCACCGTTCTCTAAAACCGAAAAGTCTTCGATATATCCTTCTTCTTTTAAAACTTTTGCAATAGAAGCTTTAAAATTTGAAAAAGGGAGAACGACGGATGTCTTCAAAACTTTTTGTGCATTACGGATACGCGTTAGCATATCGGCAATGGGATCACTCATGCTCATATTATTTTCCTATTACCAGCTTGCTTTAACCAAGCCAGGAATTTCTCCACGAAACCCGATTTCACGGATTTTGTGACGTGCCAAACCAAATTTCCTGAATACTCCGCGCGCGCGCCCAGTCAAAGCACAACGTCTACGCTGCCTTGTAGGGTTTGCATTTCGGGGTAATTGCTGCAGCTGTAAGCGCGCATTATACCGCTCTTCTTCTGATTTGCTGAAATCATCGATAACAGCTTTTAACAGAGCACGTTTGGCTGCGTATTTTTCCGTTAAGCGAGTACGTTTTTTTTCGCGCTCGATTAATGCTTGTCTAGCCACAATAACCTCAGTTTTTCTTAAATGGGAATTTAAAGCAGGTAAGCAATTCTTTTGCTTCGCCATCTGTGACTGCTGACGTAACAATACAAATATCCAAACCTTGATTCTTAGTATCGAGACCGTCAATTTCTGGAAAAATACGATGATCCTTGATACCTATCGTGCAGTTACCTCGCCCATCGAAAAGACGCGGAGAAATACCGCGGAAATCACGCTCTCGGGGTAAGGCAACCGTAATAAAACGGTCTAAAAATTCCATCATCCGCTTTTTACGGAGTGTTACTTTTAGTCCGATGGGACTTCCTTCGCGGAGTTTATTAAAAGCCGCAATAGCCTTACGTGCTTTGGTAACAATGGGTTTTTGGCCAGCAATTCTACCCAGGTCAATAGCTGCAGCCTCGATAATTTTCTTATCGGACGCGCCTTCACCGACCCCCATATTCAGCACAATTTTTACAAAGGCGGGTACTTCCATTGGGGATTTGTATCCAAACTTCTCTACTAGCTTTGGAACCACCTCATTTTTATAAAACTCTTCAAACCGAGCCATGATCTACCTTTAATGTCCTACGCCGCCAATCACTCGAAATACGTATTCTTGATACCGAAGGTATGCTTGAACACCTAGAATGTGTTTAAGAATTTGTAGACCTCTATCGCTTCCCTGTAGCGGCATCATTCTTCCCAGCCAATACAGCGTACTGGCATCAAAGGAATTCCTGACTACCGAGCTTCGAAAGAGGTCTTGTCTATACCTTTTCCAAAAAAACTCTTTATTGGATGGCGCAATATTGTATCTAGCCTATAAAAGCTAGCTGTGCGCCTTTTCTCTAAGAAAGAATTTTTTTAGAAAACCACAGACAGGTCCTATAACAATCTCTACACAAGAGCATTGTTACATTTTTACAACTGGATCGAAAGGCTGCTAATTAATATATGCTGAGAAATTACTTTCTCAAATAGCAGCTTTTTGATCCGTCTTGAGCAGATTTCAAGACAGCAATCGCTATCTATGATTCAAAACTATGAGGCTACTGTTTGGCCTGTTGTTTTCAATACACGCTGCTTCTTACCTTCCGGGCTCGTCACGATACTAACACGTGATGGCTTACCCTCGGAATCGACCAAGGCAACATTTGAAATATGCAAAGGCATAACTTTAGGCTCTATACCGCCAGCAATACCTTTTTCTGGATTAGGCTTCACTGCTTTTTTAGCAATATTGATGCCTTCCACTGTGACGTGATCACCGTTCACCGCTAGCACTGTTCCGCGCTTGCGTTTATCTTTGCCAGTGATGACAATCACTTCATCGCCTTTACGAATATTTTTCATCTATAAAACCTCTGGAGCAAGCGAGATTATTTTCATAAAACGCTCATTACGCAATTCCCGGGTAACCGGCCCGAATATACGAGTAGCAATAAGCTCAAATTTATTGTTGAGCAGGACCGCTGCATTTTTATCAAACTTGATTAAAGAGCCGTCTGGGCGACGCACACCTTTAGCTGTGCGCACCACTACTGCAAAATAAATCTCGCCTTTTTTGACTCGACCACGGGGCGCTGCATCTTTGACAGTCACTTTAATGATGTCGCCGATATTGGCATAGCGCCGCTTTGCGCCTCCTAATACCTTAATGCACAAAACTCTTTTGGCACCTGTATTATCAGCAACTTCAAGTTCGCTTTCACTCTGGATCATGGTTGTTCTAGCTTAATCTGACCACGCCATTAAATACCGTAGTTAATAGATTAATTTCAATAGATTTAAAAGGTAAAGGGAAGCTCAAAACCAGCGGTCAACTAAAGCTCCTACGGAGTACTTTTTGATCGTTTTTTGTTGTCTGCCTTAGCTTACAGCACACTAATAAGTCAGACAAAATCAAAAAATTTTTAGTTGACTAGATCAACCGGGCTTTGAGTGAGCTTACAAACTGATATTTCACAGCTCGATAGGTATCTGCATACCAAAAAATATAAACAAAAAACTGTTTTCTTATTTCCGATATCCAGACTGAGCTTATAAAGAAATGGAGGAATGCCAACAGAAGGTTTTACAACACTTCTACGGCATTTCTCAATTTATTTATTCAGTGGGCAAACTTTGCACAACGCGCGAGACAACCCAGCTCTTTGTCTTTGATATGGGACGACATTCCCGAATCTCAACTGCATCGCCTTCATGACAAGCATTTGTTTCGTCATGCGCATGATACTTCTTGGAGCGCTTAACGTACTTGCCATACTTTGGATGCTTAATACGACGCTCAATCAGCACTGTAACTGTTTTGTCGCATTTTGCACTAACAATCTTTCCAACTAAAGAACGTGCATTCTCAACAGAAATTTCAATGGTATCGCTCATTTTTATTTTTCCGCCTCAACAGTTCTTTTTTCAGTCATGATAGTTAGCACGCGGGCCACAAGACGACGAGTTTTTTTCAATAAACTGGTGTCACTAATGCGCTGAGTCGCCAATTGCATACGCAAGCTAAACTGCGCTTTCAAGAGAGTGGATAACTCTGCTCGAAGAGCCGCCATATCCATGGCGCGAATTTCACTTATCTTCATAGCTTACCTCTTAAGCGCCAAGCTGGCGGGCAACAAAACTCACTTTTAATGGAAGTTTGGCTGCTGCCAAACGAAATGCTTCGCGCGCAAGTTCTACGCTAACACCATCCATCTCATACAGCATCTTTCCGGGCTGTATCTCAGCAACGTAGTACTCTGGATTCCCTTTACCATTTCCCATACGCACTTCAGCAGGTTTCTGAGAAATTGGCTTATCTGGGAAAATACGGATCCAGATGCGTCCACCACGTTTAATATGGCGGGTCATTGCTCGCCTAGCAGATTCAATTTGCCGGGAGGTCAAGCGACCACGGTCCAATGCTTTAAGACCAAACTGACCAAATGAAACTGCATTTCCACGGGTGGCAACGCCTGTATTACGGCCTTTATGTTCTTTACGATATTTTCTACGCTTTGGTTGCAACATGGTGCTTACCCTCTCCCACGCTTATCAGATGCGCCGGGTTTACCTGGCCCTGGTCTGGCGGATCTATCACCACCGTCACCGGCCCGATTGCGGCGCCTATCATCATCAGATCGTGCATTTCTGCGCGGCCGTTTTTCTTCTGACGCATCGCCAAGCGCAGCTTCAGCTTGAGAAGAGCTATCGCCTTTAGATACCCATACAGTGATACCAATCGCGCCATACTGAGTATGTGCAACAGAATGACCCCAATCGATATCTTGGGAAAGGCTGTGTAGTGACATACTACCTTCCAGATACCATTCTGTTCTTGCAATCTCAATACCGTTAAGTCGCCCAGAACATTGGATTTTTATACCACGAGCGCCAAACCGGATTGCATTTTGCATAGCGCGTTTCATAGCACGACGAAATGCTGCGCGACGCTTTAATTGCTGAGCAATAGAATCTGAAATAAGTTGTGCATCTATTTCTGGCACAGGAACTTCTTCAATTTCCAAATGCACAGGAACGCCCATACGCTTTTGCAATTCAAGCTTGAGTGTTTCGATGTCATCGCCTTTTCTGCCGATAACCACACCCCGACGAGCGGTATGAATGGTAATACGAGCATTTTTAGCTGGCCGCTCTATTTCGACGCGGCTTACAGACGCTTTCTTTTTGACGTTTAACTCTTCTTCCAGATATTCGCGTACGCTAATATCTTTAAGAAGTAAATCGGCAAAAACCGCATCTTTTGCAGCAAACCAATTCGACTTATATTTGCGTTTGACACCTAAACGGAAGCCGGTCGGGTGAATTTTCTGACCCATTTTATGATCCCTTAATCTCCAACCACCACAGTAATATGACAGGATTGTTTTTCAACCTGATTACCACGACCTTTCGCACGTGCAAAAAAACGCTTGAAAGAGGCTGCCTTATCCACGTAAATACTTTTTACTTTGAGGTTATCGATATCTGCGCCTTGGTTATGCTCCGCATTTGCAACGGCAGATTCGACCACTTTTTTCACAATCGCTGCTGCTTTCTTTGACGAGAAAGTCAAAATATTCAATGCTTTATAGATTCCCAGACCACGAACCTGATCGACTACAAGGCGAGCTTTCTGCGCTGAAATGCGCGCATTGCGATGGATTGCTTTAGTTTCTTCCATTTTTATCTCTTCGCCTTTTTATCAGCAGCATGCCCTTTAAAAGTACGGGTCAATGCAAATTCGCCTAATTTATGGCCTACCATATCTGCCGAGATATATACAGGTACATGCTTACGACCGTCATGTACTGCAATGGTGCAATTAATAAAATCAGGCAGAATGGTTGAAGACCGACACCAGGTTTTGATAATAACTTTGCGGCCAGTTTTTGATAAGGCCTGCACTTTTTCTAGCAGGCGGGCATTACAAAAAGGGCCTTTTTTAAGTGAGCGTGCCATCCGTCTTCTCCTTAACGCTTATTGCGGTGTTGCACAATCATGGAGGTAGTACGCTTGTTACGACGAGTTCTATACCCTTTCGTAGGCGTACCCCATGGACTAACCGGATGCCGGCCAGCAGCAGTTTTACCCTCTCCACCACCGTGTGGGTGATCGACCGGGTTCATCGCTACACCACGTACAGTGGGGCGAATACCACGCCAGCGGTTAGCACCGGCCTTTCCAATCTGGCGCAATCCGTTTTCTTCATTGCCAACTGTACCAATCGTTGCTCGGCAATCTACATGGATGCGGCGGATTTCACCAGAGCGCAAACGAAGCTGCGCATAGGTTCCCTCACGGGCAAGCAACATAACGGATGCACCTGCTGAACGAGCAATTTGCGCACCTTTACCAGGCAGCATTTCGATGCAGTGAATAGTGGTACCAACCGGAATATTCGAAATAGGCAGCGCATTACCTACTTTAATAGGTGCTGTGGAGCCAGAAAGAATCTCTTGACCGACTACTAAACCCTTTGGAGCGATAATGTAACGACGTTCACCATCGGCATAGCAGAGCAAAGCAATATTCGCGCTACGGTTTGGATCGTACTCAAGACGTTCAACCTTAGCAGGAATAGCATCTTTATTGCGGCGAAAATCGATAACGCGATAGTGTTGTTTATGTCCACCACCTTGATGGCGCACTGTAATACAACCGCGGTGATTACGACCACCACTCTTACTTTTCACCTCGAGCAACGCTTTATGCGGCTTGCCTTGATGCAATTCTTTATTGACTACCTTGACAAGGCCGCGCCGCCCTGGGGAAGTAGGTTTGACTTTTACGAGCGCCATGGCTTACAGAACCTCCGCCTCAAAATTAATATCCTGACCCGGTTTTAAGCTGACATAAGCCTTCCGGGTAGCCTTGCAACGCCCAGCAATCTGGCGATGGCGCTTTACTTTACCTTTGCGGTTTAGAACCTGCACGGACTGAACTTCAACTTTGAAAATCAGCTCGACAGCGGCTCCAATTTCCTCTTTGGTAGCACCCGGCAAAACATCAAAAACAATCTGATTATTTTTGTCTGCTACGCGGGTTGCCTTCTCGGAAATGACAGGAGAACGCAGTAAAGTCAGCAAGCGGTGATCCTTCTGTGTATTGCCTGTCACGATAGAAGTCCCTCAATTTGAGTAACAGCTGCTTTTGTAAGCAGAACTTTTTTAAAGAAAAGCAAAGACGTTGGATCGGCATAACGAGGCTCGACCACTACCACATTAGGTATATTTCTCGAAGCCAGATACAAGTCTGCATCAATAGCATCCGTCACAATTAAAACGGATTCAAAATTCAACGCTTTGAGTTTTTGCGCAAACAGCTTAGTTTTAGGCTGCTCGACAGAAAATGTCTCAAAAACAGATAAGCGATTTTCACGCACTAATTGCGAGAAAATGGAGCACATACCTGCCCGGAACATTTTTTTGTTCACTTTCTGCGAAAAATTCTCTTCAGGAGAATTAGGGAAAATACGACCGCCTCCGCGCCACAATGGGCTGGAAGTCATCCCTGCACGCGCACGGCCTGTACCTTTTTGCTTCCATGGCTTTTTCGTGGAATGCTTCACTTGGGCACGGTCTTTTTGCGCCCGATCTGCAGTACGTGCATTAGCTTGGTATGCAACTACTAACTGATGAACCAAGGCTTCGTTATATTCCCTGGCAAATACTTCATCAGATACCTGCATAGAACTATTGGCGACGCCTTGCTCACTGAGTAATTGAAGTTCCATTAGTCAGCTCCTTTCTCTGTACGTGCCTTGAATGAAGGCTCGACAAATATAATTTGATTAGGCGCACCTGGCACGGCACCTTTGACGAATAACAGCCCTCGATTTGAATCGATTTCCATCACTTCAAGACCGTCGACAGTTACCAGCTCAGCACCCATATGACCACTCATACGCTTTCCTGGAAATACTCGACCAGGATCTTGGCACTGACCGATTGAACCAGGAACGTTATGCGCGCGGGAGTTACCGTGCGATGCCCGTCCAGAGGCAAAGTTATGGCGCTTAATCGTACCGGCAAAACCTTTCCCTTTGGAGGTACCTTGCACAGAAACCTGCTGACCAACATGGAAAACGGTATTGATATCGATTACTTGCCCAGCAGTTAGCTCAGCAACCTGCGCCGCATCTAAGCGGAATTCTTTCAGTACTGTACCAGCCTCGATAGCAGCTTTAGCAAAATGCCCAGCTTGCGCACGATTCACTCTAGAACGACGAGCCGCACCAAAAGCCAATTGCACTGCAGTATAGCCATCTGTCTCAGGTGTTTTTACCTGCGCAACCCGGTTATTAGCCACGAGCAACACAGTAACTGGAACAGACTTACCATCCTGCATAAAAATGCGGGTCATTCCTATTTTTCGGCCTGCCAATCCAAGACCCTTTTTTTTACGACTGGCTTTGCTCTCGCAATTCACGAACCCAAGGCTCATTGTTTTCCCCATCTCTTTTAGGAGCCCACTTCAAATCTGGCAGAACCAGCTCAGGATCTACTTTAGAAGCTGGCTCTTACCTTAATCTCAGCCTGTTTCAACAGAATACGGGCATCTCTGCTCGCTCACAAAATCAGGGCTTGCAACCCAAAGTATGCTGGCTTGATCGCTTCTTCAAGCTCACTTTGAACTGCAAGCCCTGATTCCACAAAAATTCGAACAGCTAGCAAATAGCCATAAGCTATTTACTTTTTATCTTAATATCGCCGACTCAAAGTCAAAGGCGGCGGATTATAGCGACACTTCCGGCTTCTCGCAAGAAAATCTTCAATTCCAAAATAAGATCAAGCTCACTGCAAGAGTATGCTGGCCTTTTTTAGACCGAAATCGCTTCAAAAATAGCTATCTTCGAAGCTGCTCCAGAAGAAATATCCTGAAAAATCTGCCCTATATTATGCCAGACAAATCATCAAAGCAGGATTTAGCATGCAATAGACTTCTTTCGAAACCCTGTAGCGGTATCATTGCTCCTCGCCGGTAGGTTGGTGGTGAGGTACGAACCCCAACATGCGCACCACGGACCTTTAACCATCGCTTTTAGCCTGCATATGCAGGCTTTAAAAGGACCTTGGTCTGCATGTTGGGGTTCGTACCTCACCACCAACCTACCGTCGAAAGAAGTCTAAAGCATTATTTATTGCAATTTAATTTCAACATCTACCCCAGAAGGCAGAGCGAGCTTCATCAAGGCATCTACAGTCTTATCGCTAGGGTCTACGATCGTCATTACACGTTGATGCGTGCAAATCTGAAGGTGGTCACGTGACGCGCTATTGACATGCGGAGAACGTGGGATAGCCCAAAGCTGTCTACGAGTGGGAAGAGGCATAGGGCCATGCACGATCACGCCCGTTCGCTTTGCTATCTCAACTATCTCTTTGGCTGATTTATCGACCAAACGATGATCAAAAGCCTTTAAGCGAATACGGATTCTCCGCTTTTGCATGTTTTTTCCTTGAATTGTCTAAAAGAGCAAATAATCTAGAGCCTGCCAGAGACCGGGCTACAGGCACTTTAAGGCGCCCACAGCAATCAACCTCTACCAGACTAGCTATTACACCTCACAGCCTTGCTATGAGGCTTTAAATAGCGCTTAACATATTACTTAATAACTAATGTGACGCAGGCATTCAAGAAGTCTGTGGTTTGCATGTTGGGGTTCCTTCGTCACCACCAACCTACCATTCTTTGCTTTTCTATGGTTGGTAATGGTTTGTAGAACCCTTTTACACGCCTACCATAGGCTCCTTGAAAACCTGCGTAACATCATTTAATAATTTTAGCGACAACGCCGGTACCAACTGTACGACCGCCTTCACGCATAGAGAAGCGAACACCTTGCTCCATCGCGATCGGGGCAATCAACTTGACCTTCACAGTCACGTCATCACCAGGTACTACCATCTCTTTGCCTTCTGGCAATTCGATCGAACCCGTTACATCCGTAGTACGGAAGTAAAACTGAGGACGGTAGTTGCTAAAGAACGGAGTATGACGTCCACCCTCTTCTTTGCTCAATACATATACCTGCGCTTCAAATTCAGTATGGGGCTTGATAGAACCGGGCTTAGCCAATACCTGACCACGCTGCACATCTTCACGCTTCACACCACGCAATAAGATCCCAACATTGTCCCCGGCCTCGCCTTGGTCCAAGTCTTTACGGAACATCTCGACACCCGTACAGGTTGTCTTTACCGTGTCTACCAGACCTACGATCTCGACTTCATCACCAATCTTTACCAATCCACGCTCAATACGCCCTGTTACCACAGTGCCTCGGCCTGAAATCGAAAACACATCTTCGATTGGCATCAAGAAGGTTCCATCTACCGCACGCTCAGGAGTCGGAATATACGTATCCAGTGCGTCAGCCAATGCCATCACAGCTTGCTCGCCCAACGGACCCGTATCGCCCTCTAACGCCAATTTCGCAGACCCTTTGATCAACGGTACATCATCGCCAGGGAAATCATATTTCGACAGCAGCTCGCGCACTTCCATTTCTACCAGCTCAAGCAGCTCTTCATCATCCACCATATCGCATTTGTTCAAAAATACGATGATGTAAGGAACCCCTACTTGGCGGGCTAACAAAATGTGTTCGCGGGTTTGAGGCATAGGGCCATCGGCTGCTGAGCACACCAACACGCCTCCGTCCATCTGCGCTGCACCCGTAATCATGTTCTTCACATAATCCGCGTGACCTGGGCAGTCTACGTGCGCGTAGTGACGGGTGGCTGTTTCATATTCCACGTGCGCTGTATTAATCGTAATACCACGTGCTTTCTCTTCTGGCGCTGCATCGATCTGGTCATACGCTTTCGCTTCTCCGCCAAATTTCTTTGACAGTACCGTGGCTAACGCCGCGGTTAGCGTGGTCTTTCCATGATCCACGTGACCGATCGTTCCTACGTTCACGTGTGGCTTTACGCGCTTAAATTTCTCTTTGGCCATTTTCTTCTTTCAGCGTAATCAATAAGAATCTATTCAATATTTTAAATAGATTCCAAATCTATTGGGTAATTGGAAAATCAAGATGCTCTGAAACCGTGCCCTAAGAACAGGCTTTAACAGGACACGTAGCAGCAGCCCCCTATTGCGCGCACAAAATGCGCGCAATAGGGGTCATCACATTAGCTGGCGCGAGCCTTTACTTTGCTTTCTGTATTCACGACTACTTCTGTCACATTAGCCGGTGCTTCAGCATAATGTTTAAATTCCATCGTGTAGCTAGCGCGCCCTTGCGTTAATGAACGCAGATCCGTCGAGTATCCGAACATTCCAGAAAGAGGAACAAGAGCAATGACCACTTTACCTAAACCACCATCTAACTCTTCAGTACCTTGAACTATTCCACGACGAGAGGATAAGTCACCGATCACTGTTCCAAGGAATTCTTCAGGCGTTTCTACGTCCACCGCCATAATAGGCTCTAGCAGAACTGGACGAGCACGGCGCATACCTTCTTTGAAGGCCATAGACCCAGCCATACGGAACGCGTTTTCATTGGAATCCACGTCATGGTAAGAACCGAAGAATAAGGTAACCTTCACGTCTACAACAGGATAACCAGCCAGCACACCGGACTTCAAAGTCTCTTGAATACCTTTATCAACAGCAGGGATGTATTCACGCGGAACCACACCACCCTTGATAGCATCAACAAACTCATAGCCACTTCCAGGCGCTTGGGGTTCGAGTTTTAATACGACATGACCATATTGACCACGACCACCTGATTGCTTAATAAATTTACCTTCCACTTCTTCGCATACTGAGCGAATAGTTTCACGGTAAGCAACCTGAGGTTTACCCACTGTGGCTTGAACGTTAAATTCTCTGAACATACGATCTACGAGAATTTCTAAATGCAATTCGCCCATGCCAGAAATAATGGTCTGACCGGATTCTGGATCTGCTTTCACACGGAAAGAAGGATCTTCCTGAGCTAAACGGTTTAATGCTACGCCCATTTTTTCATGGTCGGCAACGGTTTTAGGTTCCACAGCCTGAGAAATAACAGGCTCAGGGAATTCCATGCGTTCCAGAACAATGGTATTAGTCAGATCGCATAGGGTATCACCCGTCGTAACATCTTTCAAACCTACGGCTGCTGCAATATCCCCTGCACGCACTTCTTTAATTTCAGCGCGCTGATTGGCATGCATTTGCAAGATTCGACCGATACGCTCTTTTTTACCCTTAACAGGATTAAAAATGGTGTCGCCTGAATTTACCACACCAGAGTAGACGCGGAAGAAGGTCAACTGCCCGACAAATGGGTCAGTCATAATTTTAAAGGCAAGCGCGGAGAATTTTGCATCATCCGTAGCTTCGCGCTCTGTAGGAGCGCCGTTATCGTCTTCACCTGTGACCGGAGGAATATCCTCAGGAGAAGGCAAATAATCAATAACCCCATCGAGCATTGCTTGCACGCCTTTATTTTTAAAGGCGCTACCGCACATCATTGGAACAATTTCATTTGCAATGGTGCGATTACGCAATGCCAATTTGATTTCTTCTTCCGTCAAAGCATCTCCACCGAGATACTTATCCATAAGCTCTTCCGAAGACTCAGCAGCGGCTTCAACCATTTTCTCGCGCCATTCAGTGGCAAGCTCAACTAGCTCAGCAGGAATGTCTTGCAACTCAAACTTCATCCCTTGGCTTGCTTCATCCCAGATGATGGCTTTCATCTTGAGAAGATCCACTACCCCTTTAAAGTTTTCTTCCGCACCGATAGGTATTTGCACCGGAATAGGATTGGCCTTCAAGCGCGAACGCATTTGGTCATAGACTTTAAAGAAATTGGCACCCGTACGGTCCATTTTATTGACAAATGCAAGGCGAGGGACCTTATATTTGTTGGCTTGACGCCAAACTGTTTCGGATTGGGGTTGCACACCACCTACCGAACAATACACCATGCAAGCGCCATCCAGCACGCGCATAGAGCGCTCTACTTCAATCGTGAAGTCAACGTGCCCTGGAGTATCAATAATATTGATTCGATGCTCTGGATACTGGCCAGCCATCCCGCTCCAAAATGCAGTGGTTGCAGCAGAGGTAATAGTAATACCACGCTCTTGTTCCTGCTCCATCCAGTCCATCGTCGCAGCACCTTCGTGCACCTCGCCGATTTTATAAGTCACGCCGGTATAGAACAAAACACGCTCTGTAGTCGTGGTTTTCCCCGCATCAATATGCGCGCTGATGCCGATATTACGATAGTGCTTGATAGGTGTCTTGCGAGCCACTTTGACCCTCTAAATCTGATAAATACGGTATCTTTTAACAAAAAAGCAACAAAGGGATTAACCGCATTACTAATTAAGTAATGAGAATCCCTTTTTTCCAAAGTTGGTTTGCAGATTTAATAAAAGGCCAAGGGCTGAAATAAGCGACTGGCATGTTGAAGCTTTTCTTTGTTTGCATGGACTTTCTTAGAAATCAATACATGCTTGCAGAAAACCTCAACAGCTGCCTTTTAAATAATCTGTAAACTATTTTTAGAAGCGGAAATGTGCAAAAGCGCGGTTAGCTTCGGCCATACGATGGACCTCTTCACGCTTTTTCATGGCTCCGCCACGACCTTCGGACGCTTCCAATATTTCACTAGCTAAACGCGCTGCCATAGATTTTTCGCTGCGCTTTTTAGCAAACTCACGCAACCAACGCATAGCCAAAGCGATGCGACGGCGGAAAGGTACTTCATGGGGTACTTGATAGCTTTTTCCACCGATACGACGGAATTTTACTTCCACCATAGGCTTGAGGTTTTCTAGCGCTTTTGCAAAGATCTCGAGAGGGTCTTTCTGAACCTTCTCGGCGATTCTTTCAAATGCGCCGTAAACGATGCCCTCAGCAACTGATTTCTTGCCTGAGAGCATGATGACATTCATAAACTTAGCAACTTCAACGTTACCAAATTTGGGATCCGGCAATATGTTCCGTTTCGGTACTTCACGACGACGTGGCATTCTCTTCCCTTTATTTCGTCTATTTCTTTTTGCGATGGGTCACAATTAGGACCTCACCGTACTCAGAGCTTACTTAAAATAATCTCTCACTGTATGTATTACGCCTTTTTACCGCGCTTTGCTCCATATTTGGAACGTGACTGCTTACGGTCTTTGACGCCCTGCGTATCTAAAGAGCCTCGAACCATGTGGTAGCGTACACCTGGCAAATCTTTAACACGACCGCCTCGAATGAGTACTACCGAGTGCTCTTGCAAATTGTGGCCTTCACCACCGATGTACGAAATGACTTCAAAGCCATTTGTCAAACGCACTTTTGCCACTTTACGCAAAGCAGAATTAGGTTTCTTAGGCGTTGTGGTGTACACACGGGTACAGACACCGCGCCGTTGAGGGCAGTTCTGCAAAGCAGGGCTATTGCTTCCCTGACGCGCAGACTGCCGCGCTTTGCGAACCAATTGGTTAGTGGTGGGCATTGTATATTCCTGCAGTCAATCAAATGTATAAAAAATCGGAACAAAAAATATCAAAGAGGCCTCTACCAGCTAGGCCCGATGCGGGCAAAAGCCGATTTCCTAAAGGACTCTCTATTACGCCAGAGAGCGGCGAAAAATATGTTTTGATGCCAGATGCAATAATGACACCCCCTCGCACAGACGAGCAGGCGATTAAAAGGCGCGGATCATAATCCGAAAAGCTTGGTCGAGTCAATATTTAGCCTCGAATAATAGCGATCAGTTCTTTGCCAAAACGTTCAAACTTATGCGCACCAATTCCTGAAACTACTCGCAAATCTTCTATATTTTGCACATCTGCACGCACTAATTCAGCCAGCGTGCTGTCATGGAAAATAACGTAGGCAGCCACGCCTTCCGATTTGGCTTTTTCGCTGCGCCATGCTCGCAATTGCTCCCAGAGCGCATGCTCTTTTTGCGAAAAATCAGCCAATATGTCCTCACGTGCACGGCGTGATGTGCTTGCAAATGAGGTAGATTCACCTCGCTGCTTTTTAGCAGGTTTTACATAAGGCCGCAGCGCCACATTTTGCTTACCCTGCAGTACTGCTCGGCTTGCAGGCGTGAGCACCAGCGTTCCATGTCCGTGCGCCTCTACGGCTAATAACCCATTTGCAACCAGTTGGCGAAAGACTCCACGCCATTGTGCCTCAGAATGCTCAGCACCGATACCAAAAGTCGATAAGGCATCATGCCCACGCTCCACTACTCGCTCTGTGCGCTTGCCAATTAAAATATGAATTAAATGGCCTGCGCCGAATGTATAACCACTCGCGCGCTGCACTCGATAAACACAGGAGAGCGCCATTTGCGCTTCACGTGTGGCATCCCAGACCGCTGCAGGCTCTAGGCAAGTATCGCAGTTACCACAAGGGTTACTGGCCTCGCCAAAATAGGCTAGCAAACGCACTCTACGGCATCCAAGTGCCTCACAAAAACCCAGTAATGCGTCGAGCTTGGACGATGCAATACGTTTATAGGCCTCTTCGGCCACTGATTCTTCGATCATCTTGCGCTGCAAGATGACATCTCCCAAGCCATATGCCATCCAGGCATTAGCAGGAAGGCCATCACGGCCCGCACGACCTGTTTCTTGATAATACCCTTCAATGCTTTTAGGCATGTCCATATGTATGACAAACCGCACATCCGGTTTATCAATGCCCATACCAAAAGCAATGGTTGCCACCATAACCACACCCTCTTCACGTTGGAAGATTTTCTGATTACGGCTACGCTCTTGCGCACTCATTCCGCCATGATAGGCGAGCGCATAAATTCCCTGGGTATTGAGCCATTGCGCCGTCTCTTCGACTTTCTTGCGCGACAGACAATAAATAATTCCTGCATCACACTGCACGACTACATTCTTTTCGGGGAAAACGCTGTTATTGCGTTTTGCCGCGAGCAGTGTTTTTTCATCACTACGTATATGTTCAGCAAGCAGAAAATTGAGCAACTGCGTGCGGATATTTTCTTTCTCTACAATCCGGTAACGGATATTGGGCCGATCAAAACTGGAAATAAATAGCTGCGCACGGTCTAGCGACAGTCGCGTAACAATTTCCGTTCGAGTCAGCGGATCAGCAGTAGCCGTAAGCGCCATGCGAGGCACATGGGGATAGCGCTCTTGCAGCACTGCCAATTTAATATATTCAGGTCGAAAATCATGCCCCCATTGAGAAACGCAATGCGCCTCATCAATGGCAAAAAGCCCTACTTTCGCAGTATCGAGTAGCGAAAGAAATCGCGGCGTCATTAAACGCTCTGGAGCGACATACAATATTTCTATATCGCCTCGGACAAATGCGCGCTCTGTATCACTTGCCTCTTTTAAAGACAAGGTTGAATTCAAATAAGCTGCATGCACGCCCAATTCGCACAGCGCTGCAACCTGATCCTCCATCAAAGCAATCAATGGAGAAATAACTACCCCTCCTCCCAAACCCGCTCTATGCCGAACCAAGGAAGGAATTTGATAGCACAGGGATTTACCTGCACCTGTGGACATAGAGACGAAACAATCGCCTCCTGCAGCAGCATGCTCGACAATCTCAGACTGGTGCCCTCTAAATACCCCATAGCCAAATACTTCTTTAAGAACACCAAGGCAAAGGGAATCAGACATGGGCAGGCCCTCGATAAATGGAATTGGCATGCTTTAAGCAAAACCTGCCTGGGACCTCCTAAAAGAGCCTCTTTTCAAAGCTATTAAGACCTTCCGAGACCTTTACCTGCTTTCACAGCAAAAGCCCTTGAAGCCCTTTTAGGAGATCCCAGACAGAAAATGCTTGGATTACACAATGAATCCATCCAAGACCAGATCAAAATGCATCATAGATCAAGGATCACATGCAGATGAAAAAGATTATTTTCACCTTGTGCATGTTTTTTTGAAATAGCCCAAAGAGCCATTTAATGCGGTTGTATGGGAGTGTAGGTTTCTGCGCTCAAAAAGTGCGCAGAAACCTAGATACACCATATTGCTGCACTTAGGCCTTGCTTGTGAGCATCACTGCTAAACCATTGCGAAAAGGCGATGGTTATAGGCATGTGGTGCGCATGTTGGGGTTCCGTATTTATATCAATGCGTCACCCCAACCTACTAGGCAGTTGGGTTTGCTGATGGTTCTACTGAATCAAAAACTACTTCTTCAGCATTATGCGCAAGCCGCTCATGCTCGATACGTTGTTGACGTGCTTTAGCAGCTCTCAAACCTGTACCTGCAGGAATCAGTTTTCCTAGCATAAGGTTCTCTTTAAGCCCGTTCAATATATCGATTGTCGCGTACCCTTGCATACCAAAAGCTCTACCGCCCTTACCTTCACTTGCGACCACGTTCACGCCCTCTGTAGCGGCACGAACCATCACACTGGTGGTCTGCTGGAAGGCTAGTGCTGCCAGAACAGAAGGTGCCAATAGAGATGCATTCGTGATGCCAAGCAGCACGTTGTTATACGTAGCAGGGATCCCATCTTCAGCTATAACTCGATCATTCTCGTTCAACAAGTCTGAACGCTCGACTTGCTCGCCAAGAATGAAGCGTGTATCACCTGGGTTCACCACCTGGACTCGGCGCAACATCTGACGAACGATAACTTCAATATGCTTATCGTTAATCTTCACCCCTTGTAGGCGGTATACATCTTGCACTTCATCCACAATGTAGCGTGCTAAAGACTCGACACCTTGCAAGCGCAAAATGTCATGCGGATTAGCAGGACCATCAACAATAACTTCACCTTTATTGACGATCTGACCATCGTGCGCCAATACCTGCTTCTCTTTTGAAATCAAGAACTCGTTTTGCGTTCCATCTTCCTCTGTAATGACCAAACGTTGTTTTCCTTTGGTGTCTTTACCAAAAGAAACCGTACCAGTCACTTCAGCCAAGATACCTGCATCTTTCGGAGCGCGCGCTTCGAAAAGTTCAGCCACTCGCGGTAAGCCCCCCGTAATATCGCGTGTTTTTTGCGATTCGGTTGGGATACGCGCTAAGACTTCACCCATCTTCACGTGTTGCCCGTCTTTGACCAGAATCAGTGCACCTGCTTGGAAGCTGATGGTCACTGCATGGTCTGTACCTGGAATCTTGACCTCTTGACCTTGCTCATCGAGCAACTTCATTTGAGGACGAATCGTCTTAGCAGCTTGCAAGGTACGACGTTTTGGATCAATTACTACGAGGGTGGAGAGACCCGTTAACTCATCGATCTGACGAGATACCGTAATACCTTCTTCCGCATTCTCGAATTTCACAACCCCTTGGTATTCCGTGATGATAGGACGCATCAAAGGATCCCAGAATGCAAGCTGCGTTCCGGCTTTAATGTGCTTACCATCTAGGTGCATGACTGTTGCACCATACGGAATCTTATGGCGTTCACGTTCACGGCCTAAATCATCAATGATGATGATCTCGCCAGAACGGGAAATAACGATTTGCTCGCCTTTGCTATTGGTAACGTAGCGCATTGCGGAAGTGAATCGTATCGTACCGGTAGATTTTGCTTCCACGCTCGATATCGTTGCCGCACGCAGCGCTGCCCCCCCGATATGGAAGGTACGCATCGTAAGCTGAGTACCTGGCTCACCGATGGATTGAGCAGCAATAACCCCTACTGCTTCACCCACATTTACATGTGTGCCTCGACCCAGATCACGTCCATAACACTTAGCACATAGACCGTAGCGCATTTCGCAGGTCAATGGCGTACGCACACGCACTTCATCAATGCCCAGGCTTTCAATGGTTTCTGCAGCCGTCTCGGTCAACAGCATGCCTGCTTCAAAGAGAATGCCCTGAGTCTGAGGATTCGATACTTCCTCAGCCAATACACGACCCAAAATACGGTCATGCAGGGTTTCAATTACTTCACCCCCTTCAATCAGTGCCTTAACAACTACACCATTGGTCGTTTTGCAATCCTCTTCTAAGACCACCAAATCCTGCGCAACGTCAACCAGACGACGCGTCAAATACCCGGAGTTTGCTGTCTTGAGCGCCGTATCTGCCAAACCTTTACGCGCACCGTGCATCGAGATGAAGTACTGCTGAACATTCAAGCCTTCGCGGAAGTTAGCCGTAATCGGAGTCTCAATAATGGATCCATCGGGCTTAGCCATCAAACCACGCATACCTGCTAACTGGCGAATCTGCACTGCAGAACCCCGAGCACCTGATTCCGCCATCATGTAGATGGAGTTAAAGGACTCTTGTTTAGAAGACTTGCCTTGGCTATTGGTAACGCGCTCAACGGACAATTGCTCCATCATCGCCTTACCCACTGCTTCTGCAGTAGCGGACCAGATATCAACCACGTTGTTATAGCGCTCTTGCGCCGTAACGAGACCGGACATGTATTGGCGATCGTACTCTTTTACCTTCTTCGCAGCTTCCGCAATGATGGCTTCTTTTTGTGGTGGCACCAGCATGTCATCGACGCAAATCGATAATCCTGCACGAGTGGCCAACTTAAAGCCTGCTTGCATCAATTGATCAGTAAAGATAACCGTTTGACGCAAACCACAGCGACGGAATGCTCCATTGATTAGGCGTGAAATTTCTTTCTTCTTCAGCGCCTTATTCAGCATGGAGAAAGGCAGACCTGCAGGCAGAATTTCGGACAATATTGCACGGCCAACCGTTGTCTCATACTGCGTGACCGTTTTCACGAAACGATCGACATCTGCTATTGGCTCTGCATCCGGATTGAAATCTGCATTCGGCACATACTCAACAATGCGAGCAGTGATCTTCGACGTCAGATCTACTTCTTTATTCTCGTAAGCACAAATTGCCTCGCTTACGGTTGCAAAACACATTCCTTCACCGCGGCCATTTGCACGCTCACGAGTCGCGTAGTACAAGCCTAGAACGATATCTTGTGAAGGCACAATCGATGGCTCACCGTTTGCGGGGAAGAGCACATTGTTCGACGCGAGCATTAATGTGCGCGCTTCGAGCTGGGCCTCCAGAGACAACGGTACATGTACTGCCATCTGATCGCCGTCAAAGTCGGCATTAAAGGCCGCACATACCAACGGATGCAGCTGGATGGCTTTACCTTCGATCAGAAGGGGTTCAAAAGCTTGAATACCTAAACGGTGCAGAGTCGGTGCCCGGTTTAGCATAACAGGATGCTCTCGGATCACCTCTTCTAAGATATCCCATACGACAGGAGTCTGGTTTTCAACCTCTTTCTTCGCCGCTTTAATGGTGGTTGCTACGCCCATCACTTCGAGTTTATGGAAGATAAAGGGTTTGAAGAGCTCAAGAGCCATCAATTTAGGCAAGCCACATTGATGCAATTTAAGCTCAGGTCCCACCACGATCACAGAACGGCCAGAGTAATCGACGCGTTTACCCAACAGATTCTGACGGAAACGCCCGCTCTTACCTTTGATCATGTCGGAAAGCGATTTCAGAGGACGTTTATTAGCGCCCGTCATAGCTTTACCACGTCGACCATTATCTAAGAGCGAATCTACCGCTTCTTGCAGCATCCGTTTCTCATTGCGCACAATAATTTCAGGCGCTTTGAGTTCAAGTAAACGCTTCAGACGGTTATTTCGGTTAATAACCCTACGATACAAGTCATTCAGATCTGAGGTTGCAAAACGACCCCCATCAAGCGGTACCAATGGCCTTAAATCAGGCGGCAAGACGGGTAGAACTTCAAACACCATCCACTCAGGCTTAATTCCGGAGCGTTGGAAGGCTTCAAGCAATTTCAGACGTTTTGCAAATTTCTTGATCTTGGCTTCAGAACCCGTTGCTTTCAAATCAGCGCGCAGCTGCTCAATACGAGCACCTATATCCATGGAGCGCAGCAGTGCACGTATGCCTTCTGCACCCATTTCAGCGTGGAATTCGTCACCGTATTCTTCGACTTTGCTGTAATAGTCTTCTTCCGTCATGATTGAGCCGCGCTTAAGCGGTGTCATGCCGGGTTCGATAATTACATAGGCTTCGAAATACAACACACGTTCGATATCACGTAGTGTCATATCCAGTGCCATACCAAGACGGGAAGGCAACGATTTCAAGAACCAGATATGCGCAACTGGAGAAGCCAATTCAATATGGCCCATGCGTTCACGACGTACTTTTGCGAGGGTGACTTCAACACCGCATTTCTCACAAATCACGCCACGATGCTTCAGTCGCTTATATTTTCCACACAGACATTCGTAGTCTTTGATCGGTCCAAAAATTCTGGCGCAGAACAAACCGTCCCGCTCAGGCTTAAAGGTACGATAGTTAATCGTCTCAGGTTTTTTCACTTCCCCAAACGACCAAGAACGAATCTTCTCAGGAGAGGCCAGTCCAATCTTAATAGCGTCAAAGCCATTGTCTTGGTGCACTTGTTTGAAGATATCAAGCAGTGCTTTAGATCCGCTTTCTTGATGTGCAGGACCCTGGCGCGCCAAATCAATATCAATTCCTAGCGAGCGGATTTCTTTCACCAACACATTGAAAGATTCCGGCATACCCGCTTCAATGACGTGTTCACCTTTAACCAAGTTTTCATATACCTTGGTTCGTCCAGCAACGTCATCGGACTTGACCGTGAGCATTTCTTGCAAGGTATAGGATGCACCATACGCTTCGAGTGCCCACACCTCCATCTCACCGAAACGCTGCCCCCCAAACTGGGCTTTTCCGCCCAAAGGCTGCTGCGTAACTAAAGAGTATGGACCTGTGGAACGCGCATGCATTTTGTCGTCGACCAAATGGTGCAACTTCAGCATGTGCATATACCCAACCGTCACTGGGCGTTCGAACGCTTCACCAGTATGCCCATCATAGAGCGTGACCTGGTTTTTGGATTTCGTCATCCCTAGCTGTTTAGCTATTTTGTCGGGATAAGCTAAATCCAATGCATGTGAAATATCTTCTTCACTTGCACCATCAAAAACAGGGGTTGCAAATGGCACACCACCTTGCAGATTACGAGCAAGTTCAAAAACTTCGTCGTTGCTCAGTGTGTCAAGAGGCTCCGAATGATGACGACCGCTATAGACTTTCTTAAGGAAGCTACGCACTTCGGTGACTTTGGCCTGCGACTGCAACATGTCGCCAATACGCTGCCCTAATCCCTTGGCGGCCCAACCCAAATGGGTCTCAAGAATCTGCCCCACGTTCATACGTGAAGGCACACCCAGAGGATTCAACACCATATCTACTGGCGTACCATCCGCCATATAAGGCATATCTTCAACGGGAACGATTTTAGAAACCACCCCTTTATTACCGTGGCGACCGGCCATTTTGTCACCGGGCTGCAAACGACGTTTGACAGCCAAGTAGACCTTCACCATCTTCAGCACACCAGGGGGAAGTTCATCACCTTGGGTCAGTTTCTTACGCTTCTTCTCAAAAGCCAGCTCGGATTCATGACGTTTTTGCTCAATAGACTTTTTAATAGCTTCTAATTGAGCTGCTGCCTCTTCATCTACTAGTGTGATATCAAACCAGTGATACGTATCTAGGCCAGTCAGATAAGCATGCGTAATAGCTGTATTTCTTAGCTGTTTTGGTCCGCTACTTGCCTGTTGACCTACCAACATCTTCTCTAGACGCGAGAAAGCATCCCCTTCCACAATTCGGAGCTGGTCATTCAGATCAAGACGGTAGCGTCGCAATTCATCATCAATAATTTGCTGCGCACGTTTATCCCGGACAATGCCTTCACGGGTAAATACTTGCACATCGATGACGGTTCCATTCATACCGGAAGACACACGCAAAGAAGTATCTTTGACGTCTGAGGCCTTCTCACCAAAAATGGCGCGCAATAATTTTTCTTCAGGAGTGAGTTGTGTCTCGCCTTTAGGCGTTACTTTTCCAACCAATACATCGCCTGCCTGTACTTCGGCACCGATATAAATAATCCCAGAATCATCCAAACGGCCTAACTGCGTTTCAGCCAAATTGGAAATATCACGCGTAATTTCTTCAGGGCCCAACTTTGTATCACGTGCAACGATACTCAGTTCTTCAATATGGATAGAGGTATAACGATCCTCTGTTACTACGCGCTCGGAAATCAAAATCGAATCTTCGAAGTTGTATCCATTCCAAGGCATAAATGCGACCAGCATATTCTGGCCGAGAGCAAGCTCTCCTATATCGGTAGAAGCGCTATCTGCAATAACATCGCCACGTGCAACCGTGTCGCCGACTTTAACGATCGGACGTTGATTGATATTGGTGCTTTGGTTCGAACGGGTATATTTAATTAAGTTATAAATATCCACACCCGTACTGCCATCAGCAGCTTCGTCATCGTTTACACGAATCACGATTCGGCTAGCATCGACGTAATCAACCAATCCACCACGGAAAGATTGCACAGTCGTACCAGAATCCACAGCTACCGTACGTTCAATCCCCGTTCCGACCAATGCTTTCTCAGGACGCAAGCAAGGCACAGCCTGACGTTGCATGTTTGAGCCCATCAGTGCACGGTTTGCATCATCGTGCTCTAAGAAAGGAATCAAAGACGCAGCAACGGACACGATCTGGGAAGGCGCTACATCGATGTACTCAACGCGCTCAGGGGACGTCATTAACGTCTCACCCATTTCACGCGCAGAGACGAGCTCATCGGTCAATACCCCTTCACCGGATACTGCGGCATTCGCTTGAGCAATAACATACTGGCCTTCTTCAATAGCAGAGAAGTAATTTACTTCTTGCTGCACAACCCCTTTTTCTACTTTACGGTAGGGGGTTTCAAGAAAACCATACTCATTGATGCTTGCGTACAGTGCCAGCGAGTTGATCAAACCGATGTTTGGACCTTCTGGTGTCTCGATTGGACAAACGCGACCATAGTGGGTGGGATGCACATCACGTACTTCAAAGCCTGCACGCTCACGCGTCAAGCCGCCCGGTCCCAACGCAGAAACGCGGCGTTTATGCGTAATTTCGGACAGCGGATTGGTTTGATCCATGAACTGCGACAGCTGGGAAGAGCCGAAGAACTCACGAATAGCCGATGAAATGGGCTTGGAGTTGATCAAGTCATGCGGCATTAAGTTTTCACTTTCTGCCTGACCAAGACGCTCTTTAACCGCGCGCTCTACACGCACTAAGCCGGTGCGGAATTGATTTTCTGCCAACTCGCCCACACAGCGCACACGCCGGTTTCCTAGATGGTCGATATCATCGACTTCGCCACGACCATTACGCAACTCGACCAAGATCTTAATCGTAGACAAGATATCGTCATCGCTTAAGGTCATCGGACCTGTCACTTCGCTTCTGCCGACACGACGATTGAACTTCATACGACCTACTTTGGACAGGTCGTAAGATTCTTTATCGTAAAAGAGTCGGTTGAATAAAGCTTCTACTGCTTCTTCGGTTGGCGGCTCACCTGGACGCATCATCCGATAGATAGCAATACGCGCTGCTGCTTGATCCGTTGTCTCGTCAATACGCAATGTTTGCGAAATATAGGCGCCTTGATCGAGATCATTGGTATATAAGGTCTCGATGGTCTTAATGCCTGCCTCTCGCATCGCATCTAACAGAACATCCGTAATTTCGTCATTCGCATTCGCAATAACTTCGCCGGTCTCTTCATCGATAATGGCTTTAGCAAGTACCCGACCCATTAAATAGTCATCTGGCACAGACAAGTTTTTGGTATTTGCTTTCTCAAGCTCACGAATATGCTTAGCATTAATACGTTTATCTTTAGCGACAATAATGCTGCCGTCATCTGCCAAGATATCGAAAAAGGCTACTTCTCCACGCAGACGCTCAGGGATAAACTCAATCTGAGCACCCTCATTTCTGAGTGTAAAAGTATCAAAATCAAAGAACAGGTCGAGAATTTGCTCCTGGGTTAAACCAAGGGCTTTGAGCAAAATAGTGACCAACATTTTGCGACGGCGATCTACGCGGAAGTACAAAATGTCTTTAGGGTCAAACTCAAAGTCTAGCCAAGAGCCACGGTAAGGAATGATACGCGCGGAAAAAAGCAACTTACCAGAACTGTGCGTTTTGCCTTTGTCATGCTCAAAAAAGACACCGGGTGAGCGATGCAACTGCGAAACGACTACGCGCTCCGTACCGTTGATCACAAACGAGCCCGTCGGAGTCATGAGCGGAATTTCGCCCATATAGACTTCTTGCTCTTTGACTTCTTTAACAACGGGCTTGCTTGGAGACTCTTTATCTAGAATAACTAGACGGACTTTGGCACGTAGCGCAGAACAGAAAGTTAAACCACGTTGCTGGCACTCTTTGACATCAAAAATTGGAGGTGCAAGCGTGTAGCTTACAAATTCCAAACGGGCAAAGCCGTTATGGGAGGAGATAGGAAAAATTGAGCCGAATGCGGCTTGCAAGCCTTGAGGCTTACGTTGAGAAGGCTTTACGTCTGTCTGCAAAAAAGCAGTAAAAGACTCAAGCTGGGTCGCCAGCAAAAAAGGAATCTGGTGAACGATTGAACGCTTTGCGAAACTCTTACGAATCCGCTTTTTCTCGGTAAAGGAATATTGCATACCATCTCCAGATCGCTAGAGCATTTCCCCCTTTTGAAAAATGCTCTAAAACGTAAAATCCATCTACGCGTCACATCACAAAAACCCGCTCACAATCTTCAAAAAGAAGATTGAAATAGCGCTATGCGCGAACATCATCAAATTGTCAATGGACAACTGTTGAGTATCGCACAAACACCATGCATACCCTTTTTAAAAGATCGCAAACAGGCTCTTGTGGAAAATCGGGCTTACAAATGCAAAAAGCTGGCGTGTAAAAACGCCAGCCTGTAGCACGGTGGCTACATTTATTTGATTTCAACCTTGGCGCCAGCTGCTTCCAATTTCTTCTTGGCTTCTTCAGCTTGCTCTTTAGGTACACTTTCCTTAACAGGCTTAGGCGCACCATCTACCAATTCTTTGGCTTCTTTCAAACCAAGGCCTGTCAATTCACGTACTGCCTTAATGACAGAAACCTTATTTGCACCGGCTTCAAGCAATACCGTTGTAAATTCGGTTTGCTCTTCAGCAGCAGCGGCTGCACCACCACCTGCAGGACCTGCAACAGCCATTGCAGCAGCAGACACACCAAATTTTTCTTCAAATGCTTTAACTAAATCATTGAGTTCTAAAACCGACATTGCGCCTACGGCTTCCAAAACATCTTCTTTCGCCATTGCCATTACATACTCCTAAATTTGAAATCAAACTGAAAAAGGGGGGTCTTTCTATCGGAACTTATCGCACCGTATTAGACATATATCAATTATAAGCCTGCTGAGAACCGTGAATTTAAGCAGCTTCAGTAACTTCTGTTTCCTGCTTTTTAGCTGCAAGTGCTGCAAGTGCGCGTGCAAAGCCAGAAACAGGGGCCTGCATTACACCCAGCAATTGAGATATCAATTGTTCACGGCCAGGAATATTTGCTAATGCTTCTACAGCAGACTTATCTAAAATCTTTCCTTCGCAATATCCTTGCTGTACCACTAACTTGTCGTTGCTCTTTGCAAATTCATACACTACTTTTGCAGCAGAAACAGCATCTTCCGAAAAACTGTAAATTAGTGGCCCGATCATATGATCAGCCAAAGGTGCAAAAGCGGTACCTTCTACTGCACGACGCATCAAAGTATTTTTGAGCACACGCAGATAGACTTTTTGCTCTTTTGCCTTTGCGCGAAGGCGCGTCAAGTCACTACTGGACATACCGCGATATTGCGCGAGGACAACTGTTTGGGTCTGTGTAATTCTGGCAGCCATTGTTGCCACCACATCCCGTTTATCTTCTTTATTTAGCGGCACTGTGGCCCCCCTTATATTGAAACCAGGCATCTTGATTTACGCTCATAAAGCCAATCAAATGATGCATAAACTCTTCTCTTTCCAATCCATAGCACTTATGCAGCAAAGGCATTTTGCTCTACGCGCACGCCAGGACCCATGGTGCTGGAAAGTGCAATTTTGCGCAGATATAAGCCTTTACTAGTTGCAGGCCGGGCTTTTTGCAAAGTTTCAATCAAAGCAGCGATATTTGAGCGCAATGAAGACGCTTCAAAGGAGGCACGACCCACCGTTGCATGCACGATACCGTTCTTATCAATACGAAATTGAATTTGACCGGCCTTAGCATTTTTAACAGCGGTTGCCACATCGGCTGTAACCGTACCTACTTTTGGGTTAGGCATTAAGCCTCGTGGACCCAAAACTTGCCCTAGTGTTCCAACAATACGCATGGTATCGGGTGAAGCAATCACTACGTCAAAGTTCAGCTGACCTGCCTTGATTTGCTCAGCAAGGTCTTCCATCCCAACGATATCCGCTCCTGCTGCACGCGCTTGCTCTGCTTTTTCGCCCTGGGCAAAAACTGCTACGCGCATCGTACGACCTGTACCTGCAGGCAATACTACGGAGCCACGCACAACCTGATCCGATTTACGTGCATCAACGCCTAATTGCACTGCTATATCGATGGATTCATCAAATTTAGCAGTCGCACAGGCTTTCACTAATTCCAAAGCTTCATCGATAGGATACAGTTTGGTGGAATCTACTTTTCCTTCGAGTGCTTTTAAACGCTTAGAAAGTTTAGCCATTACATTCCCTCCACAGTAATACCCATGGAGCGTGCGCTCCCGGCAATGGTACGCAACGCCGCGGCTTCATCGCCAGCGGTTAGATCCAAACGCTTGATCTTCACAATTTCTTTTGCTTGTTCAAGCGTGAGCGAACCTACTTTTTGCGTATGGGGAGTAGCAGAGCCTTTATCTACTTTCGCACCTTGAGCATCTGTAGCCATTTTCTTAATCAATGCAGTAGCAGGCGGGCTTTTTATAATGAAGGAAAAGCTTTTATCTGCATACACTGTAATGACTACAGGTAAAGGCATACCAGCTTCAAAAGATTGAGTCTGTGCGTTAAAGCCTTTACAGAATTCCATAATATTAAGACCGCGCTGACCCAAAGCAGGACCAACGGGAGGAGAAGGATTGGCCTTCCCCGCGGGGATTTGCAGCTTAATAAAACCGACTATTTTCTTTGCCATTTTAAAACCCTGGTCGAATGCATAAGATGATTACATCACTTACAGCATTCAGTGAGTCATAACGCAATTACCAAAAACACATTCAAATAGAATGGTTAAGGCACTTGCTCCTCTTGGTGCAGCGCCAGGTATCAAAAAGATTTTTTAACACCTAGTGCTGCAATTTACAGCTAACTATATTCCGATATTTTTTCAACCTGCCCAAACTCGAGCTCTACAGGCGTTGCACGTCCAAAAATCATCACAGAAACTCTAAGGCGAGACTTCTCATAATTGACTTCTTCAATGCTGCCATTGAAATCTGCAAAAGGCTCACTTTTAATGCGGACCATTTCGCCCACATTAAAGAGCGTTTTGGGACGCGGCGCTACTTTGCCTTCCATTCTAGACAGAATTTGGTCAATCTCTACTTGAGGCACAGGACTAGGACGCCCGGCACTAGAGGAGCCTTTCCGGGAGGTTGAACCTTTACGTGCCCCACCTACAAAACCCATGACCCCTTTTGTGGCATTGACAAAATGCCAGGTCTCATCGGTCATCTCCATCTCGAGCAAAACATACCCGGGGTAAAACCGACGCTCAGTAACAATTTCACGTCCATCCTTGATTTCTACCACTTCTTCTGATGGCACCAGGATGCGACTGAATTTGCTGGCTATTCCAGCCTGTTCAACGCGCTCTTGCAGCAGGCGTTGAACACTTTTTTCCATGCTGGAATACACATGAACGACATACCATGCTTTTTTTGCATGCGCGTCTGAACCCACCGCTGGACTCGCTGTTGGATCAATATCACTCATTTTATTTCCAGCGCAGAATTAATGAAAAAATCAACCATTCGATAATTTTGTCGCTCATCCACAAATACACAGCCATCACAAGCGCAAAAACGAACACTATCAGTGTCATTTTCCCCGCTTCCTTGGGTGCTGGCCAAACTACTTTACAAACCTCTATATAAGCGCTTTTGGAAAATGCAATAAATTCACGGCCGGGTGCGGAAAATAAAACAGCAATGATTCCAGCCACCACACCGCACGCTAAAGAGAGCAGTTGAATATAGCCGTTGTAATGATTTAAAAAAGCAAAACCCAAAATACCCAGAACGAAAAAACACAGACCCAATGTGAGTATTAAACGATCACACAGAGCTTTTTTGCTGCTTTGAGTAGAGGAATTAGCCATAAAATGCGCAAAAGCTGCTTATAAAGAGAAAAAGGCACATAAAAATGCCTGTCACACCTCGTAGCAACTAAGTAAGGTGTAATCAAAAGCCTGAATATACAATCTACTTCATAGATTAATAAAAATCAGAAGCCGATTTTAATACGGGCAGGGGCAGAGGGAATCGAACCCCCAACCTTCGGTTTTGGAGACCGACGCTCTGCCAGTTGAGCTATACCCCTGTAGGAGCGCTATTTGGGCTTACCCAAATAAAACTGCAAAAGAAGAAATCAGGAACGCAATGCCCAATTTCTTCTTTTTTATTACTTTACTTAATAATTTTAGCGACAACGCCGGTACCAACTGTACGACCGCCTTCACGCATAGAGAAGCGAACACCTTGCTCCATCGCGATCGGGGCAATCAACTTGACCTTCACAGTCACGTCATCACCAGGTACTACCATCTCTTTGCCTTCTGGCAATTCGATCGAACCCGTTACATCCGTAGTACGGAAGTAAAACTGAGGACGGTAGTTGCTAAAGAACGGAGTATGACGTCCACCCTCTTCTTTGCTCAATACATATACCTGCGCTTCAAATTCAGTATGGGGCTTGATAGAACCGGGCTTAGCCAATACCTGACCACGCTGCACATCTTCACGCTTCACACCACGCAATAAGATCCCAACATTGTCCCCGGCCTCGCCTTGGTCCAAGTCTTTACGGAACATCTCGACACCCGTACAGGTTGTCTTTACCGTGTCTACCAGACCTACGATCTCGACTTCATCACCAATCTTTACCAATCCACGCTCAATACGCCCTGTTACCACAGTGCCTCGGCCTGAAATCGAAAACACATCTTCGATTGGCATCAAGAAGGTTCCATCTACCGCACGCTCAGGAGTCGGAATATACGTATCCAGTGCGTCAGCCAATGCCATCACAGCTTGCTCGCCCAACGGACCCGTATCGCCCTCTAACGCCAATTTCGCAGACCCTTTGATCAACGGTACATCATCGCCAGGGAAATCATATTTCGACAGCAGCTCGCGCACTTCCATTTCTACCAGCTCAAGCAGCTCTTCATCATCCACCATATCGCATTTGTTCAAAAATACGATGATGTAAGGAACCCCTACTTGGCGGGCTAACAAAATGTGTTCGCGGGTTTGAGGCATAGGGCCATCGGCTGCTGAGCACACCAACACGCCTCCGTCCATCTGCGCTGCACCCGTAATCATGTTCTTCACATAATCCGCGTGACCTGGGCAGTCTACGTGCGCGTAGTGACGGGTGGCTGTTTCATATTCCACGTGCGCTGTATTAATCGTAATACCACGTGCTTTCTCTTCTGGCGCTGCATCGATCTGGTCATACGCTTTCGCTTCTCCGCCAAATTTCTTTGACAGTACCGTGGCTAACGCCGCGGTTAGCGTGGTCTTTCCATGATCCACGTGACCGATCGTTCCTACGTTCACGTGTGGCTTTACGCGCTTAAATTTCTCTTTGGCCATGCCTAATCCCCAATAAAATTATTCTGGAATGTGCTTGCAATTCCCCAAAAACACGCATGTTTTTGGGATATATCGCAAACCTAATTGCAATTGGTGCCCATGAACAGAATCGAACTGTCGACCTCTCCCTTACCAAGGGAGTGCTCTACCACTGAGCCACATGGGCTTTATTAGAGCAGGCTCTAATACAAAATACTTGGAGCGGGTGAAGGGAATCGAACCCTCGTCGTAAGCTTGGAAGGCTTCTGCTCTACCATTGAGCTACACCCGCATACTGAAAAAACAGACCCGCCAATAAAAATCGGCTCTTAAGTCTACTAAGCGCGGGCCTAGGGTAAAACTAAAAATTGGTGGAGGGAGTTGGATTCGAACCAACGTAGGCGTAAGCCAACAGATTTACAGTCTGCCCCCTTTAGCCACTCGGGCATCCCTCCGAAGAAAAGCGCCGGATTATGCTGTAGTGCATACCCGCTGTCAACCTAAGTCATTAAATCACTGCAAGAAAAATACCCAAACCATGGTTAGCTTACAACTTTTTAGGAATTATACAGTGCAATTATCAGCCACCGCAGAGAAATAAGTCCATACGACTCTACTCTTGAGGCACGTTGATTTGCTCGCTAAGCCGACCAAAACGACGCTCACGCTGCTGATAACTAGCCAGTGCCGCATCCAATGCTAACGCATCAAAATCTGGCCAAAATATATTGGTGAAATACAGTTCTGTGTAAGCAAGCTGCCAGAGTAAAAAATTACTCAGACGATGCTCGCCACCTGTGCGAATGAATAGATCGGGCTCAGGAGCGTGCGCTAACGCCAGATACTGGGCAAAATCTGCCTCACTAAGAGCCTCTTGCACAGAAGTATGCCCCTCCTCCTCATCGACGCGTCTAGCAGCCGCCTGAGCAATACATTGGCGAGCAGCTTGGACAATATCCCAACGACCTCCATAATTCGCAGCAATCGTTACGGTAAGGCCGGTGTTATCTGCAGTTTTGCGCTCTGCATCACGCACTAAGTGCTGAAGGCGAGGCTCAAATCGGGTCAAATCTCCCACCACACGCAAGCGAATTCCCTGCGCATGCATTTTCCTCACTTCACGATGCAGCACGCTGACAAATAATCGCATTAAAAACGATACTTCGCCTGCTGGGCGCTGCCAATTTTCAGAGCTAAAAGCAAACAGAGTTAAATATTTCACACCCCGTAACGCACAAGCCTCTACAACCGTACGTACCGTCTCCACCCCTCGCTTATGACCCGCTGCACGAGGCAATTTCCGATTTGCAGCCCAGCGGCCGTTTCCATCCATAATGATGGCAATATGCTCAGGCACAAGGCTTTTATTCAAATCAAAAGCATTTGAAATGGGTGGATCTTGCATAGGGGCAAAAAGGAGGGGCGCAGCCGTCATAAGATTTAGACTGTCGTAATTTCAATCTCTTTAGCGTGCACCAATCTTTCTACTTCTCCAATAAATTTATCGATAAGCTTTTGAACATCAGTCTGTGCTCGACGTTCATCATCTTCAGATATCAATTTATCTTTGAGAGACTTTTTAAGTTGCTCATTGGCTTCACGTCGCAGATTACGCACTGCTATTTTTGCAGACTCACCTTCACCACGAACGACCTTACTCAGCTCTTGGCGACGCTCTTGAGTAGGGATAGGCATAGGCACACGAACCAGGTCTCCTTGCGCTGCAGGATTCAATCCCAGACCTGCTTCACGAATCGCCTTTTCAATCGCGCCAATTACCCCCTTCTCCCAAGGCTGCACGCCCACCGTATTTGCATCTAGCAAAGTCAAGCGCGCCATTTGGGAGAGAGGCGTTTTATTTCCGTAGTAATCAACAATAATGTTTTCTATCAAACCGGTGTGCGCGCGGCCTGTACGAATCTTAGCCAGGTCGGCCACAAAAGATTCGATTAAGCGCTGCAATTTCTTTTCAAGCGCAGTTTTTATATCTGCAGGGCTCATTAAGGGTCTCCAAACTTTCAAGCAAAAAAATAGCCAGCCAGGAAAAGGCTTATCAGGGCATGTTTAAAAGGAAGATATATATTACGGCGCGGGCACAAACACCAAACTCCGCATACTTAAAAAAGCATGAGAGTGCACCTAGAATGTGCTTAGGCTTAAAAAGCCCAAACAAGATCTTACAAATGCACTAAGGTACCTTCGTTATCACCCAGCATAATGCGCCTTAACGCACCTGGCCTAGTGATAGAAAAAACCCTTATCGGCATTTTTTGATCGCGGCATAACGCAAAGGCAGTAGCATCCATGATCTGAAGATTTTTACCGATAATCTCATCAAAGCTAATACTGTCATAACGAACAGCATGCGGATCTTTACGTGGATCCGCTGTGTAAATGCCATCCACCCGCGTAGCTTTAAGCACTACTTCAGCGCCAATCTCCGAACCTCTCAATGCTGCTGCAGTATCTGTAGTAAAAAAAGGATTGCCTGTACCTGCAGCAAAAATAACCACTTTACCTTCTTCTAACTGACGCATCGCACGGGGTCGAATATAAGGCTCCACCACTTGATCCATGCGCAACGCAGACTGCACACGCGCTTCAATTCCAACGTAGCGCATAGCATCTTGCAAAGCGAGCGCATTCATCATCGTAGCCAGCATTCCCATATAGTCTGCAGTAGCGCGATCCATGCCAGCTGCTCCGCCCGCTACTCCGCGAAAAATATTGCCGCCTCCGATAACAATCGCCATTTGCACTCCCAGGCGCATTACTTCGGCGATATCTCTGACCATACCTTCGATTGTTGCTCTATTGATGCCAAAGGCATCATCGCCCATCAGCGCTTCGCCAGACAGTTTTAATAAAACTCGCTTGTACACTGCACATTCACGAACGTCTGACATACTGACCCAATCAAGAGATGAAAGAAAGGTTTAGCAAAAAGGGAAAAGCACACACTATTTGGAGATTCAAAGCCTGTCTAAAGCAAGTTCGAACAAAACTTTAAGCCTCTTTTTATTATTAACTGATATTACGCATGCTGTAGAACGGCGAGTTATTGATCGGTAGAGCGCAAAGATTAAAAGTAAGTGGTATGCATGTTGGGGTTCGTACCTCACCACCAACCTACCATGCTTTCAGAGCTTGATGAGACCTTTTTATACATGCATTTCGGTAGGTTGGTGGTGACGAAGGAACCCCAACATGCGCACCACCCACCTTCAATCTTTGCGCTCTGCTTATCAACCACTCACTGTTTTATAACATGCGTAATATCAATTATTAAAATTTATTGCTGTTGTGCAAGTGCTACTTGCGCAGCAACTTCATCAGCAAAATTGTCTTGACGCCGCTCAAGTCCAGCACCTACTACATACAATGTAAAGCGTTGCACACTGCTATTTGCAGTTTTTAATACTTGAGCAACCGTTTGCTTATCATCTTTCACAAATGCTTGGTTGAGCAAGGATACTTCTTTTAAGTATTTATCAACACTTCCTTGCACCATTTTGGTCACAATGGCTTCAGGCTTACCGGATTCAGCCGCTTTTTTTTCTGCGACGCTGCGCTCTTTTTCGATGAGATCAGCCGGCACTTCATCGGCAGATACTGCAGCAGGTTTCATAGCAGTGATATGCATCGCTATATCTTTACCTACTTGCTCATTATCTCCGGTGTACTCAACCAAAGTACCCATACGCGTGCCATGCAAGTAGCAGGCGAGTTTATTGGCAGTTTGGTAACGCACAAAGCGGCGAATGGTCAAATTCTCACCAATACGTCCAACCAGGCTAAGACGCGTAGCATCTACTGTACTGCGCCCGCCATCATTGGGCATTTCTAGTGCAAGCAGCGCAGCTACATCAGCAGGATTATGCTCAGCAATAAGACGAGCCACTGCATCTGCAAATGCGATAAAAGCTTCATTTTTTGCAACGAAATCTGTCTCGCAATTCAACTCTACTAAAACGCCCACACCGTTTTCGATATGACCCGCCAGTATGCCTTCTGCAGTTATTCTATCTGCTGCTTTGCTTGCTTTGTTTCCAAGTTTCACGCGCAATAATTTTTCCGCCTCATCCAGATCTCCACCAGCCTCTGTCAATGCTTTCTTGCATTCCATCATGGGCGCATCTGTTTTTGCGCGCAATTTTGCGACCATAGCCGCAGTAACTACTGCCATGTTTATAACTCCGAATTCTGAGACCCTATGTAGACACACTAGGATCTAGTAAATGAAAATATGGAAGGTATTGCCCATTTTTAATAAGCACACTACATACAACCCTTCAAAGCGCGCTCAAGCTCTAAAAAAGGGGGCTTGAGCCCCCCTTTTTGATCTGCGTTCTAATCGTATTCCAACATTGAAACGAAGAAAGTGTAGGCTAGCTTTTCGCTACATACCTATTTAGGCAAGAACCTCTGCGCCATCTTCGGCAGGAACATCTTGTTCTTCACGAATCTGTGCAACTAGGCCTTGCATATTTTTCTCACGCCCTCTCAAAATCGCGTCGGCGACTTGTTTAGCATAGAGCTGAATAGCTTTGCGTGCATCATCATTACCAGGAATCACATAGTCGACACCATCAGGAGCATGGTTCGTATCTACGACTGCAATTACAGGGATACCCAGTTTATTGGCTTCAGCGATAGCAATTTTGTGATAACCCGCATCGATGACAAAAAGCGCATCAGGCATACCGCCCATGTCTGTCAAACCACCGATGGCTTTTTCAAGCTTAACAATCTGGCGATCAAACAATAGTGCTTCTTTTTTCGTGAGTTTCTCGAGCGCACCTGCACCAACAGCAGTAACCATTTCCTTGAGTTTATCGATGGATTTTTTCAAGGTACGGTAATTGGTCAAGGTACCTCCAAGCCAACGGCTATTTACATAAGGAGACCCTGCACGCATAGCTTCATCTGCAATCGTGTCGCGGGCTTGACGCTTCGTGCCCACGAAAAGAATGGTTCCGTGATTCGCTGCTATTTGCTCAATACACTTGAGCGCGCGGCGAAACATCGGCAGCGTTTTTTCCAGGTTAATAATATGAATTCGGTTGTGCTGGCCCAAAATGTATTCAAACATTTTAGGATGACCAAATCGCGTTTGGTGCCCTAAATGCACGGCATCGCGAAAGAGGTCTGACATCTTCAAGTTGATTTTTTCTTCTGGCAAGGTTTCTTCTGACACGACAATCTCCAAAGGGTTCGGCCTAAAGCCCGCTGCGACATCCGCGCAATACACTTGCATTGCGCGAACACCCTAGATGCGCGGGCTCGGATGGGTAATAGCTACAAAGGCTTTACAAAGAGAAAACCCTTTGCAAAATTTTTGAGCGCCTGAGTATAGCATCCGCTGCGGGCAAACTCCTAAAATATGGAATTCCGAATCAATTACGCTGCACAAGATGCGATAATCTCGCTGTTTGCACTTCCATCTTTTATTTATCTTCCGCTTCTTATGACGATCAAAATTAATAATGCTAACGACATCGCACGTATGCGAGTGGCCTGTCGTTTAGCTGGCGAAGTACTCGACTACATCACACCTTTTGTAGCAGTCGGAGTCAGCACCGAAGAACTCGATCGTCTATGCAATGAATACATTGTCAATGAACAACAAGCCGTTTCTGCTTGTCTAAACTATCAGCCTCCCGGTTTTCCACCTTATCCCAAAAGCATCTGCATTTCCGTGAATGAAGTGGTATGCCATGGCATACCAGGGTCGCGCACCCTCAAAGAAGGGGACATCTTAAATATCGATGTAACCGTAATTAAAGATGGATATTTTGGCGACACCAGCCGGATGTTTATGGTTGGGAAACCTTCAATTCTCGCTAATCGCCTAGTGCAGGCGACATATGAATCCATGTGGATGGGTATAGCGACCATTCGTCCCGGCGCTACTTTTGGAGACCTTGGATATGCGGTGCAAACCTATGCGCAAAACCTGGGCTTTAGCGTAGTGAGAGAATATTGCGGGCACGGGATTAATACCGTCTTTCATGACGAGCCACAGGTATTACATTATGGCCAACCCGGCATGGGCCCCAAAATGCAAGCGGGTATGATTTTTACCGTAGAACCTATGATCAATGCAGGCTCACGCGACATCCGCACCATGCCTGATCGCTGGACCGTTAAAACACGCGACCGAAGCTTATCTGCCCAATGGGAACATACTGTTTTAGTAACAGATACCGGTTATGAAGTGTTAACAGCTTGTGCGGGATCTCCTTTGCCACCGCACTTTATCGTATCGGGCGAAATTACTGACAAAAACAAGCTACCAAAAACAGCTGGAGTCTAAGAGGCGTCCTTATGGAACATTGCGAACTACCGCATGTTCCATTCTGTGCCACAGCTTGCGTAGAGGATGTCTGCAGAAAAAAAAGCGCTAGAAACTATTTTGAAAGTTCGCTAACTTTTGATATTTCATCGCAGACATACCTTCTCTATCCTTTCGAGTAGAATTCTTTATAGAAGCCTGCCATATCTTCGTGGCTAGCAAGCCTCCAGGACACCGCTTCCAACTCTTTTTGTTTTACTTGTAATTGAGAAACGAGAGTTTTCCTGATAATTCCTCTCTGGCTTAGTTTTTTATTGGTGATCTCCAAATTATTTTCTAGCTTCATCAACTGGAACCTAGGATCAATATCCTTTTGCGCAGAACGAGATTTTTTCGATGGGCTAGTTAAATTTTCCATTTTCCGCTCTATCCCTGCGGCATTCCCCTCACTTTCTTTTAGCCGCTTAAGCGTATTTCGGTGCACATCCTGTAGAAGATTTCCGCTTTTCCTAACACTCTTCCGAACACCAATTGATTTTTGGCCTTTCTCCACAGGCGGCACTTTGCCCTCTAGCGCTTTGATACCAGCCTCTAGTCCTTCTTTTTTCTTCCGCCCATTCTCGATGCCAATGTCACAATCCCTGATCTGTTGCTGAAGCTTTTCGATCTGCTCCCGAATCGCTTGGGTTCCCGTTTTTGGCTCGATTTTTTGCTCAATCTCCTCTTTTTGCCCAATCTCATCGCTCTGATAAAAAGCAGAATGTAGCCAGCGCACGAATGGATTAGATGCAATGCTTAATTGAAAGAGATCTACGATCATTTTAAGGCAGGATTTTATTAATTCTGCTAGCACTTCCAAGCTCGTCTTCTGAGGTTGGCTATCAGATGCACCAACTAAATCGAGCGCAGATTCAGAGAGAGGACTCTCAAGGGAAGCTGAGGGGTGCTTTATAGCTGCTGGTAGTGGCGGCCCTATTTTCATAGTTTGCTCATTAATAAACGGTACTTTCTATACAATTTTCCTCCACCTAGGGATTCATGCATTCAATTTTCAGAGTCTATTTCTAGCTACTCAAATGAGTGGATGAATATAGATAGAGGCGAAATGGGAACAGGCGCACAGAATATAGGCTTGAAAAACACAGAAATAGTGCACTGAACTTGGAGTCATGCGCAATAAGCACAAATGGGATAGGTACATTTTGCTGAAGACCCTGTAGAAAATCTCTGCTTTTCTTAACGCTCTTATAGGATGAGCGCCGTAGATTGAGAGTTTCTCTACAGGCACTTTCTCCTATGCCACTTTGACTTTTAGAAAAGCATTGACTTTTGGAGAAGCATTTTGTTCATTTAGGTGCCTGCGTTTCCGAATGTTTTTACGTGACAAATGATTGCCCTTCTGTGTCCGCACGGTGGGTTTTTTCGCCTCTTCATCGAGGGTTTTCACCTTTTTATTGTGGGTTTCCGTAAGCGATTCCACTGACCCAACCGCATTGTTCGAACGAGCAGCAGATGTCGATCCTTTTTGCTCAACCACATTACTTCTATAGATAACAGCTCGTAGCAAGCGCACAAGTGGATTAGAAAAAATGATGGAGCGACCGAAATCTACGATCATTTTAAAAACGGATTTTATGAATTCTGCTAGCGCTTGCAAGCATGTCTTCTCATCTGCCAAATTAGATGTATCACCCAATGAGCTGGGCTCAGGCCCAGAGGGACTTCCCAGAGGGGGGTTAGGGCCTCCAAACGTACAGGGAAGGCCTTTCGGCATAACTGCTGGAAGTGGTTCTACTGGCATATTTCCCTCGTTACAAATAGTACTTTCTATACAATTCACCTCTGCTTACGCATTCATGCATTCAATAGTCAGAGCCTATTTCTAGCCCCTCAAATTCATAGATGAATAGATAGAGGCGAAATAGGAACAGGTGCACAGAATGTATGCTTGAAAAACACAGAAATAGTGCACAAAACTTGGAACCATACGCATGCAGAGATTTGTAGAGCGTACACAAGCATCTGCCAGTAGAGAATACTCTTATTACCTGAGTAAAAATCTCATCACCCCAGTGACAAAAACGAGCTACCAAAAACAGCTGGAGTCTAGGATGCGTCCTTAATGGAAAAATGCTGTTAGAACAGAGTTTTTCCAAGCTGCTTAGACGCAATCACATAGCTTGCGTGGATTCAGCCAAACCTCGTAGCTACAACGCCCTTCCTTCGGATATCTTAGAAATGCATCAAGCTCTCCGCGCAGCTTCGCCGCACCCTAGCTCAGTAAGATTATGCTTGCCATGCTCCTATGCGTTTGTTCATGCATTCAATCTTCAGAATCTATTTCTAGCCCTCCAAATGGGATAGATACATTTTGGATCTCGACATTTTCAAGGCCACTTTTGCGTTCACTGTCATTACAGCCCGATGGCTTGCACGCTCTCTTACAGAGCGCTTGTCGATAGGGGCTGCTGCATTTTTATCAACAGCCTAATCCTGCCAGGCAAAAATTACCAACCAAAAATCGACCACCGACTCTGTTGGGGCTGCTGAGACTGCTTATATTTTTTCAACGCTTCAGAAGCATAACTTCTAACCCGATCATCACTATCTTCTAAAACAGCCTTTAAGGTTGAACGGACATTTTCTGTTTCGAGTAATTCTGGTTTCAAACTCAATGCATAAGCAGCATTACCTCTAGCCGTATTAACGTACTGCTTATTGCCAACCGCCTCTATTAAAATAGAAGTCACTTTGTCTGGGAAGTGACCTTTGCTGGCTAATGCCACAGCCGCTTGAATTTTAACTTCGTTATCTGGATCATTCAGGGCGGCTTCTAAAGCAGATTCGGCTTCCTGGGATAGCACTGCTGACTGCTTACCTAACCAAAACGCAGCGTCACCTCTGAGCCCATTAACGTACTGCTTATTGCCAACCACCTCCACTAAGATAGGAGTCACTTTATCTAGGAAGAGTTCTTGGCAGGCTAATCCGGCAGCCGCTTGAATTTTAACTTCGCTACTTGGATCATTAAGGGCGGCTTCTAAGACAGATTGGGCCTCCTGGGAGAGGAGCTCTGTCTGCTCACCCAGCGCAAACGCAGCATTACATCTAAGGAAATTAGCGTACTGCTTATTGCCAACCACCTCCACTAAGACAGGAGTCACATTATTATCTAGGAAGAGTTCTTGGCCAGCTAATGCCACAGCCTCATAAATTTCAACTTCGTTATCTGGATCACTCAGGGCTGCTTCTAGGGCAGATTCGGCCTCCTGAGATAGGAGTTCTGTCTGCTTACCCAGCGCAAACGCAGCATTACGTCTAAGAAAATTAGCGTACTGCTTATTGCCAACCACCTCCACTAAAATAGAAGTCGCTTCATCTAAGAAAAGGCCTTTGCGGGCTAATGCCGTAGCAGCATAGAGCCTTACGCCTTTATCATCATTTTGGAGGCATCTATTCAAAGCTAAACGCGCCTGTTCAGGCATGACTGATAATTTGCTCAAGGCATAGGCGGCATCACTTCGATACGCTAATGGATACCGCTTATTTTCTATCGTATCTAGTAAAATTGCTGTCTGTGCCTCAGATAACCGGGCATAAGAGGCTAATGCTATAGCAATCTCAACTTTAACCCATTCATCTTGATTCTGCTCTGTAAGCGCCTCCTCTAAAACTAAACGAACTTCTTCAGGCAGGATAGCTTCCTGGCACAACGCATAGACCGCATTAGCTCTCTCTACCGCTGCATACTGACTATTCTGTACCGCCTCTAGCAGCACTCGGATAGTCTCTTTAGGCAGCTGGCCTCTCCCCGCCAATGCAATAGCCGCTTTAAGCTGGGTTCCTCGATCTTGTTCTTTTAGTATCTCTTCTAAGTCTGAGCACACTTCCTGAGAAAGGATAGATTGCTGACACAAGGCAACGGCAGCATTGGCTCGATACACTACCTCATATTGCTCCGTTTGGTGCTTTATGCCATTTAGTAAGATTTTTATATACTCGTCAGGCAATGGCTCATAATTGGATAATGCTATGGTGGCTTGAATTTTGACCCATTCATCTTGATCTTGATAATCGATTACCTCTTTTAGAGCTAAGCGGACTTCTTTCGGTAATACAGGTTGTTGACCTAATATAGCGGCAGCCTTGGCTCTATACGTAGCTTCATAATTTCTAATGGGGTTTTTGAGTACTTTAGTCAAAGCTTGAATTTCAAATTTAGTCAATATCCTGTCATGTTTGAACTCTTCAAGAAAAGCTAAAGCAGCTTGTTTCGCTTCATCAGCTTCTCTCTCATAAATTGCCTTTTCCTGTTCTAAGTAGAGAATTTGCTGACCTCTGCTTAAAAACTCTTGGGAGGCGACTTGATCAAGTTGCTCTAAACCATCTGCTAATCTGTCTTGTAGATCCTGTCTCAGCGAAAAATACTCTGCTTCTACTCGGGCTATCACAGGTTGACGTGACGACGCATATGTACTCACAACCCCTGCCACATCAGCTGGCGTATCACTTTCTGCTTGAGCCTCTGCATTTTTTTTCTTTACTATTTCTTCGTGGTATTCATCGACTCCATCAAGTAATCCTTGTGTCACTTGTTGCAGCGTAGCTTGATAGTGCGCTGAAGAGGGTGGAATTATATTCATTGCTATTTCCCTAGTAAGATAAGCCTAAATATCTAATTTCAAAATCAGTGCCAGATAAGCAATACGGCCAACTTAACAGCCAAAAGCTTTCCTATAGCAGGAATGTAGCTATCACAGTTCCAAACCGCTGAAAAACTTCATTTCAAGAGGACGTTTTCGCTACCACTGATGTAAACAAAGCCCGCATTAATACAGTGAAAATAAGAAATATCGTATGCGTGATTAAATGGATATTTGAGGCTACTCCCATTGGTGGCTGGTGATCCGTTTCTATTTTTGAAGAGTGCCCTCCCTCGTCACCTATAGATGCGTTTAGGCTGCAAAAAATACTACGGCCTTAACATTGTGCGATTTGGCAAATAGCCTAAATTCTTGTGTAAGGTACTGTTTCGGTAATTTTTCCATTTGAGTTCCTTCCACGCATTTTGAAAAGGTAGGGGTGCCGCTGCGGAAGGCTTTAAGACTGTGGCGCACATCCGGCCTATGCTGTGCTTACAAAATGGTTTTAGCGAAGAAGAGGTAGCTGCGTTTGGCCAACGATGCTCTGATTTTTTAGAGCAAGATAATGTTGAATGCGCTTGCGAATTGATATTTGATGGACTGGTGCTTTCGCTACGGTATGCCGATGGAGCCTTAGTACAGGCCGCAATACGAGGAGATGTGGATATTTTAAATATCGATGTCACTGTGATTAAAGATAGGTATTTTGGTGATACCAGCTGGATGTTTATGGTTGGGAAACCTTCGATTCTAGCCAATCGCCTAGTACAGGCAACATATGGACACACACGCGACCGCAGCCTGTGTGCCCAATAGGAAAATTATCGTATCGAGCGAAGTTACTGACAAACTGATATTACGCACGTTGTAGAACAGCGAGTTGTTGATAAGCAGAGCGCAAAGATTAAAAATAGGCGGTTTGCATGTTGGGGTTCCTTCGTCACCACCAACCTACCGAGATGCCCATGTAAAAGG
>JASSUD010000042.1:0-25872 GCA_031963225.1 Mycoavidus cysteinexigens
GTATGGGAGCTTGCTTCTGGAAAATGTATAACAGTGATTCAAGGAATGCGTCGCGCTAGCATAGCCTGGAAAAAAGCGCCCGAAGGCTCTTATTTATTGACGTGCGGTGAAGATCGTTTATTGCACCAGTGGAAAGTAAAAAAAGAAGGGGAAGAATATATAGTAGAACTGGAATATATATCATCGCACGGACAACTCAATGTGAGAGATATGCAAATCCAGGAAGTAAGCGGCTTAAGTCAGGCGAATGAAAAGTTATTGAAGCAGAGGGAATAGTGGGCGGCATTCATAGAGTTAGGAATGCCGCCTACTTTAAATAGCGAGATGTCTAATCGTTTTTTGCAACTCTGAATTCCTATTCAGTAGGGTGTCTAGAATCGAATTCAGGTGTGAAGTCTTTAAGATCTATAGCACGAATTGGAGTTTCCTTGTCCAAATTAAAATCTCGACCTGCCATGCTATGGCTATCGATAACGATAATCCGTTTTTTGCTGGGGTCAAGGTCACTGTCGCTATCGGTCTCACTCGCACAGTCTGCGTAAATAAATTTATCCTCATCGTGCGTTGTGAGTAATTTGACAGTTTGAAGTGCGTCATCGTGATTCTTGTAAGGATTAAAAAAAGCCATGGGAGACAAGGGCGGTGCTTCTGACAGCGGTTTACAGTTTTCGTGGCCGGCCCCCCTCTCACAAGGTTGGTTAGCTGAGGTGGAATAAACTGGCTTTTGCCCTGAAATGTCGATTATTTCACCGTTTACGTCAAATTTACCTACGGTGGCTGCGGCAATCAGAGCCGCTTCGGTATGCGTGCGCAATACGCTTTCTCCTGTTGCAGTGCGTGCGTTATCTATATCCTCGGGTAGTCTTATATGCTTTGAAATAAAACCTATGCTACGAGATAAAATTTTTGTTGATGCGATTTTTTGCCCATTCGCATCCTCTTCTATAAATTTTATCGAGCCAGGGTTACGGGTACTCCGTCCAGATTTACGACCTAGTTCTCGAATAGCCCCAAACGCATGGTGTTTTATTGGGAGTTGTTGCGCAGGAATGGCACTATTTTCCCTTTGTTCTGGAGTTAGATTGGGTGGAGGAAAAGGGGTTGATGAGAGCTTGCTTTTATCCATGATTATATCCATTTATTAGAAATAATAAAAAATATAAAAATAAATTATTTTTTAAATTTCTATAATCAATATAGCAAGGTCAAATTAATTTCTTATTAATAGGGCGAAATTCTGTATTATTAAAAGAATAGGTTTTGAATCCGGTGGACTTTCTACTGCGCTCAAAGCATAACTGCGCCCTGCCAGAGGGGGCACGACTGTGGGAGGTAGTGTATGCCCAGATGCCCCTAGGCGAGATACGTTTTACATTGCCATCACATCGTGGGCAAAAAGCCCGGTTGGTGCGCCAAGAAGTCCGTATGAAGCGCGTTGCCCTCGCCCATAGTGAGGACGATTCACTGAAAGTGTGCTGTGTTATTGCGCGTGAAGTGGGCTGCCCCGCAGGCACAGCCCCGGTGGAATGGCGACTGCTGACCAATCGAGAAGTTCCGGATTTTGACGCAGCGGTAGAGCTTATTGGCTGGTATCGAGCATGCTGGGAGATCGAGACGTTCTTCCATGTGCTCAAAAATGGCTGCCGCGTCGAGGCATTGCAGTTGGCAACCATTGAAAAACTCGAGCGTGTGCTGGCAGTTTATATGGTGGTGGCATGGCGAATTGCCCGCCTGATGCGGTTGGGCCGTACCTCTCCGGATCTGGATGCGGAGTTGCTCTTTGAGCGAGAAGAATGGCAAGCAGCGTATCTGCTTATGGAAAAACACGTGCCCAAGAAAGTGCTCCCACTCAATGAAGTAGTGTGACTGATTGCGATGCTGGGTGGCTTCCTAGGTCGTAAGGGGGGAGAGAGCCCGGCGTAAAAACTATCTGGCAAGGCATGCAGCAGATTGCTACCTTTGTACGCGGACTCCGCTGGGCACGAGAAAATCAGGCACTTTGAGTTGTGTGTAAGGACATGCTGTAAACCCTATAATTAATAACCTCTTTCTATTAAAAAATGGGGATTGCTGGTGCAATGTTAGTGGCTTATTCGGTTCTGAAATAGATGAACTTATGAAACTTTTTATTCACAAAAAATGTATGGGGTAACGTAATTTCTATTTGTGCTTTTATCTGGTTTTTGCATGATTTCATGCCTTCCACCAGAGGGGGAATTGACCTAAAAAAAGAATTAAAAAGCAATAAGAGATAGACAAACTCCGTGCGTTCCAGGGCTACATGTGCACAGTACGACCAGAAGTCGCTGGTTGTCAGTGAGCGTGATAAAACGTCATAGTTTGGGACAAATCTTGGGACAAATGAGGGGAAACCAGGGAACTATGAGGGCGTAAAGCTTTGCAAAATCAGGAAATTAATCCCTAATATCCCCCTTATTCCCCTATATAGTGGGTTCAAGTCCCATCGGCCACCCCAAAAATCCCCTTATACTGACTGCAACGGCTCATAAGCCAAAATTACTTTTTCTGGGACAAATCTGGGGCAAATTCGCTTCAAAGCTTGATTCAAGCCGTGCCATTTCTAGGTCGTTTTGTGCGCCGTCTAGCTTCAATCGGCATCCTACCGGTTCCATCAATTTTCATAGCCCAGCTTGGCTTGATCCCACAAATCTTTTTTTACCAATCATGAAGTTCCTGCGCTTTAGCTTTGTCCTCGGTGTCAGTGTGGCCTTGCACAACTTGCGGGCGGTATTAGAGAGTGTATTAAATCTAAAGTAGCTGGCACAGTCAGCCTTGTGGCATAGGGTTTTCTCTTTTCTTCTTTCGAAGCCCTATAACGGCGTCGTTCCTCCCCGCCAGCGGTAAGTAAGGGCATGCCCTAGATCCTAAAAAAATCTCCTTCAAACTTTATTAAACCCTTGTATTTTATTATATGTTGTGGCCACTTATAACAAAATACAAGGTTCCCTCATTTGTGGTGGCGAGGTGGTAGAAGAGCCAGCTGTGAAACTCCGTTTAATCAAAAGCCGGATCAAAGAAGAGTATCAAAGGGCCTTGATGAATACGGATAGGGAATTACATACATTTGCGTTCAATCAATTAGAAAGATTATTTGCATGTGGAAAACTTGATGAGGTGGTAGAAAAGAGTGAATTTTTTGAGCTGCTGTGGTGTATTGATAAACCAGAAATATCAGAATTTTTACAAGAAAAAATAAAAAAATCCTGAATTAGAAAAAAATTATGGAATTGGGTAGGACGCTCTAAGCTCCTGCAGATGGATATTAATTATTAAATTAATACATAAATAATAATTAACATGCAATTTTTGCTTTATCTTACGCGGCGCCACTCATAGGACCTTTTCATGATGAAGGTCTGCGAATTTTTGTAACTCGACCCTCATTCCCCCCCCCTGAACAAAATATTCAGGCCAATATCGGGTGTACGAACCTTATCTGTAGAGTTGCAAATTAGATAGCGTGATTGGCTTGAAGGACATCTTATGGTTTAACCAGGGATTAAGTAGTGTGCAGTGCCTGGATATTGCTTAGCAGGCAAAGCCAAGCTGATCCATTAAAAAATTTATGGCGCTGCGTGTGGCGGAGATGGCAGTTCAGGCTACAAGCCTGGGGGGGCCATGACTTGCTTACGCTTTATCGTTAGTTCGAAGATCCTGTACCTCTTTGCTTGGTTATGAAATGTATTTAATAACCAACAGTATTTTACGCTCACCTCAAACTGAGGATAAAAATGGTAACCTCTATTTCCAACACAGCTATTCCGGCTCGTCCTATTCCACAAGCATCAGCCCAATCTCCATTTCTCTCGCTGCCCGAAGAAATGCAACAAAAGATAGAAACCTATCTGTATTCTTCAGATCGCCAGGCGTTATTTGAAGCCATCACGACAGTTACTCGAGAAGGAAAGGCTTTAGAAGAACCTGCTTTAAAACTTCATCTAATTAAAAGCAGGATTCAAGAAGAGCATCAAAAAGCCTTAGTAAATTCAGATAAAGCACTGCAAAAATTTGCACTCAATCAATTAGAACGACTCTCAAATTTGGGGCAACTCGATCAAATTGTAGAAAAGAGAGTATTTTTCGATCTATTGTGGTTTGCGGATCAACCGGAAATATTGAAATTTTTGCAAGAAAAAATTCTGCAAATTTTTGAGCTACAACAAAAGCTGCTGAATTGGGTAGAACGCTCCAAAACGGAAGAAGTGCAAAACATCGCAGCGAATGCACTCACGCTTTTGGTGAAGGCTGGCGTGCAATTCAATCATAAAGATCTCAAAGGAGTACGCGTACCTGGAGCAGATTTGAGTTATGGCGTATTTGACGCTGTGCAATTACAAAAAGCGGATTTGAGAGGAGTAAATTTTTGTCAGGTATGGCTACGGGGTGCAGATTTAAGCGGAGCGCAGCTATCAGGGGCACAGTTTGGTGAACAATCGTATTTGCAAGAAGAGCATAGCGTGTTTTCGTGCGCCTATTCCCCAGATGGTAAAACATGTGCATTAGGTCTTGAATTCGGCAACATCAGCATATATGCGACTTTAAATTGGGAAAAAATACATACCTTAAAAGGGCATGAATACACTGTTACCAATATAGTTTATTCGCCAAATGGAAAGCAAATTGCGTCAGGCAGCGAGGACGAGACAGTTCGTATATGGGATGTGCAAAGTGGCACACTTGTACACACCTTAGAGGGGCACGAAGATCCGGTTTTTAGCGTAGCTTATTCACCGAACGGGTCACAGATTGCTTCGGGTGGGATGGACAGCACAATCCGAATATGGGATGTGCAAAGTGGCAAAGTAGTATGCACCTTAGAGGGGCATACACATGCTGTTTGTAGTCTAGCGTACTCGCCAAACGGATCACAGATCGCTTCGGGCGGTGGTGAGGGGATAATCTTTGTATGGGATGTGCAAAGCGGCAAAGTTACGCGTACCTTGGAAAAGCATAAAGGCACTATTCGCCAGGTAGTGTATTCACCAAGCGGGGCACAGATCGTTTCGGGTAGTGAGGACAGTACAGTCTGTGTGTGGGATACGCAAACTGGGGATATTATATATACGCTAACAGGACATCAAGGTTCGGTGGTTAGCGTTGCGTATTCGCCCAACGAAGAGCAAATTGCTTCGGGCAGTGAGGACCAAACAGTTCGTGTATGGGATGCACGAAGCGGGGCTATTATGCACACGCTAAGAGGACACGTAGGTGATACCGCTAGCCTTGCGTATTCACCGAGCGGGACGCAGCTTATTTCCGGTAGCCATGATGCGACAGTCCGTGTGTGGGAGATGCAAAGTCGCACAAGTATACAAACGCTACACGGACATACAGACTCTATTAATGGCGCGGCGTATTCACCAAACGGAGTGCAAATTGCCTCCGTCAGCGATGACAATACAGTTCGTGTGTGGGATGCGCGAAGTAGGACTGCTATACACACTATAACGGGACATAGTGGATCTAAAGTGGTGTATTCGCCAAATAATGCGCAGATAGCCTCTACTGGTTATAGCACGATCCGTGTGTGGGATGCTTGGAGTGGCGCTGCCATATACACCTTAGAAGGGCATACTAAGTCGATCGTTCGAGTGGTGTATTCGCCCAACGGGTCGCAGATTGCCTCAGGTAGTCATGACAAGACGGTCCGTGTGTGGGACGCGCAAAGCGGCGCAGCTTTGTACACTTTAGAGGGGCATACAAACGCTGTTTTTGCTCTGGCGTATTCACCCAACGGGTCACAGATTGTCACGGGTGATTGTAACAATGCAGTCCGCGTATGGGACGCGCAAAGCGGGATTATTGTGCGTACCTTAGACAAACACACCAAGGGGGTAGCCACTGTGGTGTATTCGCCAGATGGGTCACAACTCGCCTCGGGCAGTGCTGACAGTACAATTTGTCTGTGGGACACACAAAGTGGTTCAGCTTTGCGTACATTAGAAGGACATACAAGCACTGTTTTGTATGTGATGTATTCACCCAGTGGAGCACAGCTCGTTTCAAGCAGTGCTGACAATACAATTCGTGTGTGGGACGTGCAAAGCGGCACAGTTATACATATCTTAGAAGGACATACAGACTCTGTTCCTAAAGTGGCATATTCGCCGAACGGAGCGCTGATCGCTTCAAGTAGTTTTGACAAGACGGTCCGCCTGTGGGAGGTTGCGTCGGGAAAATGTTTAAAAGTGATTGAGGAATGTAGGAAGTATGGCAGTAGCATAGGCTGGAGAGAGACGCCTGAGAACTTTTATCTATTGACGAGCAATAAAGATCATACATTGCGCCAGTGGAAGATAAAAAAAGAAAATGAAAGTTATCCAGTGGAATTGGAATGGATATCGCCACATGCGCAACTGAATCTGAGAGATACGATAATCGATGAAGTAAGCGGCTTAAGTGAGGCGAATAAGAAGCTGCTGGAGCAAAGAAGAGTAGACAAAGAGAAGCGCTCACCAAAGGAGTGAGCCCTTTACTATCTTTGGTAGTTAAGGAAGGTTGCGCTCCTAGCTCGAGTAACTTTTCTAGAGCTTGTAAATTATTGCATGCAGCAGCAATATGCATAGGAGTATCGATGATACTCATAGAATCTATCTATTGCATTTACAAATAGTCCACTTGTCTTCATAGCGAGCAGAACTTCCTCTTCCTCCATATTTCCAGATAAATTTTTTAAATTGGCATTTAATATTATGCTTATGGGCGTGATAATGGAATAATGCTCTTCCTCAGGGCGGTGTTTATATATTTTTACGACCTTAATTAATTAAAACTACTCTTCTTCAGCCACCGATGGGTAACGGCTAGCGCTGTGATTAGGTTTCCTAAAACTAGGCTGATAAATAACCACTCAGCTTTTTTATTGGCTTGTGATAAGTATGCACCTGCAGATAATCCTGACAAACTCGCGCCCGTGCTGAGTAGTAAAGCAAATAGGGTATCTTGTATAGCCAGTAAATTGAAAGTGCTGATGCTGTTAAGCGTGTCGATGATGAGACCCACGCTATTAATCAATAAAAGCGTTTGCGTCAATTTCAACGTTTCTTTGGGAATGTCTTGTGAAGTGTCGAGAAAAATTTCTGAAATGGGTTTAGAGAAACATGTAAATAACAGGCCAGCGCAACATGCAAGAGGCAAGCCAATAATAAAGGCTGTGTTACCCAAGCGGTTGACATTTTTTTGTAGACGCTCGGTAAATGCTGCGTCTTCATGATGTTCTAGCGCAGCTTTTAATTTCCCCATCGCATGGGAAATTTCTACGTTGGTGGCTATTACCAAGCCCATGAGCAATGTAATAAATGCTGTTATAGGTATAGACGAGACTTCCTGTGCAATAGATACCTCCTTACCAAGCTTGCCAGCCAATATTGACAGAATGACTACATTGACTGAGGCAAGCGCGCTATTCAATCCAATTGGCAAGCCAACTTGAAAAAGCTTAGAAATATCTTTGAAGTTTGGAAGATGCCAATCAAATAGCCTAAATTCATCGTATTGCTGGTTATTTTTATAATAAAACCTTAATCCTATCAGGCTTAGCCAAGCAGACAACGAACTCCCATAGCCCAAACCAGCGATACCTAAACGGGGAAAGCCAAAAGTACCAAGTACGAGTGCGTAACTCAAAAACGCAGACAAAGCAGCATTCACCGCTTTCGAAACTAAAATAATTTGAGGCTGTTTGTTACCTTGCGCAAAGTTTAGATCGCTCTCCCGCAAAAACGATGAGATAACGCCATAATTTACGGCATTACAATATTCTTGCGCGGCCTGTGAGATTTCGTCAGAAATACCGAAAGCGTTCGAAAAGGCTGAAACATGACGTAGCAATAAGATGGTAGGTAAGCTTAACGCACCTCCGGCCCACCAACCCTGAGCAACAATTTCGCCGATTCGGGCTTTTTCTTTAGCACCTATTGACTCTCCGACAAACACGCTAGTAGGAAAAAGCGTTCCTTGTATGAGGCCATTGATTGTCACAATGTATGCGCTAGCTAAAGGGATGGCTGCCATTTCATTTTGACTTAAGTGGCGTATCACGATGCCACTAACGATCCCTTGCAGTACTGTGTCTAAATTAGATAGGCTTAAAGTCACAGAAGGTTTGAGTAGCCGACGCATAGCTGCAGCGTAAGTAATAGATTCTTTTGTTTGATGAGAAGAATGTATCAAGCTTGTGGTTTCTGATGCGCTAGCAGTTAATGTTCCTTCCTCTAGGGCCTCAGGCTCGTCAATTAGCTGCGACTGCACATCAGTCATGGGAGGTGATGCAAGCTCATTTTCGCTGCCTGAATATAGGGTGTTATATCTGGTAGAGGAAACGGGTGGGAGCATTGGAATTCCTTTGTATCGTTATGATTGGTTACTAATGAAATATCCTCACTGCTCTTACACAATAAACATTTCTTATTGATAAGGAATCCGTGATTCCCTGTGTTTTTAAAATATGGGGCATAGCCCGATTTTCTTTCGATTACGAGAGGACGCACCGCTAAAAATATGAACGCGTACTACACGTTCAAAACTTTTTAATAAGAATATTTTACGGTTCTTCACCTGATTACTTTCCTTATCGCTTCTTTGCTACCTTGCTCATTTTTCAACCTACAACCGCTTCGCTGTGGATGAAATGGCGTAGATGTAAGTCTCTCTTGAGAATTAATTAAAAGGCGAGAGCTTCTGCGAAAAAAACTAAAAGCTTTAAAAAGAACACCCTCTTTAAAGGACTGCAGGATGCTTTCTGGACGTGTAACGGGTCAGCCGCCGATCGATCAGCAAAAACTGGATAAAACTCAAACGCAACAAAATGATGCGGACGAGGTTTTAGTTAATAAATTGGCGATTTGTGATAGTTCTTCAGTAGATCCTACAACGCCTGCTTCTCAAGCTGAGTTTCAACTCGGAAAATGTTCCCCCGAGCTGATCGCCGATCAAGCTCCTAAGATCAAAGAAATACTTAAGATGGTTGCGCAGCACGAGACATTCTGGCGTAACCGGTTACGAGCCTATCAATCGATTCAGCTGCCCTATGAAACGGGAGAAACAGGGCCAAAACAAGCTTCAACGCAATGGAGCACTAGTGCTTGGCACACATCGCTCTCACACGGCAAGAATAATCGGCGTTCGACCCTCCTTACTGCTTTTGCTATTTATCTAGCGCGTCTAACGGGGCAGACCCGATTACAGATTGGTTACCACCTATTCCAAAAACAAGCGGCCGCCACTTCTTCGTTGAGGCCTGCGTCGATAGTTCCAATGGAGTTCAACGTTGAATGGGACATGTCGTTTTCAGATGTACTTGAACAAACTAAACAAGAACTCCAACAGCTCACTCAATACAGCGTTTTTACGCATGATTTGGCGAATCACGATCCGGTACTGCAAGAGATACCGGAACTCCAAACAGCCAAACCGTGGCGTGTTGGCATATCGATGGTCGATGACACAGCCAATGAACAAATAATTGGTGCGGTATTGACGCTCCAGATCGATGAGCATGGACAGTTCAGGTGGCTGTATGACAAAAAGCACCTAGACACTGAAGTTGTCGATCGGATGAGTGAGCATTTACAAGAGATTATCCAGGCAGCCAACAGCACGTATCAAAAACCGGTTAAACAGCTTAACTTACTGCCAAAGCTGGAAAGAACGCTGCTACTGGAGACATGGAATGCGACTAAGGCGCCGTATCCAAGCAAGACATGCATCCATCAGCTGTTCGAAAAACGGGTGAAACGCACGCCAGATTTCACTGCGCTTGTGTGTGAAGAACAAGAACTGAGTTATGCGGAGCTAAACGCGCGAGCGAATCGTCTTGCGCATCAACTGATAGCGTTGGGTGTTGGGCCGGATATACGGGTAGCGCTTTGTGTCCAGCGCAGTCCGGCAATGGTGGTGGGATTGCTGGCGATTTTAAAAGCGGGGGGTGCTTATGTGCCGCTTGATCCTGCTTATCCGAGTGAGCGTCTTATCCATATCCTTACCGATGCTGCGCCGACTATTTTGCTAGCTGATATAGCAGGGCGCATGGCATTAGGTTCGGCAATCCCATCTTCAATAATGGTGCTCGATCCGAATGAGTTGCCAGAGACATCTATCACCAATCCTCAGGTCTCCAAACTTCGCTCAGATCACCTGGCTTATATTATCTACACTTCCGGTTCTACTGGCATACCCAAGGGCGTGATGATGGAGCATCGCGCCATTGTCAATCTTGTTGAGTCGCCAGTCGCTTGTTTTGGGGCTCAATCATCGAGTCGGATCTTGCAGCTGGCTTCGCTTAATTTCGACGTAAGTATCTGGGAGATACTCATCGCGTTGAATTCTGGTGCAAGTTTGTATTTGCCGCCTGATATTGTCCGTTATGATCGAAATGAGCTGTGGAGTTACTTGGCAAAGCATGCGATTACGCACGCTATCTTGCCGCCAGCGCTACTGCAAAATGGTGAAAATCTACCCAATCTAGGCAGACCTCTTACCTTCATTTTGACAGGTGAGGCATCCAGCACAACGTTGCTTAAGAATTTAACCGACCACGGGGTCGTTTTTAATGCTTATGGGCCAACAGAAACGCATGCAGTAACCGTTTGGCCCACTGAATTGCGCCATCTTAATAATGGAACGGTCCCTATTGGTCGCCCCATTGCTAATACCCAGCTTTATCTGTTGGACGCGCATGGTCAACCTGTACCATTGGGCGCGTTTGGTGAGCTGTACATCGGTGGAGCCGGTGTCGCGCGTGGTTATCTGAATCGTCCAGAATTGACGGCTGAACGTTTTGTTCTTGATCCGTTCAGAGAGCAGGAAGGTGCGCTCATGTACAAGACAGGCGACCTGGCGCGCTATCTGAGCGATGGCAATCTGGATTTTTTAGGCCGCAATGATCATCAGATCAAGATCCGCGGGTTTAGGGTGGAACTTGGTGAGATTGAGGTTCGTTTAATCGAACACCCGCAAGTGCGCGAAGCAGCGGTACTGGCGCTAGGTGATGGAAATGATAAGCGCCTGGTTGCTTATGTGGTAGCTGAGGCTGATGAGCAATTGGCCTCCACATTACACACGCACCTTGCCGCCCAACTGCCTGACTTTATGATACCCGCGGCCTTTGTGCGGCTGGATGCGTTGCCGTTGACACCGAATCGTAAGCTGGATCGGCGTGCGTTGCCGATACCGTCTGACGAAGCTTTTGCTCGTCAGAGATATGAAGCGCCTCAAGGTGAAATTGAGAAATTATTGGCTGCGATTTGGGCTGAATTGCTCAATATTAAACAAATTAGTCGCTATGACAGCTTCTTCGCACTAGGTGGACACTCGCTGCTAGCGATACAGATGATTGAGCGCTTGCATCACCATGGTCTCACCGTCTCTATACGCGCACTATTTGATGTACCCACCCTTAGCACCCTTGCTAAATCGATAGGCCAACATCGTACAGTGGCTGCCCCACCCAATCTGATTACGGTCGATACCACTACCTTAACGCCAGCGATGCTGTCGCTGATTGATCTCAGCCAAGCTGATATTGATCGGATCGTTGAGCAGACGCCCGGTGGCGTGGCAAATATTCAAGACATTTATGCGCCATCGCCTTTGCAAGATGGTATTTTGTTCCATCACTTGCTGGCAACGAAAGGGGATCCTTATCTGCTAATTGCACAGATGGCGTTTGACAACCGAGCATTGCTCGATCGTTATCTGGATGCGCTCCAACAGGTGGTAAATCGCCATGACATTCTGCGCACGGCGTTTATCTGGGAAGGGCTATCCACGCCTGCGCAGGTGGTCTGGCGTCGCGCACCGCTGTTAATCAAAGAGCTTTCTTTAGATTCGGCTACTGGATCTATTTCCGAGCAACTCCTGCACCACTTTAATCCTCGTCAGGATCGCATTGATTTGACACAAGCGCCATTACTGCGTTTGGCGATTGCACAAGATGAAAATGGACGCTGGCTGCTTGTTAAATTAATACATCATCTAATTGGCGACCAGGTAACCGTTGAATTGATGGATAGCGAAGTACAGGCTTTGATGAAAGGCCAAAGTAACACGTTACTCCCACCACAACCTTTCCGTAATTTGGTGGCACAAGCTCGCTCAGGAGTCAGCCAAGAGGCGTACGAGGGCTTCTTTAGAGATATGCTCGCAGAGGTGGATGAACCTACGCTGCCCTTTGGGTTGACTGAAGTCCATCGAGATGGTGCTCAAGTGACTGAGTCACACCGGATGTTGCCCCAGGAGCTAAATGATCGTCTGCGCGCTCAGGCAAGGCGACTTGGCGTAAGCTTGGCTAGTCTATGTCATCTGGCGTGGGCGCAGGTCTTGGCACGTACCAGCTCTCAGCAGCGGGTTGTGTTTGGCACGGTATTATTGGGGCGAATGCAAGGAGGTGAAGGAGCAGACCGTGCAATGGGCCTATTCATCAATACCTTGCCTTTATGCGTTCATCTGAATGATATGGGGGTTGAAGATAGCGTACGCCATACCCATGCGCGACTGGCTTCGCTGCTGGAATATGAACATGCGTCGTTGGCATTAGCACAACGCTGCAGCAATGTACCAGCTGGCACCCCTCTGTTTAGTGCGTTATTGAATTACCGGCACAATCCCGCGCCATTGAATGATGACTTAACCGAGCCTGGCATCGAATTTTTAGGCACTCACGAGCGCACCAATTATCCGTTCACCTTGTCGGTGGAGGATGGTGGCCATACCTTGGGTTTAACGGCTCAGGTTGTAGAGCCGTACGATCCGGTACGTTTATGCGGCTATATGCAGCAGACGCTGCAAAGCTTAGTGGAGGCACTGGAGCGCACACCAGACATGCCGGTTTATCAGCTTGAGGTGTTGCCGAGAACTGAGCGAGAGTTGCTACTGAATACCTGGAATGCGACCAAGCAGGATTATCCGAGACATCTGGGCGTTCACCAGTTATTTGAAGCACAGGTTGAACGTACACCAGAGGCGATCGCGCTCGTTTACGAGGACCAGGTATTCAGTTATGCCGAACTGAATGCGCGAGCGAATCGACTTGCGCATCGGCTGATTGAGTTGGGTGTTGGACCGGATAAGCGTGTAGCGATCTGTGTGGAGCGTAGTCCCGCAATGATGGTGGGGCTGTTGGCGATTTTAAAAGCGGGCGGTGTTTATGTACCGCTTGATCCGGCCTATTCGAGTGAGCGTCTTTCCTACATCCTTACTGACGCAGCGCCGACAATACTGCTAGCTGATGCGGCTGGGCGTACTGCATTAGGTGAAGCAGCCCTATCCTCAATAACCGCACTCGATCCTAATGAGTTGCCGGCATTGGCTATTACCAATCCACATATTCCTGGACTGAGCTCAAATCGCCTGGCCTATGTGATCTACACCTCCGGCTCCACCGGTACGCCTAAAGGGGTAATGGTGGAACATCGAAGCATTGTCAATCTTGCTCGGGCACAACAGGTTTATTTTGAGATAGGTTCATCCAGTCGGGTCTTGCAATTTATCTCCTTTGGTTTTGATGTCAGCATTGGTGAAATCTTTACAGCATTAGGCAGTGGCGCAAGCTTATATTTGCCACTCGATGGTGTCCGTCGCGACCGAAATGACTTGTGGGATTATTTTGCAAAACATGCGATCACTCATGCTGCATTCCCCCCTGCGCTGCTTCAGGGGAACGGGGATTTCCCCAATCTGAAGACACCCCTGACGTTGATTTTGGGGGGTGAAAAGCCCAGTCCAGCATTGCTTAGAGCCTTGTCCAGCCAAGGTGTTATCTTTAATGCTTATGGCCCAACAGAAGCCACAGTTTGCGCCTCGGCCTGGCGTTGTCAGCATAATTTCAATGGAGAAGTTACCCCAATTGGGCGACCGCTCGCGAACACCCAGCTCTATGTGCTCGATGCAAATGGTCTGCTGGCGCCAATGGGCGCCGTCGGTGAGCTGTACATAGGCGGAGCAGGCGTGGCGCGCGGTTATCTGAACCGTCCTGAATTAACCGCTGAGCGCTTTTTGCTTGATCCGTTTAGAGAAGATGAAGATGCGCGGATGTATAAGACAGGTGATCTAGTGCGCTACTTGCCCGATGGCAATCTAGAGTTTTTAGGTCGTAACGATCATCAGATCAAGATCCGTGGATTCAGAATTGAGCCGGGCGAGATCGAGGCGTGCCTGATCGAACATCCGCAGGTGCGTGAAGCCGTGGTGCTTGCGCTGGGTGAAGGAAGCGATAAGCGCCTAATTGCGTATGTGGTTGCTGAAGCTGATGAGCAACTGGCCTTTGCCTTGCGCGCGAACCTTGCGACTAGGCTACCTGAATATATGCTGCCCGCTGCTTTTGTGCGCCTGGATGCGTTGCCGCTGACCTCGAATGGTAAGCTGGATCGACGTGCGTTACCCGCTCCATCTGATGAGGCCGTTGCTCGCCAGGCATATGAAGCGCCGCAGGGGAAGATCGAAACAACATTAGCGAACATCTGGGCTGAGTTGCTTAAGGTCGAACGAATCGGTCGCTATGATAGTTTCTTCGCACTGGGAGGGCATTCCCTGCTTGCTGTGCAGATGATCGGACGTTTGCGTTGCTTAGGTCTTACTGTTCCGGTGCGAGTGCTATTCGATCAGCCCACCCTTAAAGCGTTGGCGCAATCGCTAGGCCAGCATCGAGAATTGGTCATCCCCCCAAATCTGATTACGGTCGACACCATTACTTTAACGCCAGCGATGCTGCCGTTGATTGATCTCAGCCAAGCTGATATCGATCGGATTGTTGAGCAGACACTAGGTGGTGTAAGTAATATTCAGGACATTTATGCATTGTCGCCTTTGCAAGATGGTATTTTGTTCCATCACTTGCTGGCAACGAAAGGGGATCCTTATCTGCTAATTGCCCAGATGGCGTTTGACAACCGAGCGTTGCTCGATCGTTATCTGGATGCGCTCCAACAGGTGGTGAATCGCCATGACATTCTGCGCACGGCGTTTATCTGGGAAGGGCTGTCTACGCCTGCACAGGTGGTCTGGCGTCATGCGCCGTTGTCAATCGAAGAGCTTTCTTTGGATCCAGCCGCTGGACCCATTTCCGAGCAACTCCTGCACCGCTTTGATCCTAGTCAGCATCGCATTGATTTGACACAAGCGCCATTACTGCGTTTGGCGATTGCGCAAGATGGAAATGGTCACTGGCGACTGGTTGAATTACTCCATCATCTGATTGGCGATCACTCGACGTTGGAAGTGTTACAGAGTGAGATACAGGCATTCCTTGATGGCCAAGGTGATATGTTGGCCCCGCCACAGCCTTTTCGCAATCTCATCGCACAGGCTCGCTTAGGAGTAAGTCAAGAGGCGTACGAGCACTTCTTTAGGGAGATGCTCGCAGAGGTGGATGAACCTACGCTGCCGTTTGGGTTGGCTGAAGTCCATCAAGATGGCGTTCAAGTGACTGAGTCACACCAGATGTTGCCACAGGATTTAAATGATCGTCTCCGCGCTCAAGCGAGGCGACTCGGCGTAAGCTTGGCCAGTCTATGTCATCTAGCTTGGGCGCAGGTCCTGGCACGTACCAGCGGTCAGCAGCGGGTTGTGTTTGGCACGGTACTATTGGGGCGAATGCAAGGAGGTGAAGGAGCAGACCGTGCGATGGGCTTGTTCATCAATACGTTGCCTTTATGCCTTAATCTGAATGACATGGGGGTTGAAGATAGCGTACGTAATACCCATACGCGACTGGCTTCGCTGCTGGAATATGAACATGCGTCGTTGGCATTAGCACAGCGCTGCAGTAATGTAGCAGCTGGCACCCCTCTGTTTAGCGCGTTATTGAACTACCGGCACAATACCGCGCCATTGAATGATGGCTTAACAGAGCCTGGCATCGAATTTTTAGGCGCACACGAGCGCACCAATTATCCGTTCACCTTGTCGGTGGAGGATGGTGGCCATACCTTGGGTTTAACGGCTCAGGTTGTAGAGCCGTACGATCCGGTACGTTTATGCGGCTATATGCAGCAGACGCTGCAAAGCTTAGTGGAGGCACTGGAGCGCACACCAGACATGCCGGTTTATCAGCTTGAGGTGTTGCCGAGAACTGAGCGAGAGTTGCTACTGAATACCTGGAATGCGACCAAGCAGGATTATCCGAGACATCTGGGCGTTCACCAGTTATTTGAAGCACAGGTTGAACGTACACCAGAGGCGATCGCGCTCGTTCACGAGGATCAGGTGCTCAGTTATGCCGAGCTGAATGCACAAGCGAATCGACTTGCGCATCGGCTGATTGAGTTGGGTGTTGGGCCGGATAAGCGTGTAGCGATCTGTGTGGAACGCAGTCCCGCAATGATGGTGGGACTGCTGGCGATTTTAAAAGCGGGCGGTGCCTATGTGCCGCTTGATCCGGCCTATCCGAGCGAGCGTCTAACCTACATCCTTATCGATGCAGCGCCGACGATTCTGCTAGCTGATGCCACTGGCCGCATGGTATTGGGTGAGGCAGCCTGCGCTTCATTGACTGTGCTTGATCCGAATCAACTACCGGAATCAGTCATTACTAATCCAAAGATCGCTGAATTTCATTCAGATCATATGGCTTATGTCATTTACACTTCCGGCTCCACTGGCACCCCCAAAGGGGTGATGGTGGCACATCAAAGCGTTGTTAACCTCACTCAGGCCCAGCAGGCTTACCTGGCGCCTCATTCATCTAGTAGAGTTCTTCAGTTTACGTCTATCAGCTTCGATGTCAGTGTGCCAGAAATTATGGCCCTCAGTCATGGTGCCAGCTTATATCTACCCTCTGATAACATCCGGCGTGATCGAGATAGTTTGTGGAATTATGTAGAAAAATATGCGATTACTCACGCTATCTTGCCACCCGCACTGCTCCAGGATGGCAAAGGTTTACCCAGTCTAAATAGACCTCTTACACTGATCCTCACGGGTGAAGCGCCTAACGCATTATTACTTCATAACTTGGCTCAACAAATTACCATATTCAATGCTTACGGGCCAACAGAAATAACCGTTTGGGCTTCTATGTGGCATCGTCCGCATGATTTTAGTAGTAAAGCGGCCCCTATTGGTCGGCCGATTGCCAATACCAAATTTTATCTACTCGATGTACATGGCCAGCCGGTGCCAGTTGGCGCAGTGGGTGAGCTGTATATAGGCGGAGCTGGCGTTGCGTGTGGTTATCTTAATCGTCCTGAACTCACCGCTGAGCGCTTCCTGCCCGATCCGTTTAACGAGGATAAAGGCGCTCGCATGTACAAGACGGGCGATCTAGCCCGTTACTTGCCTGATGGCAATCTAGAGTTTTTAGGTCGTAACGATCATCAGATCAAGATCCGTGGATTTAGGATTGAACCAGGTGAGATCGAGGCGCGTCTGATCAAGCATCCGCAGGTGCGAGAAGCCGTGGTGCTTGCGCTGGGTGAAGGTGGGGATAAACGTCTGGTCGCGTATGTAGTGGCTGAGGCTGATGAACAGATCGCCGCTACATTACGTGCGTATCTGACGGGAAGGCTGCCTGACTATATGATGCCAGCGGCCTTTGTGTGCGTGGATGCGCTGCCGCTGACCCCAAATGGTAAGTTGGATCGACGTGCGTTGCCTGCCCCATCTGATGAGGCGGTTGCTCGTGAGGTATACGAAGCGCCACAGGGGAAAATCGAAATTATGCTAGCAGCTATCTGGTCTGAATTGCTTAAGGTAGAGCAGATCAGTCGTCACGATAGTTTCTTCGCACTGGGTGGCCACTCGCTGCTTGCTGTGCGTTTAATGAACCGGATTACTTTGTTGGGAGTCGAGTTGCCGTTGGCGACGCTGTTTGCTTTACCCACCCTTTCAGCATTTGCAGCAGCGGTGAACGAACGTTTGACTCAAGCAAACACCTTTTCCCCCACTATCGCTTCGGTGCCTCGCGATGGTGTTTTACCTCTATCATTTGCTCAGCGACGGCTATGGTTCTTGGCCCAGCTCGAGGGCGTTAACGAGACCTATCATATTCCTTTAGCTATCCGCTTGCTTGGCGTTTTGGATAGAGGCGCGTGGCAGCGAGCATTGGATACGGTATTTGCACGCCACGAAGCACTGCGCTCGGTATTCGTGATGGTGGATGGCCAACCTCAGGTTCAGCTACTTGCCCCCGAGTCGGGTTTGCCGATGCGTTATCATGATTTGCGCCAATACCCAAACGCTATTGAACAAGTGGAACACTTAAGTATTGAAGAGGCCCGTGCACCTTTCGATTTAGCCCAAGGTCCACTGATTCGCGCAAGGCTGATCCAACTCACTGACGAGGAGCATGTGTTTTTGCTCACTCAACACCATATTGTTTCAGATGGTTGGTCTTTGAATGTGCTGCAGCGAGAATTGGAAGCCCTCTATACCGCCTATCGTGCGGGAAGCGCTAGTCCGCTCCCGCCGATGGGTATTCAATACCCAGATTACGCAGCTTGGCAACGACAGTGGCTTTCGGAAGATCGACTCAAAACGCAAAGTGAGTACTGGCACACCACCTTAGCTGATGCGCCGGTACAGTTGACTCTTCCTACCGATCGGCCGCGTCCTGCACAGCAATCTTTTTCTGGGGATCATGTGCAGGTTAAATTAGATGCACAAATGACAAGTGCACTTAAACGACTCAGTCAAAAGCACGGTGTAACCCTGTTTATGAGTTTGCTAGCTGCCTGGGGTGCTGTCCTGTCACGCCTTTCCGGCCAAGACGACATTGTTATTGGTACCCCCAGCGCCAATCGCAACCATCCTGAGATTGAGCCTTTGATCGGCTTTTTCGTGAATACCTTGGCATTGCGTCTTGATCTGTCTGGTGAACCGAATACCGTTGAACTGTTTGAGCGCCTCCGACGCGGTACATTAGCAGCCCAAGCGCATCAAGACTTACCTTTTGAGCAGGTGGTAGAGATTGTTCAACCACCACGCAAGCTGGACCATACGCCGTTATTTCAAGTGATGTTCGCCTGGCAGAATAACGAAGGGAGTAAGTGGCATTTACCTGGTCTGGAAGTGACGCCAGTTGACTCGAATTACGATGCCGTCAAGTTTGATCTTGAATTGGATTTACAAGAGGTGGGTGATGAGATCATTGGTGAGTTGGGTTATGCAAAGGCCTTGTTCGATCGGCAGACCATAGAGCGGCAGGTGGGGTATCTCCATGCGATATTACGAGCGATGGTGAGCGATGCACAGCAAAGCCTTGCTCAGGTGGATATCCTGGCGCCTGCTGAACGTAAGCTCTTACTTGAAACCTGGAACGCCACGCAGCGGGAGTATTCGACTCATGAGTGCGTTCACCAGTTGTTTGAAGCACAGGTGGAACGTACGCCAGAGGCGACTGCGATCGTGTATGAAAATCAAGAGTTCAGTTATGCCGAGCTGAATGCGCGAGCAAATCGACTTGCGCATCGGCTGATTGAGTTAGGGGTTGGACCGGAGAGGCGCGTCGCGATTTGTATGGAACGCAGTCCAGCGTGGATAGTGGGGCTGCTGGCGATTTTAAAAGCGGGCGGTGCCTATGTGCCACTTGATCCGGCGTATGCGAGTGAGCGTTTGACGCAGATCCTTGCGGATGCCGTGCCGACCATTCTGCTAACTGATGCCACTGGACGTAGCGTCCTAGGTGAGGCTGCGCTTGCGTTACGTACCGTTCTCGACCCGAATTCCCCACCGGCGCTGGCAGATACCAATCCGTCCGTGCCTAGTTTGACTCCCCACCACTTGGCCTATGTGGTTTATACCTCCGGTTCCACTGGCACTCCCAAAGGGGTTATGGTGGAACATCGAGGCGTTGTGAATCTCGCTCATGTGCAAATGACGAGTTTTGGCGTTGATGCTTCCAGCCGGATTTTGCAGTTTGTTTCTCCCGGTTTCGATGCGAGCACGTGGGAAATCATCATGGCCTTAGGTTGTGGGGCCTCCTTATACCTGCCACCTGCTGCGGCTCGCCTTGATCGGCATAAACTGTGGGAGTACCTGGAGCGCCATGCGATTACTCACGCGACGATACCACCAGCGCTACTTCAAGACGGTAGAGATTTACCTAATCTGAGCACACCTGTGACGCTGTTCTTGATCGGTGAGGCGCTTAATGCAAAATTATTGCGAGCTGTGCGCCATCACGGCCTCGTTTTTAATGGCTATGGTCCAACAGAAGCCACGATTGGTGCTACGGTATGGCCTTCCCCACCTGACTTTAACAGTGAAATCGTTCCTATCGGTAGACCGATGGCGAACATCCGCCTCTACCTATTGGATGCCCATCATCAACCGGTACCAGTAGGTGCTGCAGGAGAGTTATATATTGGTGGGGTTGCGGTGGCGCGCGGTTATTTAAACCGCCCCGAACTGACGGCTGAGCGTTTCCTACAAGATCCGTTTAGCGCAGAGGAAGATGCGCGGATGTATAAGACGGGTGATCTCGTGCGCTATTTGCCCGATGGCAATCTGGAATTTATTGGGCGTAATGATTACCAAATTAAGATGCGCGGCCTACGGATCGAGCCAGGCGAGATTGAGGCGCGCCTTGTCGAGCATTCCAAGGTGCGTGAAGCAGCGGTGCTCGCTGTGGGAGAGGGGAGTCATAAGCGCCTGGTTGCGTATGTGGTGGCTGAAACTGATGAGCAACTGGCTGCCACGTTGCATACGCACCTGATGGACAAGCTGCCTGAGTATATGGTGCCTGCTGCCTTCGTGCGACTGGATGCATTGCCGTTGACATCAAATGGTAAGGTGGATCGACGCGCGTTGCCGACACCGGATGGCGAGGCTTTTGCTCGTCAGGCCTACGAAGCACCGCAAGGAGAAATTGAAACCGCGTTGGCTAACATCTGGTCCAAGCTACTTAAGATCGAACGAATTAGCCGTCATGATAGTTTCTTCGCGCTGGGCGGACACTCGCTACTCGCCGTACAGATGATCGAGAGTTTGCGTCGCTTAGGCCTCACCGTTTCCGTGCGAGCGCTATTCGATAAGCCCATACTCAAAGCATTGGCGCAATCGCTAGGTCAGCACCAAGAAGTCATCATCCCACCGAATTTGATTACGGCCAATACCATTGCTTTGACACCCGCAATGCTGCCACTCATTGATCTTAGCCAAGCTGAAATTGATCAGATTATTGAACAAACGCCTGGTGGAGTCGCGAATATTCAGGACATTTATGCATTATCGCCTTTGCAAGACGGCATTTTGTTCCATCACTTGTTGGCAACCAAAGGCGATCCTTATTTATTGATAGCGCAGATGATTTTTGCGAATCGAGAATCCCTGAATCGTTATCTGCATGCAGTCCAGCAGGTCATTAATCGACATGACATTTTGCGTACAGCTTTTGTGTGGGACAAGCTGTCTACACCCGCTCAAGTGGTTTGGCGTCATGCACCACTCTCCATTACTGAACTTTCTTTAGACACAGCCGACGGGCTAATTGCCGAGCAACTTAGCCAACGTTTTGACCCACGTCATCATCGTCTTGATCTGACACAAGCACCGTTGCTCCAATTCGTGATTGCGCAAGATGACGATGGACGTTGGCAACTGACTCAGTTGCAGCATCATTTAATTGGCGATCATTCAACACTCGAGGAAATGCAGCGTGAAATTGAAGCTTTCCTCGAAGGGCAGGGCGACACGTTGCCTGCACCACAGCCTTTCCGTAATTTAGTTGCCCAGGCTCGTTTAGGGGTAAGCCAGGAGGCACATGAGCGTTTCTTCAAAGAGATGCTGGCAGAGGTGGATGAGCCTACACTGCCTTTTGGATTATCAGAGGTCTATCGTGATGGCACCCAAGTAACCGAGTCGTATCGGATGCTGCCGCAGGAGCTAAATGATCGTCTGCGTGCTCAGGCTAGGCGGTTAAATGTAAGTTTAGCCAGTCTATGTCATTTGGCTTGGGCACAGGTTTTGGCACGCACCAGTGGTCAACAGCGGGTGGTATTTGGCACGGTATTGTTCGGACGTATGCAAGCAGGAGAAGGGGCAGATCGTGCACTGGGGCTGTTCATCAATACATTGCCACTTCGCATCGATGTAGACCGTTGCAGTGTTCAAGAGGGAGTGCGTGACACCCAAACACGATTGGCTGCCTTGTTAGAACATGAACATGCATCTCTCGCGCTGGCCCAACGTTGCAGTGGGGTGCCAGCTGGCACCCCACTGTTTAGTGCATTACTGAACTATCGGCATCAAGGAATGCAAAATGAAAGGCAAATCAGTGTCGACGCTGAATTGCTAGGAACAGAGGAGCGTGATAACTATCCGATCGGACTATCCATAGAAGACTTTGGGCAAGCATTAGGGTTAACGGCTAGCATCGCACAGCCATTTGATGCAGAACGAGTCTGTGGTTATATGCATCAGGCACTGCAAAGCTTGGTGGAAGCACTGGAGCATGCACCCCACACGCCGGTCTGTCAGCTTGAGGTGTTGCCGCCCACCGAGCGAGAGTTGCTAATCAATACCTGGAATGCGGCGACAGCACCGTACCCTGAACACCAATGTCTGCATCAGTTGTTTGAGATGCAAGCCGAAAAAACACCGCAGGCGATTGCGTTAATGCGTGATAACCAAACTGTTAGCTACACAGAACTTAATGCGCAGTCGAATCGACTGGCTCATTATTTGAGAGGCTTGGGTGTACGACCTGATAGCCGTGTTGGATTGTATGCACAGCCTAGTATCGAGGTGGTGATTGGAATGCTGGCTGTAATCAAAGCGGGCGGAGCGTATGTACCGTTGGATCCGAATTATCCTTCTGAGCGCTTGGTGGATATGGTGACAGACAGCGAGCCGGTCGTTTTGCTCAGTATCGGTGCGCCGCATGCGGCTGTTGTGCAGTGCTTAGGCACTGATGTTCCCATCTTAGATTTACGAGCCGATGCAGCGCAGTGGCAGCACCATAGCAGTGATAACCCTGATGCGCGCGAGCTAGCACTGAATCCAGGGCATTTGGCCTACATCATCTATACCTCAGGTTCTACGGGGCGACCAAAAGGTGTAATGGTTGAACATCGGAGTATGGTGAGTTACGTGACCGTAGTCGCTCAATTACTGAGCTATGGCCCGCAAGATCGATCTCTGCAATTTTCTTCACTCTCTTTTGATTCTTCTGTCGAGGAAGTATTTCTTCCTTTAACTCGTGGCGCAACGTTGGTCATGCGTACTGATGAGTGGCTGACTGGAACCGAGAAATTCTGGTCTTTGTGTGAAGCTAATCAAATTACTGTGTTCGAATGTGCGACCCAATTCTGGGCACAACTAGCTCAAGAGCAGGCAGCCATTCCACAGAGTTTGCGCGTGATCTTTTTTGGTGGAGACGCGATAAGTGCAGCAGCACGGCAGGCGTGGTTCTCCACCAATGGGTATCGGCCAAGCTTATTAAACGGCTATGGTCCGACCGAAGCGACAGTTGTGACGACAGCGTATAACGTAACGGCTGATGACAGTCATTGGCGTGCGATTGGTCGTCCGCTTGCTAATGCGTGCGTCTATGTGTTGGATTCGTCAATGCAGCTCGCACCAATTGGCGTCGAAGGAGAACTGTATATTGGTGGAGTGGGTGTCGCACGTGGGTATTTGAATCGTCCTGATTTGACAGCAGAGCGGTTCTTGCAGGATCCATTCAGTGCTCAACCCAATGCACGGATGTATCGGACAGGTGACTTGGTTCGTTATCTACCGGACGGCAACTTAGAGTTTTTGGGCCGTAACGATCATCAAGTTAAGATTCGTGGTTTTCGCGTTGAGTTGGGCGAAATTGAAGCGCGCCTTGCTGAACATCCACAAGTACGTGAAACCATTGTGCTTGCGCTGAGTGAAGGAAATGACAAGCGCTTGGTTGCGTATGTGGTGGCAGAGGCTGACGAGAGGCTTGTTTATACGCTGCGTACACACGTAGCGGCTAGGTTGCCTGACTATATGATGCCTGCTGCTTTTGTGCGTCTAAATGCGTTGCCGTTGACACCAAATGGTAAATTAGACCGGCGAGCATTACCGACACCGTCTGACGAAGACTTTGCACGCCAGATATACGAAGTACCACAGGGGGGGATTGAAACAGCGCTGGCAAAAATCTGGAGTGAATTGTTGGGCCTCACGCAAGTTAGTCGCCACGACAACTTCTTCGCGCTTGGCGGGCACTCGCTTCTTGCTGTTAGGATGATGGGCCGCGTTAATTCGATATTAGGCATCGAGATAACATTACGTACATTATTTGAGGCTCCAACCATAGCCGACTTGGCGCAGCGCTTAATGCGGCCAAATAGCGCTCAGGAAGATTCATTTGATGTTTTGCTTCCGATTCAGCCGGCAGGCACACGGCCGCCTCTTTTTTGCATCCATCCCGTTCTCGGTATCAGTTGGAGTTATATCGGTCTGTCTCAACATTTAGGTAAAGACCAACCGATCTATGGTCTACAGGCACGCGGCATGAATGGCTCGGCACCACTGGCATCAAGTATTGATGCGATGGCGGCAGATTATATCGAGCAGATTCGTCGCGTGCAGCCTGATGGGCCTTACTATCTACTCGGATGGTCCTTGGGCGGCAATATTGCGTACAGCATGGCAACTCAACTTGAGGAACAGGGTGAGAAAGTCGCACTGCTTGCTTTAATGGATAGCTATCCAGACCTCTTCAGCATACATGATGTAGTCGATCAGGATGATGATTTCATTGATATTCTTAATCGCTACAGCGTTGAAGGAATGGCTGATGCAGGGAAATATTTATGGGAAAAAACTGGAAATGTCATCCGAAACAACGAGCGCATTTCAGAGGACTTTGTGCCGCTTATTTACAGTGGCGACGTCCTCTTTTTCTGTGCCACAGTAGTAGAAGATCGATTCGCCAACTCCCCTGATCTGTGGAAGCCTTATGTGCTTGGAGATATTGAAACTCATGATATCGATTGCGAACATAAGTACATGGATCAGTCGGAGCCGATGACCAAAATCGGCCGAATGTTGGCTAATAGGTTGGAAGATTTACAAAAAGACCAACCCCCACAGAACGAAACGGAGCATTTTACGCGGTGACGCGAATGATCTATGTTTAATTTGAAAGGGGTTCTACGCTGGCGCAACTAAGGCATCGAGGCAAGGGGGCTGTGTCTCAATGCAAAAATATCCCCTCTCTTCCCCTATATAGTGAGTTCTAATCCCTAATAAAGGTTGGTTTGAAGCCTCTAGTATGCGGGGTGTTGCGGGCTATAAAAGAGAGGGACTTAATTTTTGGGCCATTGCTGCGCACCGTGCAGTATCCGCATAAGTTCAATGCGTTTAGATTTGCGCTTTATACGATAGACCATGATAAACGGAGTACGGCTAATGACTAACTCATAAGTGCCTAATTTTCGCCCTGGCCGGCCTATTTCCGGGTGCTTGATTAACTGGTTTACTTGGCGCTCGATTTGGTCGCTTTATCTTACGCGGTGCCACTCATAGCCACTCATAGCCACTCATAGTACCTTTTCACGATGAAGGTCTGCGAATTCTTGTTTCAGCCGCACGAAAACCTGTCAGGTAGTAGAACAAAGCTGCACAGCCCATTTTTTTAAATGATAGCTGTTGCTTTGCCGCTCATAAATAAAAGCGAATGATTTGACTATAGGCCACTGGGTGAGCTTTTGATTCTGTTTTATTGTGTTTTAAATCAATAAAAGGGTTCGTGTCAATCAGCCCCCATCGAACGGCATAATGACAAATAGTCGGCATCGCAACCATATCGTTATTTGCGCTGGCGGGCGCACCAGCTTTCACGGCGTTTAAGCGATTTTCACGAACTGAGATTCTTAGTGAAGTGACCCTGGAATCATTGATATTCCTGGTAAGCTTGACGTAGCCTGTTTGCAATTTCAC
>JASSUD010000121.1:0-8133 GCA_031963225.1 Mycoavidus cysteinexigens
TGAAAAAAATCAATTTTTCGACACATTATTGTGTCGAATACAGGGGAAGGGATAGAAGAAAAGATGAGCATTGACCTAGGTCAAGGGCAACAGCAGGTAAGTCAAAGTTGGAAAAATCAAAGGATTAGAAAAAGCCAAAGGAGAACATCAAGGGAGTACATGAAAAAACAGGAAAATGTCACTTAATCACAAACATCCGTTTCTATTGGCTGTGCACATTTAAAGTCAGCCATTTTGCTGGCTCGTACAATACCCTACCGTTCCAACACAGATATATTTTTTGAAAAAGATGAACAAAAAGAAAAAACTTTAACGTTGCTGCCAGAACTGTACTACAAAATACGCCAGAAGTGCGAACACTGTCATGATTTGTGATATGGCGGATTTCGACGATGACCTTTTTTGACGCTCCTATTTGAGTTCTGAAATTTTAAGATGACGGACACCCCCTAGTAGTGATAAAAGCGACGTTTTTCCATCCATCTCATATGGTCTTGTGCAAGAGGCTCATAGACACAGAGATATGTCGCAAGAGGTGAGTTATGTCCATCGCGAACAAGACATGCGCTTTCCTATTTAGAAGGCCTTCGTTTCCATCTTTTTTTCACCATGCGTCCTGCAGCCTTGACGTCACTCTGCATTATTAATTTCTCTTGACTGCCCTCCTCTTTTACCCACACCATGCCAGCGGTGCGAGGCACACCTGCTGTTTATTTATGATATGCCTGGACACTGTTGTCATCCTTGTTCCATGTGTACTCACATCTAAATAATTAAATTACTGCGGGGGCGCATGAGCTGATGAAGTGTAGGAGGATGCCAATGTCGCACAGCAATCAGTTCAGCCCACTGCTCAGCGTCTTATGTCCCTTCGGCAACCTATTCCGAGAGGTGTCTTGAGAATTCTGAGCCCAAAGAAATCTCTCATTGGTTGGATGTTTCCGACGCCCGCCATATCCGCAAGCCACCCTCACCCATGCATCCCCGCACCATCTGTAACTTTTTTTCTGTCTTTCTGAGTTTGCTTTTCTTCTTCCTGTCCTCTTTACTCTCCTGCTCCCCCCTCCCCCGTTCTCTTACACTCTCACAGCACACCTCACACACCATTTCAACGGCGCCATTGACGATATTCTCACGACCCTTTACGATCTTCTTCCGTTTTACAAGAATGGCACCCGTTAATCAAACTGGATCCAAGACACGCGTGCTTTATATTGAATGCTCACCCAACAAGGGGTACTCGGCGTCCATCGAAGTGTGCAATGCATTTCTCGATGTGTACCAGCAGGAGCATCCCGACCATGTGATACAGAAGCTTGACATATGGGACCTGGCAATGCCCGAATTCGATGAAGACGCCCTGGCCGCGAAGTACGCTGGACTGAACGGAGAGGCTTTGACGCCGGCACAGGCGGCGGCATGGCAGGGCATCAAAGAGCTCGCAGCGCCATTCCACGAGGCGGACAAGTTCCTGTTCGGCGTGCCGCTATGGAATTTCAGCATTCCGTACAAGCTTAAGCATCTGATCGACGTGATCTCACAGAAGGACGTGCTTTTCACGTTCGATAGTACAGGGTTTGCCGGCATGTTGCATGGGAAAAAGGCGGCAGTCGTCTACGCACGCGGACTCAGCTACATGTCGCCGGGTTCGTTTACGCCGGCCAGCGAGTTCGACCTTCAGCGCCCCTATATGGAAACCTGGCTCAAGTTCGTGGGCGTGGAAGACGTCGTTGGCATTGTAGTCGAGCGTACCTTGTTTGGCCCCGACGGAAAGGTCGACCGAAGTAGAGCAATCGAAGAAGCTCGCACGATCGCACGCGCGTTCTAACCCTCGGCGCAAATCCATTTCAGGCTCGATACAATAAATGGTGCTAAATTCTATTACTCCATGGCGGCAGTTTTGATTAATTGATGTGCTTTTTTGAAATAAATTGAAGGACGAAAAGAGATCGAAGGCATTGAGCAGAAGGACTAGCTAGCTGCTCTTCTAGTCTTAGAATATGTCAGCTAACACAGCATGCCACTTGAATGAGCGCTGTCCTCAAACAAAAAAAAAAGTATCTGCATCCCATACATACCACCCCAGAAAATGTTTCAGACTTAGAAGGTACAGGTTATGTCCGAATCTGATGCACAAGCAGCAAGCCTGATCTTTTCCTTGCCAATCAAGTGACCTTCAGTTAACACTCGCACCCCACCTCACCTTCTGAACTTATCCAAGTACACCCCAAACTCGAGTACCAGTTGAGGTACGCAAACCGTACTTCCATAGCTGGCATGGATGCGACGGTAAGTAAGGCCTCGATTATATCTATAATATGTGAATAGTCCTAGCCCACCATGTTAATGCTTCCACTACATGGCATCATTTTCATCGCTACTGACTGATGAGATTTATCGCACCGTTCAAACCAAGTTTGGCAGCATGAATGATGAGGTACCAAAAGAGACTGTTTGCAAAGATGGAACGCCAAATATGTCTTTCATTGGTACCAGGGCATCTAATCATTGCCATGGTTAAATTTTGCGAGCTAGATCGCAAGTATGTGATCAGGGAGTACAAACACTCTGGGTTTCGAGGCCCCCTCAACTACAGCAAGAACACCAGTGTCAAATTTATAGACGAAATAGGTCTCCACAAACGCATCGATCCACCATGCTAGATCATTCTGGCCTACGACGACCCTTACTTGCCAATTCGCTTGGTCTATGGGTTGGCAGACTACATCCCCAAATTCAAGACAGCCACGATCTGGGCTAGACACTTTAATTTCCGAAAAGTCTAATGATACCAACGTGCTCTTGATGCAGTGTCTGGATGACTTTTTGCCTAGGAGCTTATGCACTATCTAGACAACGAAAAACACCTGTCGGCAACTTTTATAAGGGTAAACACGTGTAGTGTCATGGGAGCGCATCAACCTTAACAAATACACTATCCTTTACTATGGCACTATCTTGTCGCTACCCTGATTCCTGTCTTTGTCCTCGCCTCGTTCCTTTTCCTTGCCCTTGCTCTGGTGTATGTCCTTGTCCCTGTTCTACCCCATGTCCTTGCACTACTCCCTTATCCTTGCCTTGTTATTTATCTATCTTTGTCACTGCTGTTACATAGCCACTGCGAAATAGAGGGCCTTGCACCACGTATAAAGGAGTCGCACCTTCCAACTACCCACACCAAAAATCATTCAATCAAGATACCATAATGGCAAGACTCATTTGAACAACCTTCGTGCAAGAACACTCACCAACCCACAGCACATGAACTCCCATGCAGTTTGAAGACACAGACACACACCCTGCTGTGGATGTTCGATGATACGAGATGAGTGGAGATCTCTTCAGCCGAAATTTGGCAAGAGATGAGTACTTCCTTCATCGACTTTCTCCATTCGTTGTCGTTAAATGGTGAAGATGAATGGAACGTAATGGCCGATGATGTTGTGTGCTATATGGCATCTGTTGCGTCTCGAGAACGCATTCAACGCGATCTTATCTACCACCTCGCCAACAATATATTTCAAGGCAAACTCAACTCCCAAACCCATCTTGATGGCATGGAAAATGGGGTGTATGATTTGGAAAAGAGAAAGTTGCGTGCTACATTGCGAATGGACTCGACTTGATGACAACTAGCGTCAACTATTTGCATGAAGACGATGAACACTTGCTAGAAGAGTTGGAGGAAATTCTTTGTACAATCTTTCCCAACAAACGGGTATGCAAAGCTTTTCATCCAATCATGTGTATCGTTGTTGGAAGAACGTAACAAAGAAAAGTACATCACGTTTGGTGGGGTAAAGGCAACAATGCAAAGTCGACGATGGAAAAATTGTTGGCAACCGCACTTGGTGATCATTCCACGGCAGCTGCAACTTCTTTGGTGACCGGCAAAAGAGGTTGTGCTGAAAATGCGAGTCTACAATTGTCCCCATTGGAAGGTAAGTTGGCGGTATTTCTTCAAGAGCCCAACCCCAACGAAACCATCAAGATTGGCATGATCAAGGAGCTGAGTGGCAACGACGCTATTACTGCACGCGCACTCTACAAAGGCAACCATACCTTCACCCCTAAGTTCAAGCTGATCATCGTGTGTAATACTGCCATTAAGATCCCCAACATCGAAATCACCTTTACCAATCGTCTCACCGTTGTTCCATTTGAGAATACTTTTCGCACCAAGGAGGATTATCATCGACGAAAAGAGAAAGGCACGTTGAAAAAGTTCGACCACTTGATGGATGCAATAGTGGCAAGGAAGATTGGCAAGTACGCGGAGATTTTCTTTCACATGATGGTTGAAGAGCATAAAGAGATGGATGATGAGCCATTGTATGTTCCCAAGAGGGTACGCAAAGCAACCGATGACTACATCGAGGAAAACAATTTTTCCTTCCGATTTGTTCGTGAATGTTGCAATGAGGAAGAGGAAGGTGAAATCAACGCCAAGTCTCTCCACAGCGAGATGAAACGGTGGATTAATGAGCACCATGGCGGCAAGAAAGTACCCAACATCAACATCTTCCGCGAAGAATTTGCCAATCTCGGGTACGATGTCACCCCAAGAAATCGTTCGCAGATTGGGAGTTAATTACGAGTAAACTTTTTTAAAGAGTGCACGGGGAAGACCCGTCGGATAAAAAACTACGCATCTTTAGTACTTATATGTCGCGGCATACGTTCGGGCCGGTATTCTTCGGGAATATAACGGTACCAGTGGCGAAGACGGCCTTATTGTCGCGGTCGTAAGCAACGATGTTGCCGTCGTTCTGGATTGAGAGCCGATATCCATACTCGGAATTGGGAGCCAATTTGTTACCACAACCGTAACTCTTGCCACCTTTACCATAGAAGCAAGTATTTCCGTCCCTTTCTACATGCATCTCGTATGGTCCTGGGATGGGCGCAACACTATTCCTGAAGCACCAATACTTTTTGCCGTCGGGACCAGCTGCACACAAGTTGCCATCCTTCTGCATGGTGAGAGTATTGCCTGTAGGAGTTCGCAAAGACCTACCCTGGCGTAAAATATCACCAGTAATCATGCTATGAGGTGCCCTGCAACGCCACAAGTAATGTTTGGGATCATCTCGTTTGCACAATGGGGTTCCATTCTGCGGAGGAAGGCGAATGGAAGTAGGAGGCTTGTAGTTCTTGACGGACTGGAATCCGTAGGTGACATTATTTGTTCTTCCATGGGAGACGACGTTCCTTGGATTGCCAATCAAGCCTCCCTTGTAAGTCTCATATTTAATGGCGCCCACCATGCATCCACGAACGTCGAATACTCGGCAAGTAAGTTCGTCGTTCACCACATCAGAAGCGCCTGCCAATTTCTTGAACTCGTCGATGACTGTTAACATATCTTTACTGCCAACTCCTTTGGCATAGTCGTCGATGACCATAATGGTCTCCATGTAGATGGTGATAACGTCGAAGTCGGTCCTTGAGCTTGCGTAAACGGAGTGGCTTTCTTCGTCCTTGTCGTCTTTCATATCTGAGAACAAGTTGACTCCCAGTGGTATGATCTGATCGCGGTGATATTTAAGTATCCCTTCGCTAACATAGGCATCAGCTCCGCCGCGATAACATTTGTAGTTGAACGCGTTGGCAGCTACCGAGAGCGACAACAGTAGAGCGATCGGCTTGAACATCGTGACGGTGTGGATGAAAGCTTCTACATGAAAGAGTAGAATAGATTGTCAGATATTACTAATATATACCCCTTGGTATCTAATAATTGCAAAGAAATGATAGACTTACAAGAATCTGATCTGGTCAAGATATGTGGGCGCTCCTGTAAACGTTCTTGATAGGGTCTGTGGTGGTCTGGCGAGAGTTCTGTGAGTGAGATCGACTGTGTGGCGGTTACTGCGATGGTTTTTGCGGTAGTTGATGTGAGCGTTGTAAGTGCGAGTGCTGTTGCAAGTCTGGATGTGTTGGTGCAGGACGCTGTGTAAGAGTAATGTCGAGAATGTAGGTGGGACAGGGGTAGTTTGGGGTGTAGAGGATTGAAATGTTGCAAGGAAGGAACAGGAGACAGGAGATAATATTCACAATGCAGACGAAGTACTCAATTTACTAGGTAAGGATCAAAATATTTGGAGAGGTATGGGCTATATATATGTGTGCGTGAGGCAATGCGATAGAGAATCAAGTTTTCTCCGCCAAAAGTTTGCTCATTTCATATGCATGGTCGATATCTCACAACTGCTGAGAGGAGTGATTGTGCTCAAGTACGAAAGTCGGACTGTTGAATATATGGTACGCAATGGAGTTGGGAACTGTTGAGAGGAGTGATTGTGCTCAAGTACGAAAGTCGGACTGTTGAGTATATGGTACGCAATGGAGTTGGGAACTGTTGAGAGGAGTACTTGGGCTCAAGTACGAAAGTCGGACTGTTGAGTATATGGTACGCAATGGAGTTGGGCTGTTGGGAAGGAAGCATAAACAACAATAATCATCACGACTTCACCCAGATCCTCCCTTAACCCGGCACTACCCTTCTACCCTGACTTCGAAATAAACACTCCCGTGTTCATTACAAATAGCACATATGAAGGATGAAAAAAAAAGGTGTACCATGCTGATGCCCCGGTTACATTGGAGCCCATAAATGTAATGTTTTTTGTTCAATTAGCATATGAGGGGTCATGAGGAGTCCGCAAAAGAATTGGATGCACCAGTGTCTGTTATGAACGAGGTTACAAGAGAATAAGGTGATAAAGAGACGTCGGTCCACACACCACATGTCTCGATATTTTATTAGTTCTACTTGATGACTGGAAATAACTATTGCGATAGGAAATAAATAGCGATAGACTGGCCGATATGCAACACAGGGCATGAAATTTTGTGACAGACGAAGGGATACCAAGTGTAGCCCCAACGTACCCAACAGCCCAACGTACCCAACAGCCCAACTCTAATGTGTGCTCTCTGCCTAACGGTTGAACTCTATTTTGCGCCTGAACAGCATTAATCGTGGCAAGAAATGGAGCAATAGAACGCATCTATATTTTTTTTTGGCTATGATGGGATAACTGTTCCGAACTTGACCGATGGTCGGATAACTACACCAAGCTTGGTTGCATCTTTGGATAGGAAGGTGGATCAGACGACTATTTGGAAGTAAATGTAGTGCAAAGTAAGAAGTGGAACAAATGAGCCCACCTATAGGTTTTTAGGTATGACGAGATAACTGTCCCGACCTTGGCTGATGGGCGATACCTGCTCTTATACTGCATGACAGTAGATTGGACGGATATTGGGAAGAAATACAATCTCGGTTAGGTCTCAGTGGAGGGAGGAGGTACATTCTTGGTTAGATCTTCGCAGTGAACAGAGCTACATTATCGACAAGAGTTTTGATTGCAGAGGTACTGGGTATTACCAATGAAGATGCTAGGTGTTGACACATATCGGCCAACTCACGCTTTCTAATTTCCATTCATAGTCATTATTTCTCGTCATCGTGTACAATCAATAAAAAGTAGAGACCTGTGGTGTGTGGACTCATGTCTCTTTCTCACTGTATCTTCTTTCGTTCAATATCATATCACAGGCGTGGTTAGACTGGCAAGAATGTTGAGGGTAGCTTGCTGGCGGGGTTTCTTGGTGCATGCAAAGTGAAATGCGCTGGCTGTTGGTACAGAACGATAGGATGGATCTATCATGTTCTTTTAGATATCGAGTCTGATGCAAATACTGCAAGACAAGATAACATCCTTCAACAACACGAAGCGATGCTGATCGAAGACCCCCATGTCATTCTTGTAGACTCCAAGGGCAGCAAAAAAACTCAGCATCATAGATCTACAGTACTCAACATTAGTGATCCATTGAATGTTGAATTTTGACATTCATTTCCATTTCTTCCTCACATCATGAATCATGGTCTCCAGCTCCAAACCATAATATGCTAAACTTCATGTCATAGTCTAGCCACAGTTAGAAAACTGATGGTGACATGAAAATAGCTCATCATTCATTCTGAACAGGTCATTGAATCACTTTTGCAAAAATTGGAAATTGCGCAATAAACTGGTGATAGTGATTTACATGGATCTTCTGCGAAAATTACAAATTTTCAATCTTTTTATTGTTCTCAGAGACCAAGTACCCATTCAATCG
>JASSUD010000122.1:0-8019 GCA_031963225.1 Mycoavidus cysteinexigens
TTTGTTAAAGCAACGACGGTGCGCATTGAAGATATGCCCCGCTTTGCCTCGCAGCAGGCGAGTGGGCAGGCTGTGTACCAGCAGCAGGGCCGCCATCTAGTTTTCTTTAAGTTGTTAGAGCGGTTGCTGGCGCAACATAGTGCAGAAGCGCTGCTGCGCACATTTTGGACTGCGTATAGCGACTTGATTAAGCGCTTAAACAGCGAAGCATCGGCGCCTAAGGCGGCAGAATATGTGCGCGTGTGGGGGCAAATCTCCCAGAATGTCCAGACCACGCTGCAAACGCTGCGAGCGCAGGTAGACGCGCATGAACTGCGAACAGCCTTAACCCGTTATGCCTCTCTTGACCGTCTAGCGATTCAGCGGCTATCCGGTCCGCCGCTATCGATGAAGCACTGTTATATCAATCTGGCGATCGTGGAACACCAGAAAGTGCGCAAGGAAGATGAGAAGCCGAAAGAAGGGGAAGAGAGCCCGTCTAAAGAGGAAGAAACCGCGCAAAACCACTTTCATCGCTTACCGAGTTTCGAAGCGATTGATTCTAACCCACAGAAATTAGTGCCACTCGAGAAGTTGTTTGATCCCCGAGCATTAAGCAATGGCAAGACCACGGCCCCACAACGGATTCTGATTCGAGGCCGGGCGGGGGTGGGCAAAACGACCTTATCCAAAAAGATCGTCTACGAGTACACCCAAAAAGGACAATGGCGGGATCGCTTTGATTGGTTATTCTGGATTCCGCTGCGCACGCTCAAGGGCAAATCAAGCTGTGATCTGGCCACCTTGTTTCATGAAACCTATTTTCAGAGTCACCCCAACGGTCAGGCTTTAGCAAAGGCACTCGAAGCGCATATCAGCGGGCCCGCTCAAGCTAAAGCCCTCTTTGTGCTCGATGGCTGGGATGAGGTAGCCCAGGAATGGGCAGAGCACGAACCGATGTCCGAGTTTCTCACACAATTGCTCAATCAGCCTGCGGTGCTAATTACCTCCCGGCCTTATGTAGAGTTAAAGCAGGCCCAAGCAATGGATTTGGAATTGGAGACGGTGGGCTTTAGCCCGGAAAACGTCACTGCCTATCTCGACAATCGGGACATGATGACGGCTTCAGACGCTCAGGAGATCAAGCACTTCATCCAAACCAACACCTTCATCCAAGGACTGGTCAATGTACCCATTCAGTTAGACGCGCTCTGTTACAGCTGGGATGAAATCAAGCGTATGCAAAAAGAGTCACCAGGCGCGATGACCGTTACCGCTTTATATCAAGCCATGATGAACAAATTATGGTGCAAGGATATGTTGCGTTTGGGTAAACGGGAAGGGGGAGAGTTGTTAACCGAAAGCCATGTTAATGCGCTAAGCCCATCCCGTATCGAGAGATTGGTGCAAGCCGAGCACCATTTTCTGAGTACCTTAGCTTTTCAGGGATTGCAGCGTAATCAAATTGAATTCAATCAGCGAGACCTACATGTGCTCATTGAGCAGCTTGAGGAACAAGGAGTACATCTCCCCTTTACGCTGGAAGCCAATCTCAAAAAACTCTCGTTCCTGCATACCGATGATGCCCAGGAGAGCCAACGCAGCTACCACTTCATGCATTTGACGTTTCAGGAGTTCTTTGCGGCTAAGCATTTTGTTCAGCATTGGGAAGCGGGGCGCGAGATCACCCTGCTGTCTACCGACACCAAGAAGTGGATGAAAGCGACACCCGAAGCATTTGTTTGTCAACACAAATACAACCCGCGCTATGAGATTCTGTGGTGGTTTGTAGCAGGACTGTTGCGCGGAGAAGCCCTGAATCGGTTCTTTATTTTGCTCGAAGCCGAACCGCGTGATTTGTTTGGTGCGCATCATCAGCGCCTTATCATAAGCTGCCTGCATGAAGCGTCCCGTGCGACTGGCATTGGGCTGCCGCCTGAAATCCGAGACCAGTTGGAGCAAGGTTTGGCGCAATGGCTGCAATTGGAAATCGACAAGAGATACGAATCCACACTAGCGTATCAGCCTACGTTTCCCGAGCACTTGTTGCTCCAGTGCCTTCAGAAGGCGACATCAGAGCAAGCAAAAGGAGCAGTTGCAACAGCATTTGGACATCGATCTGCTTTATCGGAGTCGGCCCTGCTGGCCTTGATTACACTGGCGAAGGACAAAGGCTGGTACGTGAGGCGCCGCGCTGCTTACGCATTAGGCCAGCAGTCTCCGTTACCGGAGTCGGCCCTACCGGCCTTGATCGCGCTGGCGAAGGACGAGAACGAATATGTGAGATACAACACTGCTGATGCATTAGGGAAGTATTCTTCGTTACCGGAGTGGGCCCTGCTGGCCCTGATCGCGCTGCTGACGGACGGGTACGCGAGTAGCAGCGCTGTTGATGTGTTAGGCAAGCAGTCTCCGTTACCGGAGTCGGCCGTACTGGCCCTGATTACACTGGCGAAGGGCAAAGGCTGGTACGTGAGGCGCTGCGCTGCTGATGTGTTAGGTCAGCAGTCTCCGTTACCTGAGGTGGCCCTGCTGGCCTTGATCGCGCTGGCGAAGGACGAGGACGAGAAAGAGGACGTGAGGCGCAGCGCTGTTGATGTGTTAGGCAAGCAGTCTCTGTTCCCGGAGTCGGCCCTACTGGCCTTGATCGCGCTGGCGAAGGATGAGGACATGGGCGTGAGGCGCCGCGCTGCTGATGCGTTAGGGAAGCAGTCTCCGTTACCTGAGGTGGCCCTGCTGACCTTGATCGCGCTGGCAAAGGACGAGGACTGGTACGTGAGGAGCCACGCTGCTGAGGCGTTAGGCCAGCAGTCTCTGTTACCGGAGTCGGCGCTGCAGACCTTGATCGCGCTGGCGAAGGACAAGAACAAGACCGTGAGGAGCCGCGCTGCTGTTGCGTTAGGCCAGCAGTCTCCATTACCGGAGCCGGCCCTGCTGGCCTTGTTCGCACTGACGAGGGACGAGAGCTGGGAAGTGGGGAGCTGCGCTGCTGGTGCGTTAGGGAAGCATTCTTCGTTACCGGAGTCGGCCCTGCTGACATTGATCGCGCTGGTGAAGGACGCGGACGAGGACGTGAGGCGCCGCGCTGCTGAAGCGTTAGGCCAGCAGTCTTCGTTATCGGAGTCGGCCCTGCTGGCCTTGATCCCGCTGACGAAGGATGAGGACATGAGTAGCAGCGCTGTTGATGCGTTAGAGACGCATTCTTCGTTACAGGAGTCGGCCCTGCTGGCATTGATCGAGCTGACGAAGGACAAGGACGAGGACGTGAGGCGCAGCGCTGCTGATGCGTTATGGACACGGTCGTCGTTACCGGAGTCGGCACTGCTGGCCTTGATCGCGCTGCTGAAAGATGGGAACAGTGACGTGAAGCGGAGCGCTGCTGATGCGTTAGTCCAGCAGTCTTCGTTACCGGAGCCGACCCTGCTGGCCTTGATCACGCTGCTAAAGGATGAGAACGAGGGCGTGAGGCGCAGCGCTGTTGATGCGTTAGGCCAGCAGTCTTCGTTACCGGAGTCGGCCCTGCTGGCCTTGATCGTGCTGGCAAAGGATGAGAACAAGGACGTGAGGAGCAGCGCTGCTTATGCATTAGGGAAGCAGTCTCCGTTACCGGAGTCGGCCTTGCTGGCCTTGATCGCGCTGCTGAAGGACGAGGACAGGGACGTGAGGGGCAGCGCTGCTTATGCGTTAGGCCAGCAGTCTCCGTTACCGGAGTCGGCCCTGCTGGCCTTGATCGCGCTGCTGAAGGACGAGGACAGGGACGTGAGAGGCAGCGCTGCTTATGCATTAGGAAAGCGGTCTTCGTTACCGGAGTCGACCCTGCTGGCCTTGATCGCGCTGCTGAAAGACAAGGACGAGTACGTGAGGCGCAGCGCTGCTGATGCGTTAGGCAAACACCGCTCAACGCTCTATCGCTTGTTGCCAGCGCTTAATAAGCAGGAGATAGAAGGGATCTATAAAGAATACTTACTTAAACAACGCTTTGATCAGAGTGCGCCTTTCTATATACAGGACGGCGCCCTGTATTTTTATACCGCTGAAGGTCTGCAGACGGTTCCCTTTAGGAATCCAGACAAGGAAACCAAATTCAGGCAAGCAGTTCAAAACGCCCAGCAGACTGCGGGCATTCTTTTCGCTCCTTGCCTAAGCACAAGAGATGAAGTCGGGCAGCCGGATATGCAAAATGAGGAGGTGGCACCGGTTTTGCAAGTTGAGAATAATCAGGCGTAACAAGCGGTAATTTTCAAAGCTATTTATGCCATTTTCGGCAGCCTGCCTGCCATACGTTGACTGGCCACAGCTTCCCAAAAAGCCTGCTTTATGGGTTTGCCCTTTATTAATCAGTTCAGCCACCGAATAAGGTAAATAATCTAGAAGAAATCTCATGAAATTGGTTTAAATTTCTAGAAACACCTACCTGATAGGGGAATTCTCATGGGATTCATCTCCGCAGCCGTACCAGGCACTCAAAGTCCTGTTGAATTTTTCCCAAGATCACAGCGCAGTGACAGTATAGATAGTGCAGTCTTCATGCGTTCTGACCTGTTTAATGGAAAAGGCGAAGGCTTTCTCCAGCTCGAACCCCTTTTGTCTGAAGAGCTAGAAGTTGAAAGCGCGTCAGGTGGAGCATTGCAAATCGTAGAACATGGCGATGTGCATGTAGCAGGCTCAATAGAAAAGCCTACGGAGACCTATGTCAAGATCCATAACGACTTGATTCATAGCGTTAATCTGGTTGAAAAAGCTGCCCAAAAGCTCTACGAAGCGCTGGAGAAAGATATCCATCTCCAGGCCATTAAAGGGAAGGAGGTGAAGGCAGAGAAAGCCGTTGGGGTGAATAACCTTACTGTGCAAGAAGGATTGACTCCTAAAAGGCCAGATGCTGGTTTTTATATTTTTGACGAAATCCTGAAATTTAAAAATAGCCTATTTCCAGCAGTGCAGGAAGCGATTCAGGAATTAGGGGAAAATTTGTATAGTGAGGATGCATTCACAAAATTACACGTGGCAAAACAACAGCTTCACGCGCAACATCTGCTTGTAACTCACAACCTCCCACCGCCGCAGTCTGCGCTGTTTAAATATTCTAATTATTTTCTGGAAGCAATTAGTACGCTAACGGCCCTCGTAGTAACGGTGCTCGTGATGATCGGCATTCTTCCTGTATTCACGATGGTTCCTGGTGCTTTGGCAGCGCTTGCTTGTCTGTGCATTCAAGCCTGGATAGAGAAAAAAACGCTTCCGGAAAACAACAAAAATATATATCTTACAAAATTTGAAAAGCTGCATGTAGATACAGCTAATGCCTTAAAAGTAATGGAGGAAGATATGAACGTTCTTGAATTACGAAGAGAAAGTCAGCAGGCCCGTCAGGCCCAGTTACAGGCTTTGCAACAGTATCAGCAGGCTCAGATAATAGAAACCAGAAAGATTGCAGAAGCTCAAACTCAAAAGCTTCTAGATGTTTTTACACAACCAGCGTTAAATAATGCCTCCAATATAGCGTTGATAGCGGAACTTGAAAAACGAATAAATTCTTTTTCAGAAGAGGAACTCAGCAGAGCTCTCAAAAGTTTATCTCGAGAAAAGAGTCCCTCACCCGACCAAGCTTCTTCCCGCGCACAAGAGGCTCCGGCAGCCCTCATTGGACAAGCCTGAGTAGCAGAAAAGCTTTTCTGGATGGTTTCTGCTTTTCTTGCTACATTTTTTTAAATGCACGCACGTGAATACCGCGATGGATGTGAAGCGCTCTGGAAAATTGGAAAAATATTTTTAACAGGCTGATCTCCTACATTCCGCCACTCCCCCTTTGTTGGCAACTCCTTCTACGGATAGAAAAGTGACCAACAAAATTCGTTACAGTCAACGAATCTCCTCGATTAACCTCCATAGCAAAAAACCCGCACAGCCAATAACCGTGCGGGTTTTTTGTGGTTCCTGGGAACTATCAGAACCTAATAATGGTGGAGGTAAGCGGGATCGAACCGCTGACCTCTTGCATGCCATGCAAGCGCTCTCCCAGCTGAGCTATACCCCCCTGAAGAAGGCGCGATTCTAAAGAGATGCGCGCGGTTTGTAAAGCTTGTTCATACAGAAGTTTTATTGTTAAGGGAGCAGCTATATTCTGAAGTGCCTAGATCGATTTGTAGGGTAGCGTGATGTATGGCGTGATGGTGCGCTAAGGTGTGGGTAACTGTTTCTAAAAAGGCATCGCCTGGGTGGCCAGCTGGCATGACTAAATGGGCCGTTAGGGAGTTATCCATCGTGGAGAGGCCCCAGATATGTAGGTGGTGCACCGCCTGCACGCCAGGAAGTTGGGCGAGGTAGGCTTCTACTTTTTTTGCATTCACATTTGCGGGCACTGCGTGTAAGGCCAGGCGCAATGCATCACGTAATAGCCCCCAGGTTGCATAAATAATTACGGCTACTACCAATATAGAAGTGGCAGGATCTAGCCAGTGCCATCCAGTCCACATTACTAGCAAGCCGCTTATTGCTACTGCTGCGGAGACGGCGGCGTCTCCCAGTAGATGTAAGAAAGCACTGCGTATGTTGAGGTCTTGTTGGCTGCCTTTTAAGAAAAGCCATGCTGATCCTCCGTTAATAAACATACTTAGCAGTGCTACATAAAATACGATGCCTCCAGCAACAGGTACGGGATGCTTAAAACGGTTTAAGGCTTCTAAAATAATGGCTCCTGAGGCTAGCAGCAGTAATACCGCATTGAGCAGAGAAGCTAAGATGGAAGAGCTGCGAAAACCGAATGTAAATTGGTTAGAGCTTTCTTTTTGGCTAAGCCACACTGCACCCCATGCAAGGGCCAACCCCAATACGTCGGATAAATTATGACCTGCATCCGCTAATAGCGCGGTGGAATGGGCGAGCCATCCATATACGGTCTGCAGCACAATGATTGCCGTATTTAAGCCAATAGCGAGCATAAAAGCGCGGTGCGAGCGTGCGACGCTGTGCACGTGGTTGTGGGTATGACCTGCCTTTGAGCCATTCGGGCTGTGAGATCCGTGAACGTGAGCATGCATAAATGAATAGGTAATCAAATGGGTGTAGGAGGACATCCTAGGGCGTATCCTCCATCGCAAAAAATACTCTTTTTTAAAAAAAGAAAAAGCACACGCTACAATTTCACCTTTTCATCTATAAAGTTCAAATTGCAGAGTCTGAACTTTAATGCATCTAGATTCTGAATACCGCTAGAAGCATTGCTCACAAAAGCAGCTAAAAATGATAGATATACCAATACGCTCCCAGCGATGGCTATTTGCTAGCCTCTGTATTGGAAGCTTGCTTTCTTTGGCAGGTATGCTGATTTTGCAATATACCAAGCAAGTTCTGCCCTGCCCTCTGTGCATTGTGCAGCGGTATGCTTATTTACTTCTGGCCTTGTGGGCTATGTTTGGCTGGGTCAGCTTATCTGTACGATACACTGGATTGCGCAGAAAACTGGTTATCAGTTTTGAAATACTGTTTTTGATCACGGCACTCGCTGGCATGGTTGCAGCAGGGCGGCAATGGTGGATAGCGAAGGAACACGCTGCCTCGCTACATTGCAGCTTTGATGCACTACAACCCATTATGAATGATCTTTTGCCCGCCATCCGACTACCCTTTGCATTTAAAGCAATCAGCACTTGCGAAAGCGCTGATTTTCCGCTGCTAGGCCTTTCTTTAGCTGTCTGGTCATTTTTGACTTTATTTTTCATGCTGGCATGCGTGCTCTGTAAAATAGGCGTTCAGCGAGCCAGCGCTCGGAGATAAATTGCACGTAGGTTGGTGGTGAGGTACGAACCCCAACATGATGACCGCAGGCGTTTTAAAACCTGCATATGCAGGATTACAAGTCGGTGGGGTGCATGTTGGGGTTCCTTCGTCACCGCCAACCTACCGTTCATGTAGGTTGGTGGTGAAGTACGAACCCCAACATGATGACCATAGGCTTTTTAAAACCTGCATATGCAGGATTACACGTTGGTGGTGTGCATGTTGGGGTTCCTTCGTCACCACCAACCTACCGTTCATTGTAGG
>JASSUD010000043.1:0-25347 GCA_031963225.1 Mycoavidus cysteinexigens
CATTTCGAGTCACCGTTGTCAGAGCTTCGAACCATGCCTGGCGACCTGAAAAATCCAGTAGATCTCCTATCTCTTGCTGAATTTCTAAAGGTAGCGAGAAAAATGATGGCTGCGCTGATCCTGGTGCATTAAAACAGGCTGGAATAGCTTTATTCAAAATTGGAGTTAACATTTGCTGCATCCTTAGGGAGAGGCTGATTTATTCAAGGATTTTTTGCGGGAAATGAGGGAACCTTGTATTTTTTTATAAGTGGTCACAACATATAAAAAAATACAAGGATTTAATAAAGTTTGAAGGAGATTTTTTTAGGATCTAGGGCATGCCCTTACATGGACTAAAATTAACAAAGCCTTACAGATAACGATCAGAAGACTAAAATGCCACATAGCCATAAATTAACGTCACGTCTATCTTCTCCTACTAATAGACTCAATGAGGGTATCACTGCTGGTATGAAGCGGAATTTATATGTGATTTATAGGGGATTTCGTCGTTATCTGACGTTGGGGGAGTAGCCATTCCAAAATAATGTGGAATGCAGCACAAGATTGTTGCAAATAAAGCGGAGGGTTACAGCCTTCTCAAAAAAATGCCTGCCAGAAGAATCGTGAAACCCCTCATTGGCAGGCATGAAAATCTCGCGCTTACGCCGCATCTAAACGTGCCTGTATCTCTTGTTGCTTGGTGTTTCTAAATTCTTCTAAAAGCACAAGTTCTTCAGCACTCACCTCTACATTGACAGTCTCAATTACTTTTTCTTTCCCTTTGGATGAAGAAGGAGAGCTATCTAAAACTCCACTCTCCTGAGATAAAGGAGGCGTATCTGGCCCACTTTCATCTGCGGAAGTTGGCGGTGTGCTACTTCTAGAGTCGGGAGGGCTTGAGTTTTCCTCTGAACTAGTGGAAAGCTCGGAAGCGTTAGAAATTATTCTTTGCCTAGGTGCAGGGGAGAGATATTCAGATTCATTCGCTCCTGATAGTGCCTCTGTAAGCTGTAATGGAGTTGATGAGGTTTGACCAGATAAAATCTGTAGCTGCTTAAAGGAAATTAACCCTTTACTATAGGCATCTAAAAGTTGCTTCATCGCCCCTTCAGTTAATTCAACTTTGTTGCTGACTGTTGTGTGATTAAAAATGATAGTTGGCCGCTGCTGATTGGCTTTTAAGTCCTTAACATCTTGCTTTATTTCATGGAGTGCTTCGACACCAACCTGCATATCTTTTCGCATTTGCGGTATTTGGTCAGTATTTTTTTGAATGCTAAAGATAGTGTTAAAAAAGCTTGCCATAATTTCTAAACTTTCAATAAGGGGTATAAGAATTTCTTCATCAAGCGTGCGCTTATCATTAGTTTTTGTGGTATGCCGCATGTCTGCAACATTAACGATTGCGCCGATACAAAGGAGGGAAACAGAAATAACGAAAGGAAGAGTAGTTAATGGGCCAGATACAACAATAACACCCGCTGAAATAGCTTGCCCCCATATGCCTAGAAATGTGACTCCTACGGCGTATAAGGCGCAGTAAATAGCTTTAAGATGCTCTGCTATATCGCTAGACTTAGTATGCAGTTCAATTTGTAGTCCCTTTGCTTTCTGCAAGAAACCATCAGGATAAAAATTGCCATGTATTCCTAATAAATCCTCTGGAATAGCAAGCGCCTGTTCGTTCTGAACCTCTGTATTAAATAACGGAAAAACACTAGCAAGATAAGGATAAATAATTTGCTTTAACTCATCAGTTAACCAATTACTTCCTTCACTTCCAGCAATATTTTCTCCTATTGAGATATGAAATTCTGAGAGCCGCTCAAGAATACTAACGCAACTATCAAGCAAATTTTCTACTGCTAAAAAATACTCTTCTTGTTTCTGTTTCCCCTGTTCAGAGACCCAAAAATAACGTTTTAAGAGGGTCATTGTATTGGGGTGCGCGTAACTTTCTCTCAAGCTAGCGAGAGATTGAGAAAGTAGCCCTTGTGCTGAAGGTAACTTTCCTTTTAGGTGTCCGTGATAGTCCGTAAAAAAGCGCTCGACGATCACACCAGAGTCTATAGTAATAACCATAAAAGGCCTACCTTTGCGCCTTACAATAAGACGCTTCTAAGGTTAGCATTTTTATCTTCTTTTAGAAAAAAATCGAACAAGTGCATACCCTATTTCTTACTTGCTTATTTCGTTCTGCATGATATTACGTCTATATAAAAAGCTTGCATCAAAGCCGCATTATTTTGCATAGAAACGCATGTCTTGAGTCATGCCGGCGGGTAGTCCAATGGCTTGGCGAAGCGCACTTTGCTTCATATTCAAAAAACAGCGGCACACTGGCTAACCTCTCTATCTGGAGACCAACTACCGCCCCGATAAAGCAATAGGAGCGGTATTAGCTCTGTCAAATTATATAACTGACTCTTTTCAGTGACACACTGTATAGCCAAGTTCGCTCTTAACTGATAAAAGTGAAAAATATTTACAGATTTGCTGAGAGTTAAAGGTTGTCTTGTAAATCTAAGTAGAACATTTAATCTGTTGAGGAGCTAGGTATGGAAAGCAATAGGGTAGGCACCAGCAATGTTAGTTCTAGTTACAATACTTTGAAGAGTAGCGCATCTACTGAATGGGAGCCTCGCAGTTATAAGGCTGGCGACAAGGTTCAGAAAGATGGGCGCGTATATACAGCAAAGTGGTATGCGGAAGCTAGCCACACGCCAGGCGCTGAAGGATGGCAAGGTGAGCCTTGGCGAGACGATGGCGTATGCGAGTAATTTACATAATGGTGGCATGGCCAATGTTCACTCCCTCCACTACGCGCATGCATTATTTCCAGAAGTTCTAAAGCCTGCCTGGATAATGGCACTAAATGATCTCTGTTTTTTTCATTTTGCAAATTTCGATTTTCTAGCGCTATTCTTTGCATTAATGTGGGTACTTCGTGAAGCTCCACTGCAGCGAAATTTTTTACCTTAGCTTTACCAAATGCTTTTTTAAGTTTTATCTCTGCCGCGGGATTTGCTTTTGCATGCCAATTTGCTATAGCCCACTCGAAGACGTGTGACGCTTACATTCTGACCTTACGCACATAAACATATTTCCCGTTGGCATTCATAACGTTTAACGGTTCCATCAGAGTTTCACGGGTAATATTTGTAATGGGTTTATCCCCTAATTGAGGAAATAAATGCGTTTCAAGGGCACTCGTAGCATTCTTTAGATAGGACTCTGAAAGGTCTTTCCGTCCTTCCCAATATTTATCCGATGCCTCTTTAAATTTTAAGGCGTCGCTGTCATCTTTTTTACGCGATTCTATCGGGTCGATATCCTCGCGCAACTTAGTTTTCACTTCCTCTCGCTTCTCTCTCGCTTGCGCTAAAGATATCTCTGTATAAGGCCCGAACGTAACTGTTTTAGGCTTGCCTTCAAACCGATAAGCCATAGCCATACGCCAAGTTTTACCACCTTTAGGCGATATCCATAAAAAAAGACCGCCACCATCAAATTCTTTCCGGTCTTTATTGCCAGGCTTGGCAGCCTTACATTTAGCGTCTGTTAGCTTATTTGTAGGCATCCTAAAACCCTCTTTTTTAAGATGCCTACAAAAATGCCTACAAAGTATCGGTGTGCTTGCATTGGGTTGGGTTGTTTTCAATTGGGAATGAAAGGCGATAAATGCCGGAAAATCCTTATTCTATAAGGGTTTTCGGTTCATTTGGAAGGAGGTGTGTTGCGGATGATTGGGAGAAGCGGGCGGAAAGGGAGGGATTTGAACCCTCGATACGGGTGAACCGTATACCAGATTTCGAGTCTGGCGCATTCGACCACTCTGCCACCTTTCCTGATTGACGCAAACAAAAAGCACCCATACAAAAAAGTACATGTGCCAGAGCGTTTTTGGAGATCCGCGATTCTATCAGAGTCCTGATTAAAAACGCTATACACTGCTAAATACGCGAGAATATTTCTTGTATCTTCACAATAAGGCCCGGTGCAGGCTATAAAATAGCTATATGTGGGCCTGTGCGCCTCGCGCCAGAATGCGTCTTTTTGCCACTCTTATTTTTTTCCTCTTACTTTTTCCGTTTTTCTAATGATTGATATAAACAGTCTTCGTAAAGATCCCCATAGCGTGGCGGAGCAGTTAGCCAAGCGCGGTTATGTATTGAATGTGCATGCTTTTATGGAGCTAGAAGAGCAGCGGCGAGCGCTCCAGATGCAAGCGGAGGGCTTGCAAGCTCGCCGTAATAGCCTATCTAAAGAAATTGGCCAGCTCAGCGCGCAGAAAACAGAAGCGGCTGCAACGGAAAAAGCACAACGCGTTGAAGAGGTTCAAAAAATCAATCAGGCACTTAGTGCGGCTTCTGCAGAGCTACAGCTTGTACAGACTCATATTGCAAACTGGCTACTGGAAATACCTAATGTGGTACATCCTAGCGTGCCGGTTGGGCAAAATGAGCTGCAAAACGTTGAGGTTTCGCGCTGGGGAACGCCCCGCGCATTTGAGCAGGAAGGCTTTACTCCTAAAGATCATGTAGATGCAGGCCAGCCATTAGGGTTGGATTTCGAGGCAGCGACAAAGTTAAGTGGAGCACGTTTTTCTGTGCTGCGCGGGCCTATAGCGCGCCTACATCGCGCGCTTACACAGTTTATGCTCGATACTCATACATTAGAGCACGGTTATACCGAAGTATGTCCTCCCTATCTTGTCAATGCTGCTGCGCTACAAGGCACTGGGCAATTACCCAAATTTGCCGGAGATCTATTTAAAGTTCCACGCAGTGGCATAACTGATTCAGAAGCGATAGAAGAAAAAATGGGCAAAGAGATAGAGCCGCTCTATCTCATCCCAACTGCAGAGGTGTCGCTTACCAATTTAGTGCGCGATAGCATATTGGAAGCAGATGCGCTGCCTCTTCGTTTTGTTGCACATACGCCGTGTTTTCGTTCTGAGGCAGGCAGTTATGGTCGAGATACGCGCGGCATGATCCGTCAACATCAGTTTGACAAAGTAGAGTTGGTACAGATCGTAAAGCCTGAAGATTCTTACGATGCACTAGAGCAACTGGTCGGGCATGCTGAAACTATTTTGCAAAAACTTGAATTGCCTTATCGAAAAATGCTGCTCTGTACAGGAGATACAGGGTTTTCAAGTACAAAAACCTATGATTTAGAAGTATGGCTAGCGTCGCAAAATACCTATCGTGAAATTTCATCGTGCTCTAATACCGAAGCCTTTCAGGCGCGCCGTATGCAAGCGCGTTTTCGCAATGCTCAAGGAAAACCGGAGCAAGTGCATACATTAAATGGCTCAGGGCTTGCTGTAGGCCGCACTCTAGTAGCGATAATTGAGAATTTCCAAAATGCAGATGGCAGCCTTACTATTCCTAAAGCGCTGCAACCTTATTTAGGTGGGATGGAGCGTTTAGTGCCTTTGGAAGCTTAAAATCTATTTATTTGAAGATAATGCACGAAAAAATACCCAACCAAGAATCTAAACCGCCACAAGCAAAAATGTGGCGCATTTTTCTGCCTATTGTGATTCCTATATTTTTTGTATTGATTGTTATGGCAGGGGCAGGGTTATTGCTGCTGCAACATTTTTCTGTGTAACCGTAATAATTATAAGTGGGTGGGATACGGTCACTTTTCATCTGCAGTAAAAGATAGCGATAATACCCCTGTAATTTTCCAGGCATTAAAATACAAAAATACTAAAAAAATAAAAGCATTCAGTGAAATATTGACAACATTTTATAAAAAATGCTTGCTAACAAAGACTCAGATGATAGAGCTCATGAACAATGGAAAATTTATCAATTAACCCTTACTTGGCAACATATACACCTAAAAAAGATACCGCCCCAGAACCTTTAAAGCCATCTATAAAAGCGCTAAAACAAGAAAGTAAACTGCTAAAAATACCGCCCGAATTGATGTGCAATATTGTACAAAATTTACCACATAACGATATAATTTCTTTGAGCATGACTTGCCAATTGGCTTATTATAAATGTACTGATATTTATAAACCATGGTTAGAATTATTCGAAAATAAAGTTGAAGCATATAACTTTATGCATGAAGAGGACGGGATTTCTTATACCTCAGATCAATTACGTGCCATAGTACGTCAACATCTAGCTAATGAAATTAATATCCCTAAAGGAGTGCATATTCCCAGCGTAGCAAAATTACTTGAGTCATTGAGCGAATCTAAAAAAGAGCCAGATATTTTGGTGGGCCTGCATTTATTAAAAAGAGAACAATTTGAAGGAGTAGCATTGCAGCCTGTTCATAAACAACACCTCCTTTCTGATGGCGTCATACTTAGATTAGTTTGTGGGATACCGGTTGACCTAAAAGCTTTATCATATATTGAGAAGGAGCATATTGAATTAGGAATAGAAGGAGCCATTTATACAAAACAAGAGACTATTATCGCGGCTATGGTACAGAGCGGACTTTTCATTAATACTCCTGATAGCAGTACCATGACTTATGGAACTCCATTGCACTTCGCTGCTAAACATGGGAACAAGGAAATCGTTAAAACTCTGCTTGAGCTTGGTGCACAACCTTCTTTAAGTATAGAAGATTGCGATGGAAAAACGCCGCTGGATTTAGCGCAGGCTAGGGGACATACTGAAGTGGTCCACATTTTAAGTCATGTCGACACAAAAAATTTTGCTTAGAAATGTATGTAAAAAAACTACTATTCTTAGGAAAAGCAGAAGAAAATCAGGGCCGGTGGGTGTTGCTTTCCACGTAACTGGAGCGCAAGAACCTAAACCGCCACAGGCAAAAATGTGGCGCATTTTTCTGCCTATTGTGATTCCTATATTTTTTGTATTGATTGTTATGGCAGGGGCAGGATTATTGCTGTTGAATCATTTTTCTGTGTAAAAGCAATAATTATAAGTTGGTGGTGTGCATATTGGGGTTCCTTCGTCACCACCAACCTACCGTCCATTGTAGGTTGGGGTGAGGTACGAACCCCAACATGATGACCTCTATCCTTTTGAAACCTGCATACGCAGGTCAAAAGCGATGGGTATATGTTTTTGGTATGCATGTTGGGGTTCGTACCTCACCACCAACCTACGAATTAATTTTATTGTATTTAAGAATACGCTATTACCCTAGCAGATTTGGGAGAAGCTGTTATTCGCAGATTTATTTTGGTTTAATTTTTCCTCTAGCACCTTTATCATTTCGTCCAATTTATTATTCATTCTCTCTTGACCTTTTTGAATACGGTCAGCTATTTTTCTTATATCATTATCTACTTCTTCAACTTCTGAAAGCTTTTCTTCAGGTGACGTTATTTTATTGAACTCTATAGACTGGCTACTTAATAACTGTTGACTAGTTTGTGAAGTAATTATGTTAGACATTTTACAATCTTCTCAGGATGATTAATCAATGAAAGAAGGATATTTTCATTGACTTGTATGGTTAGAAGAGATGCTACTATTTGCATTTCGTATAAGTTGCTCAAACAAATTTTCCATTTTGTCTAGTTTAGCGTCAAGTTTGTCATTTCTCGCTTCAAGAACATTAATGATTTCTGTCTGCGCACTGTTAAGAGCATATGCATGTGAATCCAATTTTTTATTCTGTTCTGCCTGTCCAATAAGAAGCATCTTTTGTTCGCTATCTCTTCCATCAGCAGGAAACATGGCAACAATAGTTTCCAGGTAATGAATCAATGGATTAAAGATGTCATCGCGAATCTCTTGCGCATTACGCTCTTCTTTTTTCACCAGGTCAGCCCAGAACCAGGTACCTGCTTTTAGCAATGCAGCCAGTGTACTGATAATAAAAGGTGTAGTAACAGCCATTATGTTAGACACTACTAGCAATCCTACACTCAGTGCCCAACCCCAAGTACTAATTGCAAATCCAACGGTATAACTCAGGCTTTTATTTAAAAGCTCTAAACCTATTAGCAACTGGCATTTTGGAATATCTAATGGCGTACCCGCTGAATCCTTGTAATCTTTAATATCTAAAATAAGTTTATTCCATTTTGCATAAATTTCTCCGCGCAGTTCTGCGTCTAAAGTAGATGAAGAATCCAGCAACTCAATAATGGTCAATGCTCTAAAAACCAAAGCATTGCCTAGGTGAATATCTTCTTCATTCTTAGCGGTTTGCGCTGCAGAAATCGCGTTTGCTTTGCTATGCCAAGCATATTTTTCAGGCAAGCTTGGCATATCATGCACAAGCATGGCATCTACAAATTTTTGGATAAGCTTGACGTTAACTACCCATTTTTCATCTTGTGCGCCAAAAAGTGGGGAGGCATTCGTGAACGCAATCTTAGGCACCACTGGCCCGTGCGTCCTAATATCGGCGTAGCCTTCATCCGCCTGAAACAGCCTATCTTTACTCAGCCTAGAGCCCAGACTCGAAACTGAATCGCATCTTTTTCGACTGACATTAGAGTGAGAATCCGTTGCAACACTTCCTATTCCTGGCATGCTGCACTCCTTTCCTCATACGAGGAGAAAATGTAACCATGCAGTACGGTTAACGCACTTAGATCACCAAAATATTCTATGCATATAAGTTTCAATATTTCTTCCTATGCTTTTTTTTAATTTTTTTTGTATGAATAATTTTCTAGCGCACCAATATACTGCCCCCCTAGAAAACTCTTATTATTATTGAAGAGAACAAGAGTATCACACCTTTTTCTGATTCGCCACACAGAAAATTCCTTACATTACTTATCTGTACGGCCCCTATTTGTAATGGTTTGGACCATCAAAATGTCTACGGGAATTTTCTGAAATTTGGCTTTTTATAGCGCCTTATTTGTATCTTACGACCTATGTCCAAAGTAAGTAATAGTCCTACTTATACCTAACTCCTTCGATTGCCTTAGATCCGTGATTTCTGTGAGCGTATTGACACGCACTATTCACACCTGGCTAGAGCAAACTTTTACGCAGGCATGGATTTCTGGTGAAATTTCTAATTTCACACAGGCTTCTAACGGGCATTGGTATTTTGTTTTAAACCACGTGGGGATTTGCAGCTAACTGTAGATAGCATCCGTCATACTGGGTTAGCACGTCTATACGAAGCATTTTTACGGTTAAAACGTACCTTGGAGGAGGCAGAACTCTTTAGCGCAGAGCGTAAACGTGCCCTGCCCCTGCATCCCAAGATAATCGGCATCATTACTTCTCCGCAAGCCGCGGCGTTCCATAACGTACTCACCACACTCTTTTTTGTATTGATTGTTATGGCAGGAGCAGGGTTATTGCTGTTGAATCACTTTTCTGTGTAAAAGCAATAATTATAAGTTGGTGGTGTGCATGTTGGGGTTCCTTCGTCACCACCAACCTACCGTCCATTGTAGGTTGGTGGCGAGGTACAAACCCCAACATGATGACCGCTATCCTTTTGAGCTGCATATGCAGCTCAAAAGCGATGGGTATCAGTTTGTGTGTGCATGTTGGGGTTCTCTGCGTCCCGCCAACCTACCCGATTAAAGAATGTTGCTTGCCTCTCGACCTGCGAATCATTTTTATTGCATATAAAAATATACTCTTACGCTAGCAAATCTTGGGAAGCGTTGCTACTCGCAGATTTATTTTGATCTATTTTGTCCTTTAGCATCTGTATCATTTTGTCCAAATTTTCATGCATTTCCCGTTGATCTTTTCGAATATCAGCAACTATTTTGCTTATATCATCCTCTACTTTTTCAACTTCTAAAAGTTTTTCTTCAGGTAGTTTTATTTTATTGGACTCTATAGGCTGGCCACGCAATAGCTGTTGAGTGTTTGTTGGAGTAATAGCATTAGACATTTTAATAATCTTCCCGGATAATTAGTCAATAAAAAAAAGGGCTTCATTGACTTGAATGGTTATAAGAGGCATGAACTACTTGTTCTGTATCAATTTTTTAATCAAATCGTTCATTTCATCCATCTTATCTCTGAGTTCTTTATTTTCCACTTGGATGGTAGTGAGGTCTGTCTGTGCATTGTTAAAAGCAGGTTTATGTAAAATTTGATCCATTTTATCTTTGAGCTCTTTATTTTCCGTTTGGATTTTAGCGAGTTCATGTTTAAGAGCATCTGTATGTGAATCCAATTTTTTATTCTGTTCTGCCTGCCCAACAAGAAGCATTTTTTGTTCGCTATCTCTTCCATCAGCAGGAAACATGGCAATAATAGTTTCCAGGTAATGAATCAATGGATTAAAGATATCGTCATGAATCTCTTGCGCATTACGCTCTTCTTTTTTCGCCAGGTCAGCCCAGAACCAGGTGCCTGCTTTTAGCAATGCAGCCAGTGTACTGATAATAAAAGGTGTAGTGACAGCCATTATGTTAGACACTACTAGCAATCCTACACTCAGTGCCCAACCCCAAGTACTAATTGCAAATCCAACGGTATAACTCAGGCTTTTATTTAAAAGCTCTAAACCTATTAGCAACTGGCATTTTGGAATATCTAATGGCGTACCCGCTGAATCCTTGTAATCTTTAATATCTAAAATAAGTTTATTCCATTTTGCATAAATTTCTCCGCGCAGTTCTGCGTCTAAAGTAGATGAAGAATCCAGCAACTCAATAATGGTCAATGCTCTAAAAACCAAAGCATTGCCTAGGTGAATATCTTCTTCATTCTTAGCGGTTTGCGCTGCAGAAATCGCGTTTGCTTTGCTATGCCAAGCATATTTTTCAGGCAAGCTTGGCATATCATGCACAAGCATGGCATCTACAAATTTTTGGGTAAGCTTGATGTTAGCTACCCATTTTTCGTCTTGTGCGCCAAAAAGTGGGGATGCATTTGTAAACGCAATCTTAGGCACTACTGGCCCATGCGTCCTAATATGGATGTAGCTTTCATCGGCCTGCAACAGCTTATCTTTACTTAGTCTAGAGCCCTGACTCGAGTCTGAATCATAGGTTTTCTGACTGGCATTAGAGCGAATACTTCCTACTCCTGGCATGCTGCACTCCTTTCCTCATATGAGGCAAAAATGTAACCATGCAGCACGGCTAACGCACTCAGATCACCACAATATTGTATGCATATAGGTTTCAATATTTCTTCCTATGCTTTTCTTATGATTTTTTTCGTATGAATAGTTTTCTATCGCACCAATATACTGGCCTCTAGAAAACTCTTATTGTTATTAGAGGTGATAAGAATATCATACCTTTTTCTGATTCGCCACACAGAAAACTCCTTGCATTACTTATGTGTACAGCCCCTATTTGTAATGGTTCGGTCCCTCAAAAATGTCTACGGGAATTATCTGAAATTTGGCTTTTTATAGCGCCTTATCTGTATCCTACGGTCTATATCCAAAGTAAGTAATCCTACTCATACCTAACTCCTTCGATTGCCTTAAATAGGTATTCAAAAAACCATGGCCTCTTCCTGGAATATCCCCAAGCAGCGTACGTTTTTACCTTCTGCTCAGCAGAACACACATTCAGCGCCTTCTGGCGCAGAGGCCGTGATTTCTGTGAGCGTATTGACACGCACTATTCACACCTGGCTAGAGCAGACTTTTACGCAGGCATGGATTTCTGGTGAAATTTCTAATTTCACACAGGCTTCGAGTGGGCATTGGTATTTTGTTTTAAAGGATGCGGGCGCGCAGATTCGCTGTGTGATGTTTCGTTCGCGTACTGCATATGTTGAGAAGATCCCGCAAGAAGGGGATCATATTGAAGTGCGTGCCACTGCAACGCTCTATGAACCGCGTGGGGATTTGCAGCTAACTGTAGATAGCATCCGTCATACTGGTTTAGGGCGTCTATACGAAGCATTTTTACGGTTAAAACGTACCTTGGAGGAGGCAGGGCTCTTTAGCGCAGAGCGTAAACGCCCCCTGCCCTTGCATCCCAAGACAATCGGCATCATTACTTCCCCGCAAGCTGCGGCACTCCATGACGTACTCACCACACTGGCGCGGCGCTCTCCTCATATACGCGTTATCTTATACCCCGCTCCTGTGCAAGGTGCACAGGCTGCGGCTCAGTTGGTAGAGCAAATTAAGTGCGCAGGAGCGCGCGCTGAAGTAGATGTTTTATTGCTTTGCCGTGGAGGAGGTTCGATTGAAGATTTATGGGCCTTTAATGATGAAAAACTAGCTCATGCTATAGCGGCCTGCCCATTACCTATTATTACAGGCATAGGGCATGAAACTGATTTCACTATTGCCGATTTTGTAGCGGATGTACGTGCGCCTACACCAACTGCTGCTGCCGAGTATGCGGGTGCTGAGTGTCTGACGCTCAGGCGTACGCTCAAAGCCATGCATATGCAGCTCAACAGAGCGTGCATGCGCTTTATCGAACAGCGTTTTTTGCGTATGGATTATTTAGCACAGCGGCTTATGAGCCCTCGCCAGCAGCTTGAACATAGGCGCAAACACCTCGGTTATCTTTTTGGACGGCTCACGCAAATCACTACGCATACGGCACAAGGTAGACAGCATCAGCTTGCCAAGCTACAGATGCGTTTGCACGCTGCCCGTCCTAATTATTTACATACTCGTGCCCTGCTGGAGCCCCTCACTCGCCAACTTCATATAAGCATCGCGCGTGTATGTAAAACACAGCATGCGATCTTAAATAATAGGGCAGCGCGCTTGGAATTACTCAATCCACAACATACATTAGAGCGTGGATATGCTGCATTAATTAACCCGCAAACTGGCCAGGCTATACGTTCAGTCGATGCATTTTTCCCCGGACAGCATATTCGGGTGCATGTAGCGCTTGGACGAGCCAAAATCGGAATCAGTGAAGTGATGGATGTCCAATCTTTCTGTAATCCTTAAATCTAGGGTCCTTAGAAAGATAAAAGAACCGCTATAATTTACTTTTCGCTGAGTATATCCATATGTCCTCTAAACCTTTATCGGATCTGGCCTATCAGGTTACGCAATGCCAAGCCACAGAGTCGGCATTTACGGGAAAGTATTGGGATCACTGGGCAGTGGGCCAGTATCTTTGCATCTGTTGCGCAACGCCCCTTTTTGCTTCGAGTGCGAAGTATCAAAGCCAGTGCGGCTGGCCTAGTTTTAAGCAGCCGATTAACCAAACGGTAATAGCAGAGCATCCGGATCACTCCCATGGCATGGTACGTACGGAAGTGCGTTGTAGTGCTTGTAGTGCCCATTTGGGGCATGTATTTCCCGATGGCCCCGCTCCTTTAGGCTTACGTTATTGTATTAATTCAGCTGCCCTTGAGTTTCAACCAGACGCTTAAAGCGATTAGTTCTGAGCCTGTATTGAATCTTCTTTTTTGCCTTCACCGTTCAGGAACACAATGACACACACCCTCCCCCCCTTACCTTATGAAAAAAATGCGCTTGAGCCACATATGTCTCAAGAAACACTAGAGTTTCACTATGGCAAGCATCATCAAACCTATGTGACCACGCTCAATACCTTGATTGCTGGCACTCCTTTTGAAAATGACTCGCTGGAAGCCATTATTAAAAAAGCCCCTGCAGGCCCCATTTTTAATAATGCAGCCCAGATTTGGAACCATACTTTTTTCTGGAATAGCCTAAGCCCCAATGGCGGTAAAGCGCCTACTGGTGCGCTAGCCCATGCTCTTAATGCGAAGTGGGGGTCCTATGAGCAATTTAAAGAAGCCTGGACCAAAGCTTCACTCACCCTCTTTGGTGCAGGATGGGTATGGCTGGTGAAGCAAGCTGATGGCGCATTAGAGATTGTGCAAACCAGTAATGCAGCCACGCCCTTAAGCCAAGGCACCACTGCATTGCTTACTCTCGATGTTTGGGAGCATGCTTATTACATCGACTACCGCAATGCACGCGCCAAATTTGTGGAAAACTTTTGGAATATTGTGAATTGGGATTTTGCTAGCGATAATTTTGTAGCTGCTTAATTTTAGTGCATAAAAAAAATAGGACCCTAATGCGGGTCCTATTTTTTTTATGCACGGATAGCAGGGCTACACTATCCAAATATTTTTATACAAGCTATTACAGCAATTGTTAAGCTAACTTGCGTAAAAAAAAGGCTAACCATCCATTTAATCATATCGGTTTTGAAATTTTCGATCGTGCTATTAATATCACTTTTTATTTCACGCTTGATTTCTTTTATTTCATGACGAAGCTGATCAAATGCGCGATCTTGACCTATTTCCTTCACAGCATGTGCAATAAGCTCAGCCATTCCTGATCTCTCAAGATTTTTATACTGTTCAAATATATTGAAATCAAACGCTGCAGCAGACATACCCCTCCCCTTTTTTCATTTCGATAACTTTAACAAAACTCAATCAAAATATCAACCAATTAAGTTAAATTAAAACTGAAATTAAAAAGTGGAGGCCATTTGCATAGGAAGTTGCAAAATTGCGTCATGGTTAGAAGGCGAAAAACAACGTGTAGCCGCTTCACGCCAAGGTAACCATTGCCAAGCGGTATGCTCATCGGCACAAAGTGTTGGGGAGAAGTTAGTGGGCACAGTGAGTCCAAACCAATGCTCTGTGTTATGCGATACACCAGGTGCATAACGATACTGCCACATAGGATATATCTCGTATTTCAGCTGACACTGCCAGTCACGCAATGCATCCATAGGCAGATTTGCACTCCCAATAACCAAGCCTGTTTCTTCCTGCACTTCACGGCAAGCTGTTTCTTTTAGTGACTCTTGTGGATGTGCTTTAGAGCCTGTCACGGACTGCCATTTATTCCCGGGGCCTGCCCGTTCCAGCAATAGCACCTGTAAGTCTTGGGTATGTATAACCACTAATACAGACTCAGGGATTTTATATACAAGCATAGTTTTTACCGCTTTACGACTGTAAGCTTTGTGGAGTGGTTATGGAGCAACTTGTATTTTTATAACGAGGCGGTAGGTTGGTTGAGGCGCGAACCCCAACATGATGACCGATGTTCTTTTAAAACCTGCATATGCATTTAAAAACGATGATTATAGGTCGGTGGTATGCATGTTGGGGTTCGTACCTCACCCCCAACCTACCATTAAATAGGAACGGTCTAAACGGGATTATCTGGCAGACAATATTCATTAGCGAATAGATCTTCCACATTTTCTCTCGCTCTAATTAGGTGCGCCTGGTTACCATCCACCATGACTTCTGCCGCACGTGGTCGCGTATTGTAATTAGAGCTCATCACGAAGCCATACGCCCCCGCTGCGCATACGGCTAATATATCGCCGGGCACTACACTTAATATACGATCGCGTGCCAACCAGTCTCCGCTCTCACATACAGGGCCTACCACGTCATACAGCGCAGGCTGCGCATCTGGGCTGGGCGTTTGCCTGGCGGGGATAATTTCATGGTAGGACTGATAGACCGCGGGCCGGGCCAGATCATTCATAGCCGCATCGACAATGACAAAATTCTTTTCTTCACTAGGCTTTAAATACTCAACCCGCGTAAGCATCACGCCTGCTGGGCCGACTAAAGAGCGCCCTGGCTCAAATAATATTTCTCGATGCCCATGCCCTCGCGCGTCGACATAATCGAGCAGCGTACGTACAAAATGCTCGGGTTCAGGAGGATTTTCATCTTGATAGCGAATGCCTAGCCCCCCGCCCACATCAATATGTGCGATATGCATGCCTTTTGCTTCTACCTGTTCGACTAAATCTAATAAGGTATCAAGCGCTTGAAGATAAGGCGTTATCGCGGTGAGCTGAGAGCCTATATGGCAGTCAATTCCTACCACTTCTAAGTGAGGCAGCGTGGCTGCTATTTCATATGCTTCGCAGGCTTGCTCAAAATGAATACCAAATTTACTGGTTTTTAAGCCGGTAGCAATATAAGGGTGGGTATGTGCATCTACATGCGGATTCACACGTATTGAAATGGGTGCACGCCGGCCTAAGGTAGCAGCCACCTCATTTAATACGTGCATTTCAGCAAAAGATTCCAGGTTAAAACATTTAACACCTGCTAAAAGCGCTCTATGCATCTCTTTGGCTGATTTCCCTACGCCTGAAAAGACCACTTTATTCGCTTGCCCACCTGCAGCCTGCACACGGGCTAACTCTCCACCGGATACTGTATCAAACCCGGCGCCCAATTTTGCGAATACATTCAGGACCGCTAAATTACTATTGGCTTTTACTGCATAACAAATTTGTGCACGCCGGCCAGCGCATGCTTTTGTATAGGCTTCATAGGCGGCAGTAAGCGCAGCGCGAGAATACACATACAAAGGAGTAGCAAAACGCTCTACAAGCTGCTCAACAGGCACCCCTTCTACATAGAGTGTGTCGTTTTGATAATGAAAGGCCTTATTGTGGGACATAGAATTTTGCGTTTTTTAAAATGTGCTTTATAAGGGGGAAGCAGCAGGAGGAGCAGATGAATCCGAGGCAGGAGCGCGTGTAGGGAGCGTCTCAAAAAAAATGGGCGCCTCCATAACATCTACGCCAGGAGTACTGGTGGAGTAGGCCTCAAGGGGAGACTGTTCAGGCGAGAGCGTCCCCTCAACGGCTTTAAGTCCTGGCGGCACAACTTGGCTCTCTTTAGGCTCAGACGGAATAGGACGAGAGTCTAAAGCGGGTATAACAGGCAAGTATAGTGCCCCACGCTGCCCACATCCGCTTGAAAAAAGACCCGCTAAGGTACACAGCACCGCTATTATTGCGCTTTTTGGTACAGGGGCTTGCATACAGGGTCCCAAAAAAATCCAGAAATCAAATTAAGAGAACCTGATGACTGATAAAGAATATTTAGATCTTGCTGAGGCTACCCTCAGCGCAATAGAAACGGCAATAGAGCAGAGCGGAGTAGACATTGATTACGCCCGCACTGGCTCGGTATTGACACTGGAATTTGAAAACCGCAGCAAAATAGTAATCAACTTACAACCTGCCATCCAAGAAATTTGGATCGCAGCCTTAAGCGGCGGGTTTCATTACCGCTATCAGAAAGAGCTTGATAACGCGCAAGCAACAGGAACATGGAGAGATACCCGCAGCGGCAAAGCGCTTTTTGCTGCGCTATCAGGTTATGCCAGTGAGCAAGCAGGCAGTGTAATAGAATTTAGCTACCCATGATGATGCCTGACGGTGTTAGGGCGTGCCCTCAATTGCCCCAAAGGGCCCATCTTCGGGGTGGTGGGGTGCCAGGTATTCACTGTACTTAAGTACATCCGGATCCTCCGCTCCTGCTCCCCCAAATATGAACCCTTTGGGGCAATTGAGGACACACCCTACTGCGGCAATCCAGGCACGCCTGCATCTTCTGGGGCTGCTGGCTGCGTAGCATCAGGCTCATCTATCTCTTCAGCTTGCTGCACTGCCCCATCACCTGCTTTGTGTGCTGCCGCTGATTCTGGAATTGCCACTTCATTGCTAGGCAAGGAAGTGGTTTCACCACCCTCCTTGGCCTCGCCCTCTACTTTTTCTTGTACGACTGGCGGCGGAGTATCTATTCCAATTTTGCTTACAAAGCCGTGTCCTGGAGTGAAAATATCGTAATACGGCTCCCCTCCTATATCCACAATACCTGGAGGACGAGGCCATTGATAGGTTGGTACGCCCGCCAAAGCTTGGCGCATATAGTTAATCCAAATTGGTAATGCCAAGCCGCCGCCTGTTTCCCTATCTCCCAAGCTTCTAGGCTGATCATAGCCTATCCAAGCAACGGCCGTTACTGTGGGCTGGAAGCCCGCAAACCACGCATCATGCGAATCATTGGTTGTACCGGTTTTGCCAGCCAAATCGGTGCGATTGAGCACTTTACTACGCGCCCCTGTTCCATTTTGTGCAACCGACTGCAGCAGCCCCGTCATGATGTATTCATTACGCGCATCAATCATCTGAGGCGCATTTTTACCTGCGATTAAAGGTTTGGCACGCGAGAGCACTACGCCATCTGCATCGGATACTTCAGCTATCAAGTAAGGGTTAATACCATAACCGCCATTTGCAAAAACCGAATACGCACTAGCCATTTGCAAAGGGGTAACCAAGCCTGTGCCTAATGCCATCGACAAGTAAGGAGGCATTTTATCTGCATCAAAACCAAATTTCTGCGTAATGTAAGTCTGAGCATACTGGGTACCGATGTGCGCCAAGATACGGATCGAAATCAAATTGATGGATTTCTCTAATGCTTGGCGCATCGTCACAGGGCCACGATAGTGCGCATCATAATTTTTGGGCGCCCATTCTTGCCCGCCAGTTTGCTCTGCGCTCAAATAGAAAGGAGCGTCATTAATAATGGTTGCGGGCGCTATTCCTCGGTCTAATGCAGCTGAATAGATAAACGGCTTAAAACTCGACCCAGGCTGACGCCAAGCTTGTGTGATGTGGTTAAATTTATTATGGTTAAAATCAAATCCGCCCACTAAAGCATAAATCGCACCATCTTGTGGCCGCATTGCAATAAGTGCACTTTCAACTTGAGGGAGCTGCACAATTTCCCAAGTTGGCTCTATCACTCCATTTGTAGAAGCATTAGAGCTGATTGCAGCGCTAGATTTGATGGGATGGATGCGAATCAACGCACCAGGACGTATCTGACGGTTCTTGGGCGCTGTGTTTTTAAGAGATGGCGCAGCAAAAAGCAAACCTTTCCCGCTTATTACCACCTTATTTCCATTGAGCGTTTGCGCTTCTACTTGACCATGCTCCACAGCAGTCACTACTGCACCCGCATACCCACCATTACCTGGACGCAAAGAAAGTGCATCTGAAATTACCTGCTCACGATCTTCTTCTTTTTCTGGAAGCGCAATGAAGGCCTCCGGTCCGCGGTAGCCATGGCGTCGATCATATTCGGTTACCCCTTGACGCACCGCTTGGTAAGCTGCCTCTTGGTCTTTTGAATCAATCGTTGTAATTACATTTAGGCCGCGGGTATACGCATCCGTGCCATACAAAGTGACCATTTTTTGCCGCACCATTTCTGCAGCAAATTCTGCATGTAATTTGAATCTATTGCGTACAGTTTTAATATTCAAATTCTCATTTAACGCTTCTTCATATTGCTTAGGCGTTATATAACGCAGCTCTAACATGCGCTTTAGGATGTACTCCTGACGAATTTTTGCACGGCGAGGGTTAACAATCGGGTTATAGGCAGAAGGTGCTTTAGGAAGCCCTGCTAACATGGCCGCTTGGGCCAATGTGATGTCTTGCAAATCTTTCTCAAAATACACGCGTGCAGCCGCAGCAAAGCCATAAGCACGTTGTCCCAAGAAAATTTGGTTCATATACAGTTCAAAGATTTGATCTTTGCTGAGCACTGCTTCAATTTTATAAGCCAGCAGCATCTCGTAAAATTTACGCAAATACGTCTTTTCGCTCGATAAGAAGAAATTACGCGCCACCTGCATCGTAATGGTGCTGGCTCCTTGCGCTGCACCGCCGTGCAAAATATCAGCAACCCCTGCACGCAAAATCCCAATGAAATCTACGCCGCCATGATTATAAAAACGGTTGTCTTCAATCGCTAACACCGCATTTTTCATCGTATCTGGGATAGCAGAAAGATTGACCAATTGGCGCCGCTCTGCGCCAAACTCACCGATCAGCACATGGTCACGGGTATAAATACGCAGTGGCACTTTGGGCTGGTAATCGGTCATGGCCTCTAGAGAAGGCAAATTACCCGCCACTACAATCATTATGTAAGCAAGTAACAGTGCGCCAATCAGAGACACCGTGACACCGGCCCAGCAGCCCCATATAAAAAGCTTGCTGGCCAATGAGCGTGGAGGAGCATTTCCTGCTTTAGCCTTTGTTTTGGAAGCAGCAGAACGTGTAGCGCGCGTGCGCGGCCCGGGAGGAGTTGGAGCAGTCAAAGCTAGGCCCTATACATCAATGGAAGATAAATGCGCAATAACAGCAGATTATAACGGCCTAATACGCCATAGCATTTTGCCAGGTGGACATATTAGCCTTAAGAACTATCTACAATCCCTCAAAAATTCAACGAATAAACCAATAGACGCTAACCATCCGGTCTATTTTTTATTGTTCTAGTGCCACGCACAATATCTCCTCCAATTATTGTTAAGTACAAGAAAAGGAGGGCATGTGTCCAATTTAATGCACCATATTTTGCGCCAATATGTCGCAGGGATAGATATTCAGCGCGAAGAAGCCCGCATAGTCGTGCTCAGTCACCGATGGTTAAGCACCAGTGCCGTTCGCTTCGAATATGCAGCTCGGCGCCCCTTACCTACGGATGTTTACGAAGAGGGCGAATGGATATCACCGGATGATATTACGTTAACCCTCTCAGAGCTTACTTCTGATGCCAAAAAAGCGTGCCAGAATAACTTAAACCGTCTTGTAATGGCATTGCCTGCCAATGCAGTGTGGCTCGATGAAATAGAGTTGCACCCTGCCACGTCCCATGCGCCACGTAACGCACACGCAGCAGCCTGGCTCAATGAACTCGAGCCACTAGTCCTCACCCAAGCGGAACAAAACCTTGGAATACCCGCTGCCGATATAGCAGCAGATTGGTTTTTACAAAATCCACAATACCATCCTAATCGCTTAACCATAGTAGCAGCTCCGAGATCGGCTATCGAAGTAAGAATGGAATGTGCGGCACATCTTGAGCTGCGACTGAGTGCTATCGATGGCGAAGCAGCCGCTGCTCTACGAGCCTGCCGGTTTGCCGCTGCACACGAAGTGCCTGCAGATACGGCATATGCAGTTATATGGTTGGGTGCTCGAGAGGTAGAAGCCTATTTACTCTGCCCTTCTCTAACCACTCCCCCTACTAACCAGGATACAGAACCTCCATCCACAGATAACCTTCTTACTCAACTATCCATGCATGGTATTGCGCGAGAAACGCGTTTTACTAGGCAGCGTTTATCTGGCGCATCGCTGATTGACCGCCTGCATGAATTGATCGATTCGCATAATCCCAAATATCTATGGTTTGCAGGAGAGCCAGGAGCATTTAACGCGCTAGAGGCCAAAGGGTTTAATACCAAAGCCATTGCCCTTGCACTCGGCTGCGTACCTAAACGCTTTGATCCCACTCGGTATAGCCTGCCCAGTAAAAATAAAGAAACAAAAATACCTCACTCTGCAGCCCAAGATCCCTGCTTTGCCCTAGCGTTTGGGCTCGCTTTGCGAGGAGTATTGGAATGACTCAGCACTTAGGCGGCTTTAATCTACTGCACTATAGAGAGAAACGTGCAGTGCAACAACGCTATAAACACGGCATAGGGATAGCTATTGCAAGCTCCATAGGCATTTTGATGGCTATTGCAATGCAATATAAGCTCTTACATACCACCCACCTTCATACCATCCAGCGTGCGCAGCTAGAGCAGACTCTTACCTCCCTTAAACCGCAACTGGCCCTTAGCAAAGCGCTCATGAAGCCCATCAAAGCGCAGCACGCCCGTACACACTTAGCGGCATCGTTGTCACAGCAGATGGATCGTTTTTCTGACTTACTGCAAGCACTGGAGGAGATTGAACCGATTGGAATACGCTTACTCGATCTGCATTTTCAACCGGATTTCAGCACTATTGTGGGTACTGCACGCACGCAGCGTACATTGCGTGATTGGGTGAGACACTTAAAGCGTATCGGACCTTTTCTGCAAGTCAGTGTTACACAAGTGCAACGTTTAAAACGATCAAAATCCGCTACACCAACAATAGAGAAGGCTCCGGCTTATATACCCGTACGTCCTCCTTTGCCCCCTGCCCCTTTCATACAGCCCTTTTCTAGCACCCCACCAAGCGCTGCACATCAACGCACTCATGAATTTGCATTCACGTTAAAGCTAGAAGACATAAAACCTCCTCCCTCTGCGCGGCCCAATCGCTCATTATGAAACACTTTATGCAAGGTTTTGCACAACCTTTTGAAAATTGGCCACGAGCGCATCTGCTCTGTCTAGGTACTGGATTGTTTCTTTGCGCATTTTCGCTGTGCACCTACTGGCTTACCCAACACCTACCTAATCCTGCGCTAGCACAGGCATCACTAATCCAACTTGAGCAGCAAGTGGAGAAGGCTCAGAAAATGGTAGCTAAGCTGCCTGCCTTAAAGCGCTATTCGCAAACACTAAAAACGCAATACAACACGCAAGAGCAGGTTTTAGATGAAGTAGATTTATTTCATCATTTTGAAAAAATGGTCTCTAAAAGCATGCTGCAGCTTGAAAATTTTGAACCACAAAAAGCAAGCATGCACGCTCACGCACTCGAGCAGAATTTGACTATGAGATCGAGCGGCAGCTTTAAAAATATGGCGCTTTTTGTTCGCCAACTTCAACACCAAGCATTAACGGCGGCTCCGTTAACTGCACATATCAGCCCCCAACAAGGTGCACTACTACTAGAGCTCACGCTGCGTATTGGCCCACAAAAAACTAGCTTTAGTTTATCTACAAATCAATTAGGCGCTAACGCCCCCCTGCCCGCTAGTACCACAACCGTTGCTCCTCTCACCCCCTCCATCGATGCAGTCCGTTCTTATGATCCTTTCAACTATGTGGATAACGAGGGAGCCTCCCCATTTATGAGTGGCATCGAATCGGATGCGCTTACTTTAAAACTCCTTGGCATATTCATTCCACATACTCGTGACAAAACACGCCAAGCAGCATGGATCCAAGCTCCAAACGCCTCTGTACTGGTACGTCAGGGAGACCATATTGAAAGCCAGCGGGATGGACAAGGCTTGACCGTGCTACAAATTAATTCACGCTCTATTATTTTATCTAGCCCCAAAGGCAGGCGGGTGCTTTCTTTAGAGGGGTCACAGCCATGACATGCGCTTTACTTAAGCAAAAGATACAACGACAAACCTTCATCTACCCCCTATTTGCCTCCATTTTATTCGTTATTAACCTGCCTAGTCTGGCAATGGAGCAGCAGCATACCACTGCATCTACAACATTTACCTCTGCAGAAAACGCCGCACGCCCTCCTAGAGAGCGAGTCATGCAAAAACGTACAAAAACCCCTAGCGACCGCGAACTCTATTTGCAAGCACGCTCTGGCAGTGAATTAAACGCGCATCACAGCGCTAACCACGCCCAACCCTTGCCTACACCAGCAAAATCTCACTATTCACCCAAGCATTCCATAAAAAGCAGCGATCCAATACCTAGCAGCACGATAGGAATACCCTTGGCAAATCACAAAATGGACCTTATAAAAAAGCCAGCCATACCTCTTCCATCTGACGCACGGATTACCTTTGAATTTCAAAAAGCAGCACTGTCTGATGTACTACACGCTTTTTCTGCCTTCACAGGCACCAATCTCATTATCAGCGACCGGGTACAAGGCACCGTCTCTATCAGACTAGAAAATGTACCTTGGCGTGAAGCGTTTGACACCTTGCTCACTACCCACGGACTAGGCATGCAACAGCGCGGCAATATCCTGTGGATTGCTCCTGCAAAAGATATCGCACATCAAGAAAAACAGCGTTTTCAAGCACAAAACTTAGAAATAGATGCGGCTCCTCTCAATACTTCTATTTTTGAGATGCACTACCAACGGGCAGAGGACGTGCGTACATTATTAAACGGAACGAATGGAGAAACAGGCAGCGGGATGGCCAGCGAGCGATTTCTATCAAAGCGCGGCGTAGCCATGGCCGATTCGAGAACCAATCAACTTTTTGTCATCGATGTGCCAAAGCGTATCGAACAGATTAAGCATCTTTTATTAGCCGTTGATCGCCCTGTGCCGCAAGTGTCTATCGAAGCGCAAATTGTAGAAGCAGAGGAAGGGTTTTCACGTAGTTTAGGAGCACGCCTTTCTTTATTAGGCAGTGGCAGCCACTCTCCTAGTCCCGGCGAAGGTGCAGACAAAGGACCAGGACGAGGCGCCCCTCCATCATCAGCCCTCTCTCACGTTTTAGCAGGGGAAAAAGGAGCACTGTATGATATCCCTGCCGCTGCTCTATCAGGATTTAACCCTGCCAGCCTTGGCTTCACCCTTTTTGGAGCAGGTGCTAGTCACATTATTGCGCTAGAGCTCAGTATGCTAGAGGCAAGAGGAGAAGGAAAAATTTTATCAAGCCCACGCGTGGTCACAGCAGACCGCGTAAAAGCGTTGATTGAACAAGGCACCGAACTGCCCTATCAAGCTAAAGTAGGCAATGGCGTTTCCGGCGTACAGTTTCGCCGTGCGGGGCTAAAACTCGAAGTCACTCCGCATATCATGCCTAATGGCTACGTCACGCTCGATGTAGATGTTTCTAAAGACAGCGTAGGAACAGAAACCCTATCCGGCCCAGCGATTAATACCAAACATATACAAACTCAAGTACATGTTGAAAATGCAGGCACTGTTGCTATCGGGGGCATTTTTACGCATGATCAACGCAGCGATATCGTGGGATTGCCGTGGTTAAGCAAGTTACCCATTGTGGGCGCACTTTTTAGAAGAAGCATAAAAAACCACCGTAAAAATGAATTGCTCATTTTTATTACACCCCATGTTATTACACCCACCCAGCAATAATATAAGCCACCTTGCTCTGCTATTTTTTTTGCGCAATGATTAGCGGTAGGTTGGGGTGAGGCACGAACCCCAACATGCAGACCACTTACTTTTTATCTTTGCTTTTTAGTAATTAAAAGCAGGTTTTCAAAGGGCGTTGGTAAGGTGTTGGGGTTCGTACCTCACCCCAACCTACCGCTAATACTAATGGCCAAATACACTCTTGAGATCTTGCGCATTTATCACGGATCGGGTCCATTTGAATAACTTATCTTCGTCGGCGGCTGCTATCTCTGACTCATAGATATCAAGTGGGCTATCTGGGAATTTTTCTTGTAATAAAAACCGAAAAAACTTTAAGTTACTTTCCTTACGCACTTCTTCACGCCTTTCTTGACGCCCTTTTTCAAGTCCTTCTTCACGCCCTTTCTTTATACCGATCCGTTCAGCTCTAGTAATGTAAGCCACTTTGCTCTCCTATCCTGTTTGCGCAATGATTAGCGGTAGGTTGGGGTGAGGCACGAACACCAACATGCAAACCACTTACTTTTTATCTTTGCTTTTTGGTAATTAAAAGCAGGTTTTCAGAGGGCATTGGTAAGATGTTGGGGTTCCTTCGTCACCCCAACCTACCGCCATATTAATGCCCAAACACGTTGCGAAGGCTACTGGCATCCATTATGGATACACTCCATTCTCTCAACATGTCTTCGTCAGCTGCTGCTATCTCTGACTCGTAGAGATCAAGTGGACTATCTGGGAATTTTTTTTGTAATAAAGCTCGAAAAGTTTTTAAACTGCTTTCCTTACGTCCTTCTTCACGTCCTTCTTCACGTCCTTCTTCACGCCCTTTCTTTATACCGATCCGTTCAGCTGTAGTAATGTAAGCCACTTTGCTC
>JASSUD010000090.1:0-7719 GCA_031963225.1 Mycoavidus cysteinexigens
TGCCTGCATCTGCCATGCCGTAATGCGGGTTGTCATGGGCATAGACTAAAAAGGCGCTGGGCCATACGCTCGATAAATCCAAGTTCTGAAACGTCTGCAGTATTTCCGCAAACAGCTGGTTCACCAAGTCATTCTTTTCCTGGACGCCTTCGAGTATGCGTGGCGAGAGGGCTGCGTTCTGGACAGGTTCAATTAATGTGGATGGGATATCGGCAGGGATGGAGGAGGATTGGTTGACGGAGGAGGGTGGCGCAGAAGCATGCAAGGTCTCGCGGGTCTGCGCGGCGCCGAGAGACTGGCTCGTCAGCGTAGCCGGGGGCAGCGTTACATAGGTCGATAGACTGCTCGGCTGAGCTGCTACACCGGGATGGCCCCACTTTTGCGCCTTTTTATAGCTCGCCTGCGCTATATCGTGTTGCCCAAACTGGTCTAACACTTTGCCATGCTCGAAATACACGGTGGCGATTTTATCTCGCAGGGTTTGATCTGATAGGGTTTCAGGAGCATGCGCTTTTTTCAAGGCTTTTTTCATCTGAGATAACGAGGCTTCTGCGTCGTCGCATAACACTAACGCAATTTCCAGATCCTTCGTCTTACGGGCAGTTTCTAAGTAAGAGCTAGCGAGATCTAGCCTTTTCTGTAGCGAGAGTGTGCTCCGTGATGACGAAGAGATGCTTCCCAACATATTTTTTCCTATTATTTTCTGCTATTAAGTATTGCAATGCAGTGCTCATGAGCCAGCCCGCACCAATGTTTTGTCCAGCTAGTTTTCTGCTAGGGCCAAGTGCGCCATGAGCATAATGGGTGCCGGATAAAGCGCGACCTCCTTGGTCAGCGGTTCTGGCACGCATAGTAAGTATATCCATACTTTTCTGGGGCCGTCATTCATTCGTTGCGGTGATCGAGATGGGGGCTGGTGACTTTTTGACGTTTGCAATCTACATTCCTGCCCAACATTGCCCAATGAATTGCCTGGCATGTCCGTTACTGCGCTGCCCTGTGGCATCTAATTGATAAGGTCCGCATTTATCCCGGCGCATAGGCCCGTTTTCTAAGGGAAGAGCTATGATGCTATACCCTCCGTTTTGCGTATGACCTGTCTGCATACTCAATGCATAGGCCGCTACTCCTTGCCGGGGCGAACGCGCTAAATCTGGGGGGAGTTTTATTGCATAAGCTTTGCCTGCATCTTGCATTTTTTCAAGGTAAAAGGCGGCTTCATATACTGCTGTGATAGCGGCTAGTCGATAGCCTCTCTGGTGATAGCTGCGGTAGCTAGTTAGTGCATATCCTCCTAGAATCACCAGAGTAGCTAGCACTAAAACTACCTCTAGCAAACTTATTCCCAGTTCGTGGCGATGGCGTTTTATTTCATCAATCGACATTGCTTGCGCAGCCTTTTCATGGTTTTTTAGTTGATTAGCACTTATTGATGACGCTGCTCCATCTTATGAGCTGATGTTACGCAGGCATTCAAAAAGATTGTGGTGCGCATGTTGGGGTTCCTTCGTCACCACCAACCTACCGTTCTTTGCTTTTCTTGTGGTTGGTAGAGTTTGATAGAACTCTTTTACATAGCCATCTCGGTAAGTTGGCTGAGGTGCTAACCCCAGCATGCATACCACTGTCTTTTTGAATGCCTTCGTAACATCAGTTATGAAGGAAAGAGAGGTCTTTGGGCGTGTTGCCATTTTTCTTCTCTTGTGTCTTCTTCTTTTTCATTTTCTTTCCATCTCATAGTTTGTTCCCACGCAACGGCGTGCTCTACAGAGCCGAAGCCTTTTGTTGTAATGAGGTAGAAAGAGGAGCTCGGTTTATCAGGCAAAGTCCAGCTCTCTACTAAACACTGAGGAGGATGTATCGAACGAGGCCATGCGCTCACTACAGCAGAGGCTTTATGAAAAGGTCCATCAAAGGCTCCTGCTTCACGCCAGTAAGCCGGCTGTGTGGGGAATGTCCATGGGCGCGCTTGTATCTGACCTTCTTTAAATAACCGAGTACATAGTATGTTGGCAGCATGCGCTGCGTGTTGTGCCTGTAATCCATCGTAGCGTGCACGCAGATTGCTGATTTGTAAGGTAGAGGCGCTAAGACTAGATAGCGTTGCAATTTGTAAAAGCGCTAGCCAGAATAAAACGACTAGTAAAACTATGCCGTTTTGTTTATGGGATGGCGGATTGAATGTTTTTTGCATAAGAGCGCATCACAAAATAGACTTCTTTCGAAACCGAGTAGGTAGGTTGGTGGTGGGCAACGTTCCCCAACATGCGTACCGCTGACTTTTTTGCTTTTAGATAATCGTATGCTGGTCATCAAGGAGGCCATGGCGTGCATGTTGGGGTTCCTTCGTCACCACCAACCTACCGTTTATCCAGCGCTGGCTGGGAGGAATGACGCCGCTATATGGTTTCGAAAGAAGTCTAATGAAGGGCATATATGGCAGATTTCCTACTGAGCAGAGTAGGACTGGTTTTTAGCAGTGAGCGGCGTATCCATTCCTGCTTTTTGATTGGGTATAGCTACCCAGGTACTAAATGCACTGCGTTGTTTTCCGTCTTTAGCGTGGCGATGTAAACCATCACAGCCTATATAACTAGGTTTTTTTGCTTTCTTGGGCTCTAAAACATCACGTACCACTACACAAAGCTCAACAGCCGCTACATGTGCCCACTGGTGCGTAGCGAGTGCTGCTGCATCAACGGCTTCATTTGATTGTGCCAAGCGATACCGCACTCGAAGCTGCTCAACCCCTTCCACAATAGGCTGTGCAGTGCCAAGGCGCCCACTCCCATCGCAATACAGCTCAGGTTGGCCCGTAGATTTGCTGTTTTGTACAAAAAAGCGCTGTACAGACCATACACCAGGGAAAGGTTTCTTTTCTTTAGAGCCATCATTGTGGTTCGATGCAAGCGCTTGCCCAAGACAATCTATTGGCTCATCTCCTCCGCTAGAATAGTTATCCGCAACATAAGCTACTTCTAATCCATCTGAATGCAATGCCTGATCGGTTTTGCAATAAGAGTGTCCCATCGGCCCTATCGGTCTGCCTGAGCTACAACCAAAAATCGGGTTCCCTTTTTGCTTATGCAGCGCGGGTGTAAATCCTGCAAATCGCAGATGCGTGCTTATAAGATGCAAAGCAGTAAACCCTGCTTCCGCTCGGCGCGTTTCAGATTGCGCATGTTGCAATGCAGTGCGTTGTACTTGATGTAAAGAGAAAACTGCATAGATAACCAGTGAACTTAAACAAAGCGCTAATAGAAGCTCGAGCAGGGTATGTCCTTGCCAGGATTTTTTAGAGGTGGTGACGGTGTATGCCATATAGGCGCTTATTCCAGGCTTAAGACGATACATAGTTCAACCCGTAGGCATAAAAATTACTGCATTACAGCTAGGTAAATGCTTTCAGGCTCTCCTATCAGGCCCTGTGTTTTAGCTATTTTTGAAGCCATAGTGTGTTGCGAAGCAGATGAAGCTAATCTGCTAGATCGTGTATTCCAACTCACTTTTATTAGAAATGGTCCTCTTGCAAGATCTACGCCTTGTAGCGTTGCATTAGGCAGGACTTTGATAGAAACATCTCCTGCGGGAAGCAATGCCGCGGCGTGCTTATTCGCTCGTACTTGCACAGAAGAAATAAGCTCACCACTCTCAACCGCTTGGGCAGTGGCTTCTAAAATATGTATGGCTTGCGCGCGCCACTGCAATGCATGGGAAAAGTGCGTGGTTTTTAAATGAAAATGTACCGCAGCCCAGGCCGCGGTACCCAGCAACCATAATGCCAGCACCACTTCAAGCAAGGATTCACCACGCATTTTTTGAGCGCCACTTATAGTGAGCGCGCGCCAGATAATAGGCATAGCAAATGGCCTACAAGACAATAGAAGTTGAAAAATAAGCTGCATAAGCTAGTTAAAGCTTATATTTGCGCGCATCCGCCCTTTGCCAAACGCGCTCGTCCCCCTGCCGCTATATAGATACAACGCTTTAGAGACTCCATGGATGAGTGGGCAGTGAAAGCACGCGGTGCGAATTCAAAGCGGCGTATACCTGTGCTGATCTGTCCGGTTGGAGGCCTGAAAATAAGAGGGGCAGGGCTGCCTTTAATAATGACATCGCCTTGTAGAGGCCATGTTTTGAGCTGGGTTTGTGCATATAAAGAAGTGCTCTCTGAAGCACTTTTAGTGCGCACTGCATATCCGCAGCCCCAGTCTTCAGATGCCACATGATGGTTGGCGCAGCGTTGTGCTGCCATGCTGCATATCCCCGTTTTGTCAACGCGACACAGCGTGATCGAGCGCATACGCCCAATGGCTTCATGCTGCGCATAGCTTAAGTGCGACAAAAAATCACGGGCTGCTGCATCTACGCGATTTCTTTCAACCCAAATTGATAGGTTTGTTGCGGCGAATAAAGCAAGGGTTGAAAGTAGTGTTACAACCAGCATAAGCTCAATAAGCGTGAAGCCTGAAGAGGGGCTAGGTTGTTGAGCGGTGCTTAAATGGATAGGGTTAATGGTTGACATTGCGTAATACTCTTCTTGCTAAGGGATATATGTATTCACTAGACAAGAGAGTAGACGCATAAAAAATCTATAACCATTCCCCAAAAGCTATATACCGAACACCGATCTCGCGTTTTGCTAATGCGTATGTTTCTAAACAATTTTGACTTAAAAAAGCACGGTATATTGGGCGAGGCACAAACCCCAATATGCGCACCACTATCCTCTAATGTTGATGCCAATTTTTTATAGTTCGAAATGGTATTTTTGTATGGAGCTCAATAAATGAATAAAGATCGTAACATTTAATTTCAGGGTCTTCCATGGTAGATTTTAGATATGTATTTATTGCATTTTTTGCCTCTTCTGAATAATAGTTTCGACTATTTTTTTTAAAGAAATTAACGTTATTTTCTGCATGTTTCAATAAAGAATTTATATTCCATTTATTAGGAGTAGGATCAATGCTATGTTCATATATATAGCACAGATTTGAAATATATTGACGGTCTTTCTCTAATAGTTTTGCAATAATGGCGGAGCTATAAATTTCACTATATTCTTGATAAAATTTACCTACAAGCTTTATTTCTTTTTCTTTTTCATTTCCTTCATTCATTTTTTTGAATTTTTCTTTTAAATTTTCTTTTAAATTTTCTTTTAATTTTTCTGTATTTCTCTGTTTTAATATCTTTTTCTTTAGAGGCACTGGCGGCATGCTTTGGGTTTCTGGTATGGATAAATCTGGCGTGCCGTTTCCTAATTCATACAAAAATTTATAGGGATCTTGCAGATTCAATTTATTTAAATGCTCCTGCGTGATATTCATGTGTGTTGGAGCTTGAGATAATATGTCCTCATTCGAGAGAAGTGCTACTCGCTTTATGCTCTCCTCAATGTCTGATGAAGAATGATGCTGCGCGGATGAGAACTCTAGAGGAGGAGGTTCAGGCGGTGGTAGATTAAAAAATTTCTCCCAATCCTCACTACAGGCGCTAGCCATCTCCATGTTTTGTTGAGAAGCTGGAATAGAGCCACTACCATAATGGTTATCGCTATAAGGAGGCTGCGGTAGGAATTGGACGGGCTGCGGTGCAGTGGGTGAGGACAATGTACTCAGCGCTCCTCTATTTTGATTTTTGGTTCGAGCCTGATAGGGCGTTTGTTCTAAACGCACCTGCTTAGAATGAGGTGTTCGGGCTATTTTTGGCGATTGAGTAATTCTTCCAGTAGTCATGGCCTGCCTCTTATCATTTTTTAGTAGCAGTAACGCTGCTAATACGAGTTATGTACTCTTATTAAACGTGATAGCGTGCAAGTACGCATACGTTTTACGCAATGCTTTGCTCTAAAACGAAATAAATGGAGGGGGGGCCGTGTTTTTTAGCTAGTTAAATGGCCAGATGTAGAATCAACGGGAGGGGTGTTGTTTGCAGAAACAGAGCGATGGATTTCGAGGGCTAATTTTTGAAATTCAGAAATATCTTCAAAGCTTCGGTATACGGAAGCAAAGCGGATGTAAGCAATTTTGTCGAGATTACGCAGCTCATCCATAACTAGCTCACCGAGTTTGCTGCTTTTAATTTCTTTTTCGCCCAGGCTTGAGAGGCGATAACGAATACGAGAGAGTGCATCATCTAACGCTTCAGCGCTCACAGGGCGCTTACGCAGTGCAAGTTGCATGCTAGATTTGAGTTTATCTGCAGCAAACTCTACGCGGCTCCCTTCTTTTTTGATAATAAGAGGAAGCGTCAATTCAACTCGTTCATACGTTGTAAAGCGGCGCTCGCATTCAGGACAGCGCCGCCTACGGCGAATAGCTGCACCTTCTTCGGTTACACGCGAATCGCTGACTTGGGTGTCTTCACACTGGCAAAAAGGGCAGCGCATGGTGAGAGGGTCTCTATAGAGGGGGATGAGGAAAGCCGTTTTCAAGCGTGCTAAAGCAACAGATATGGCTCTATATTTTGCCAATATACCTTACTCTACCCACAACTTTATTGCCGTATTCAATCCGCAGCCGAATTCCTTCTAAAAAATAGCAAAACGCATACAAAAAAGCCACGCGTAGCGGGGAAAAACTGCTTTTTATATCAGCTAGGGTCTTCTTTATTGTCCTATCGCTTGCGTGATGGCGGATTGCTCCAGCGGTCTCATTGTTCGAGCATGCTGATAAAAGCTTCACTACTTGCCTCAGTAACGATATTTTTGGCTTCAGCTCGGGATTTTTTGTTGTGCATGCCAGTATTTTATAGTTTTAGATGGTATTTTTGTATGGAATTCAATAAATGCATACAGGTTGTAAATTCCAATTGGAAAGTTTTCTTTGGCGAATTTTAAATATTCCATTACCGCATTTTTTGTTTCTTTTGAATAAGAATTTCTATTTTTTATTTTAAAGAAGCTTGCATTATTTTCTGAATGTTTCAATAAAGAATTTATATTAAATTTGTTGGGAGTAAGATTTTTGCTGTGTTCGTACATATAGCGCATGTTTAAAATGTAATGACGATCTTTTCCTAATAGCTTTGCAAGACGTATAGGGTTGTAGTTTTTATTATATTTTCTATAAAATTCACCTACAAGATTTATTTTTCTCTCTTTTTCATCTGCTCCATTAATTTTGTCGAATTCTTTTTTTAATTTTTCTGCAATATCATATAAATCGGATTCTATATTTTTATTATTATGGATAGAATGCGCATTCTCTGTGTTATCCACTTGCATATATTGGGTTTCTGGTATGGATAAATCGGACGTGCCATTTTCTAATTCATCCAAAAATTTATATGAATCTTCCAGATTCAATTCATTTACGTCTCCATAGGATGCATTAAAGGCTATTGGAGGTGCATTTAATATTTCAATATCAGAGAGGCTTTGCTGAGAAGCTGGAATAGAGCTACTGTTATAACGATTATTTGCGGATACCGACTGTAATTGGAATTGGGCGGTGTGTGATGATAGTAAATTTCTCAGTCCTCCTCCCATTGTCTTTCTAGACATCTGAGAATAATTTTTTAAATTTTCCTCCACCATTGGCGATATTTTGGATTTTTTTGGCAATACTTTGGTAATTCTTCCAGTACCCATTGCCTGCCTCTTGTCATTTTTTAGTAACGGTAACGCTGCTAATAAATTATTTACTCTTATTAAACGCGATAGCGTGCAAGTACGCATACGTTTTACGCAATGCTTTGCTCTAAAACGAAATA
>JASSUD010000091.1:0-7567 GCA_031963225.1 Mycoavidus cysteinexigens
TACGCATGTTGGGGTTCCTTCGTCACCACCAACCTACCGAGATGCATATAAAAAAGGGTTCTATCAAGCTCTACCCACCACAAGAAAAATAAAGCACGGTAGGTTGGTGGTGAGGAACGAACCCCAACATGCAGACCACCACGTTCTTTATGACCAGCTTACAAATTCTTAAAGAAAAAGGTTAATAAGTTATCCTCTTTGCTCTCTCATATGCCGCATTAATGTTTGAGAGCGTTTTTAAACCCAGTGCTGAGCTTCTGGAAAGGTTCCATTTTTGACAGCATCCACGTAAGCGCGCACTGCATCAGCAATGCTGGAATACCCAGCTAGAAAATTTTTGCTAAAACGCGGAGGATGTGCACTCAAACCCAATAGGTCGTGTAACACTAAAATCTGCCCGGAGCAGTGCGGCCCTGCACCAATTCCTATGGTGGGGCATTGCACGGTAGAGCTCACTTTTTCGGCTAGGCTAGCTGGAATTGCTTCAAGAACCAGCATATCTGCTCCTGCATCGGCCAGCGCACAGGCGTCTTCTAGAAGTTGTTTGGCTTGGGCAGGCTCTTTAGCCTGCATTTTGAACCCACCCAAGGTATGTACTGATTGGGGGGTGAGGCCTAGATGTGCACATACGGGAATCCCCCGTTGTTGTAAAAAATGCACAGTGTCTGCTAGCCAAGCGCCTCCTTCGAGTTTTACCACATGGGCGCCTGCACGCATGAGTTGCGCTGCATGGGTAAACGCTTCTTGTGGAGTGGCATAGGTTCCGAAAGGTAGGTCTGTCATCAGCAGGGCTGTGGTGTTACCTCGTGCCACACAGCGAGTGTGGTAGGCCATATTTTCTATGGATACAGGCAAGGTGGTCGCATGGCCTTGTAATACATTCCCTAAAGAATCTCCCACTAGCAGCATTTCTACACCCGCTTCATTGAGTACCTGCGCAAAACTGGCGTCATAGCAAGTTAAGGAAGCAATCTTGTGAGATTGTTCATGCATGCGCTGGAGCTCGGGCAAGGTGGTGGCGCGAGGATGGGTAGGTTTAGAGGAGCTCATAACGGACCTATTTTCTCAATATATTGGAAAAGGGAAGGGGTGGCAGGTGTGGTGCCATGTTCATTTTCTTGCAAAGACGCGGCGCAAAAAGAGGGCAGTCCCGCTTCCTTTGCAGAAAAATGCAGTTTTTTCAAAAAAACGAGGGCGGGTCCGGCTTTAGGAATCTCAATGTGCGGATTGAGTTCTAAAAGGGGCACTAAAACAAACGCACGATCGGTTAAGCGGGGATGAGGAATAACTAAATCGTCTTCTTCAATGCAGTACGCACCGTATAACAAGATATCGATGTCGAGTGTGCGAGGCGCATTCCGATACGAGCGTGTTCGGTGAAATGCATTTTCAATACTCTGGCAGAGTATGAGCAATGCCTGAGGGGATAGCGTGGTTTCAATAGCTACGACCGTGTTGCAATAATTCTCTCCGTCGGCATCTACAGGATGCGTTTTGTAGAGGCTTGCGACTTGCACATTTTGAATGCTTGGATGCTTTTTAAAAGATTCAATAGCTTGTCTAACCGTTAATTCTGCTTGGCCTAGATTGGCTCCTAAGCCAAGATAGGCAATGGTAGTCATAAAAAATAAAGGTGTTAGATAGGGCGTGCCCTCAATTGAGGGCACGCCCTAGTACAAAAAATTTTACTGATCCTGATTTTTAGGTGGGCGCTTTGCCTGCTCAACAGTATTGTCTGTAGCAGCCGCATCATTTTGCTCAAGCACGGTGGAGGTGGGTTTTTTAATCCTACGCCGGCGTGGCTTTTTATCCGCTTGCTCAGCATGGGCCGAGTGCGTTTTTGGCAGCGGGATAGGGTTGTTTTGAGCTTGTTTAATCAGCTCTTCACGCTCTTCAGGCGTAGCATCGATAAAGTTTGTCCACCATTGCCCTAACAGGATGTCACGTTCTCCAGCTTCACATCGCAGCAAGAGAAAATCGTACGCGGCTCTAAAACGAGGATGTAGCAGTAATTTTGCTGCACTGCGCCCGCGTTTTTCTAAACGTGGCTGCATATCCCAGATGATGCGCATATCTCCAACATAGCGCTTTTGAATTGCGAGGCGCTCTGTCTGTATAAGCAGCGTGTCATTCATGGCGGTATACAGTGATGGAATTGGATTCTGTCCTTGTTTTAGCCCTTTTTCCCAGCGTGTGCGTACTTCGTGCCAGAGAAGTGCTGCGAATAAAAAGCTAGGAGAAATCGATTTTCCTGACAATATGCGCTCGTCTGTACGAGAGAGGGCTAGCGTGAAAAACCGCTCACTTTGCGGTTGCTCTAACACTACATCTAATAGAGGTAGAACACCGTGATGCAAACCTTCTGCGCGTAAACGTTGCAAGCAGCTCAGGGCATGGCCGCAGAGTAAGAGTTTGAGCACTTCATCGAAAAGTCGTGCAGGAGGTACATTGCAAATGAGGTCCGCCAATTCACGTATGGGGGTGCGGGTGTCCGGAGCAATATCAAAACCGAGCTTTGCAGCAAAGCGCACCGCGCGTAGCATCCGCATAGGGTCTTCGCGATAGCGGGTGGCGGGGTCGCCAATCATGCGCAATACATGCGCGTTCACATCAGCAACGCCATTGTAATAATCGACAATAGTTTGGGTTGCCGGATCGTAATACATCGCATTGATGGTGAAATCTCGCCGTGCGACGTCTTCGTGCTGGCTTCCCCATATATTGTCACGCAGGACTAAACCACTTGCATCCACAGCATGCGTATTAGCTTCGAGTTTGGAGTGGCGTCTGGAGCGCTTCAATCCGCCGGAGGAAGCATCCTCTTTTGAAAAAAAGCGGCGTTTTTCCCGCACTTTAGTGGGAGCAGCATTCTGGGGCGCGTTATTAGAGGACGTTCGAAATGTCGAGACCTCAATAATCTCTTTGCCAAAGGTAACATGCACGATCTGAAACCGCCGTCCAATCAATAGCGCGCGACGAAATGAAGCCCGCACTTCTTCGGGTGTGGCATCGGTTGCGACATCAAAGTCTTTGGGTTCTCTACCAAGCAATAAATCGCGTACAGCCCCTCCAACGATAAAGGCGTGATGCCCTTTTGCCTGCAACGTTTCAATGACGCGCAGTGCATTCGGGGAAATCAGCGACATATCGATGTGATGCACGCTAGCTGGGATCTTAGCTGGATTGCCTATATCTCCTGGTAAAGTATCTAGATGCTTTTTTTTGCGCGCACCTTTAGCAGGCGCTGGCAGAAAATCAATGGAAGACGCGGTGCGTTTTTTTCCAAAAAGTAGGCGGGACACAGGTCGGATTAGTAGATATATCAGCAGGTTAATAAATAGGCGTAGTGGCGCTATACGTATTAAACAATCCCTTAACCAAAGGATCTTTGTGTGTTTCATAAAATGTGTGCTCCACACTGCGCTTATTAGAATTGGCTCTATCACTTTGTGAGAGCATGTAATAAAAAACCCCGATAGATCAAATCCCTCGGGGTTTCATAGAATTTTAAGCATGTTCGAAGCAATTTTTGTTTGGTACCCGGAAGAGGACTCGAACCTCCACGGTGTTACCCGCTAGTACCTGAAACTAGTGCGTCTACCAATTCCGCCATCCGGGCTTTGCACAGACAATCTTTCAAAAGCATGCCATTATAGTGCGTCGCGTCGCCGGGTCAATTATTATATTCATCCTTATATCCCTATCGTGAGCTAGCCTCTAAAATAGAGGACCTGAAAAGTCCTGAAAATAAGCGCTACCCTAGGGCGTGTTCTCAATTGTTCCAAAGGGCCCATCTTCGGGGTCGTGGGGCGCCAGGTATTCACCACTGTACTTAAGTACATCCGGATCCTGCGCTCCTGCTCCCCCAAATAGGTTCCCTTTTGGACAATTGAGGACACGCCCTAAAGGGCTGCTTAGCTTCTAGGACACGCCCTACCATTGCTAAAAAGTTTCTAAAGAATCCACGATGAACGAGTCTGAAAATACTGAAAGTGTGACAGCCAGCCCATCTATCGGCGCAACCGTGCTTATGAAAGCACTAGCGCATGAAGGGGTGGAGTTTATCTGGGGTTACCCTGGCGGGTCTGTGCTACATATTTATGATGAACTGTATAAGCAAGATGCGGTTCAGCATATTCTTGTGCGTCATGAGCAAGCTGCCGTGCATGCAGCCGATGCCTATGCACGCTCGACGGGGAAAGTGGGTGTATGTCTGGTTACATCAGGGCCAGGTGCTACCAATGCCGTTACAGGTATTGCCACGGCTTATATGGATTCCATTCCATTGGTGGTGATTAGTGGTCAAGTGCCTCGCGCAGCTATTGGACAAGATGCTTTTCAAGAATGCGATACGGTAGGTATTACCAGGCCGTGTGTGAAGCATAATTTTTTGGTGAAAGATGTAAATTTGCTCGCGTCAACGATAGCAAAAGCTTTTCACATTGCGCGTACAGGCCGGCCTGGTCCTGTTTTGGTGGATATTCCTAAAGATGTGTCGAAGGAGCTTTGCGAATTTGACTATCCAAAAAGTATTCATTTGCGCTCGTACAACCCCATTACAAAAGGGCATTCAGGCCATATTCACAAAGCGTTAGACGCATTATTAAGTGCAGAGCGCCCCTATATTTATACCGGTGGTGGCGTGATTTCAGCGAATGCTTCGTCTGAACTCAATCAATTCGCTGATATTTTAGGTTACCCCGTCACGAATACCTTGATGGGTTTGGGTGGCTTTCGGGCATCCGATAAGAAATTTTTGGGCATGCTCGGCATGCATGGTACGTATGAAGCCAATATGGCCATGCAGCATTGCGATGTGCTTATTGCTATTGGCGCGCGTTTTGATGACCGCGTGATTGGTAATACAGAGCACTTTGCACAAATGCCGCGTACTATTATTCATATTGATATTGACCCTTCTTCCATTTCTAAACGCGTAAAAGTCGATATTCCAATCGTTGGGGATGTGAAGGAAGTGTTACTACAGATGCTTGAGCGTTTGCCTGCTATGCAAAGATCGCATAGTGAGAAACCTGCGTATAAGGCGCAACAAGCGGCTAGAGCAGCATGGTGGGAGCAAATTGAAGCCTGGCGACAAATAGATTGCATGAAGTATGACCGAGCCAGTGATATTGTGAAGCCTCAATATGTGATCGAGGTTTTGCATAAACTGACCAATGGCAATGCATTTGTATGCTCAGATGTGGGGCAACATCAGATGTGGGCTGCGCAATATTACAAATTCGATCAACCGCGCCGTTGGATTAATTCAGGCGGTCTAGGGACGATGGGATTTGGGTTGCCGGCTGCGATGGGAGTTAAGATGGCGCATCCAAATGACGATGTGGTGTGTGTGACCGGTGAGGGCTCTATCCAGATGTGTATTCAAGAGTTGTCTACCTGCTTGCAGCACGATACTCCGATTAAGATCGTTTCTCTTAATAATCGCTACCTTGGCATGGTGCGCCAATGGCAGCAGATTGAATACAAAAAACGCTATTCCCATTCCTATATGGAAGCATTGCCTGATTTTGTGAAATTGGCGCAGGCGTATGGCCATGTAGGAATGCGTATCGAAAAACCCTCCGAAGTCGAACCCGCTCTGCGAGAAGCGCTTGCTTTAAAAAATCGGACGGTTTTTTTAGATTTTCAAACCGATCAGCAAGAGAATGTTTGGCCTATGGTACAAGCAGGGCAAGGAATTACAGAGATGCTCTTGGGGTCAGAAGATTTATAAGCATTTCTCATTCATACTCTAGGCCATGTCCTCAATTGTAGGACACGCCCTAGCGAAATTCGAAGATTTGGTCCTAAGTGACCTTAGGCCGTTTATGATTCACCTTTTTTCTTTGTAAAGCATGACGAGCTCGAAACATATCCTGTCTATTTTGTTAGAAAACGAACCTGGCGCCCTTTCGCGTGTGGTGGGACTGTTTTCGGCTCGTGCTTACAATATTGAAACATTGAGTGTAGCTCCAACCGAAGACCCTTCTCTCTCTAGAATGACGCTGGCTACCTTCGGGTCGCCAGATATGATTGAGCAAATGACAAAGCATCTCAATCGCTTGATCGAAGTAGTGAAGGTAGTGGATCTCACAGAAGGCCCGTATATTGAACGCGAGCTTATGTTGATCAAAGTGCAAGCGATGGGAGAGGCGCGCGATGAAGTAAAGCGTATGGCCGATATTTTCCGGGGTCGCATCATTGATGTTACCGGGAAGACCTACACCATTGAACTGAGCGGAAAGACTGACAAAATTGAAGCGTTTATTGCAGCGTTTGAACCCGGCATGATCTTAGAAATTGTGCGTACAGGGAACTCCGCAATAGGGCGCGGAGAGCGTATGCTCAGAATCAATTCGTAAGTTCAAATTCAACACAGAAATATTTATGGGGTGATTGATTCTGGATATTTTTCCAGTAAACCCTTTTTCATAGAGGAGCAGAAGTGAAGGTTTATTACGATAAAGATGCCGATTTTTCTTTGATCAAAGGAAAGTCTGTTGCCATCATCGGCTACGGCTCACAAGGGCATGCCCATGCGCTGAATCTAAAAGAGAGCGGCGTGAAGGTCATCGTGGGTCTGCGTAAAGAAGGCGCATCTTGGCCAAAAGCAGTCAATGCAGGCTTAGTGGTAAAAGAAGTGGCCCAAGCGGTGAAAGAAGCCGATATCGTAATGATGCTGCTCCCTGATGAGCAAATTGCACAGGTCTACAAAGACGAAGTACATCCACATATCAAGCAAGGTGCTGCATTGGCTTTTGCTCATGGATTTAATGTGCATTACGGGCAAGTGGTTCCACGTAGTGATTTAGATGTGATCATGGTTGCTCCCAAAGCACCAGGCCACACCGTGCGTTCAACCTACCAAGAGGGTGGTGGCGTACCGCATTTGATCGCGATTTCCAAAGATGCTTCTGGTATGGCGCGTGAACTCGCTTTGTCGTATGCCGTAGCAAACGGAGGAGGACGTGCAGGAATTATCGAAACCAATTTCCGTGAAGAAACTGAAACCGACTTATTCGGTGAACAAGCCGTGTTGTGTGGCGGTGCAGTAGAGCTTATTAAAGCTGGCTTTGAAACGCTGGTAGATGCAGGATATGCACCAGAAATGGCCTATTTTGAGTGCTTGCATGAGTTAAAACTTATCGTGGATCTCATCTACGAAGGTGGAATTGGTAATATGAATTACTCAATTTCTAATAATGCTGAGTATGGGGAATATGTCACAGGCCCACGCGTTATTACTGAAGAGAGCCGTAAAGCTATGCGCGCGGTCCTGAAAGATATTCAGACCGGTGAATATGCCAAAAACTTTATCCTAGAGCATCGTGCAGGTAACCCCAAGCTGATATCTGAGCGCCGCTTAACAGAAGCGCATCCTATTGAGCAGGTAGGTAGCAAACTGCGCGCAATGATGCATGGCGTGATCAAAAACAAATTGGTCGACCGCGCTAAAAACTAGGGTATAGGTTTTTAGTAACTGATGTTACGCAGGTACTCAAGAAGACAGTGGTATGCGTGTTGGGGTTCCTTCGTCACCACCAACCTACCGTTCTTTGCTTTT
>JASSUD010000001.1:0-119991 GCA_031963225.1 Mycoavidus cysteinexigens
CAGATAGCAATGGAGAGACCTTGCTGCACCATGCAGTCAAACATAACCGACCCAATATGGTTGCTTTTTTCATCCTATGCGGCTGTGTCGATAAAGAAAATTATGTGCGCAAAACGGCCTTAAGCCAGGCAAGGCAAGCAAATCAAACTGAATGCATCAAATACCTGGTGACCGCTTATCCGCAGGGCGTTACAGCGGGCCAGAGTTTGATCCACTACATCGCCAAGGAGCGGCGATTAGATTACCCTACGCTGAACTGGTTATGCCGTTTCCAGGATATTAATGCACAGGATGAGGCAGGCCAAACCGCATTACATTACGCTATGCAACGTCAGGATTTCCAAGCAGTCGAAATTCTGTTGGCACATCAGGCGGATGTCACCCTAACGAATCAGCACAATCAGGATGCACTTGAGCTCGCTTCTGCTGATCCATCAATGTTTGCGACATTCGCCCATTCTACCGATCTACCGCAAGTGACTATCAATCTACCGCAAGTGATTTGGAGTGTTGTGAACAGTCATAGAAATAACCGGATCAGCGTCATCAAGGAACTGCTAGCCAGCGCGAACAAGGATCATAACTACCTGTATGAACTATTGACCAGCGTAGTGGACACCGGCTCCGTTGCCAATGCAAAACAATGCGTCGTGCTGTATCGGCAGCTCTACCTCGGTGCCCCTTCGTTGCTGGAATCAGCTTATCAAGCCTATCTGCAGTCAGAAGACCCAGAACAAGCGATCCATGCGCAAGTTTTCAGCTGGTTATTAGAGAACCACAGCAATCCCTATACCGCCCTCAACAGCAAACTGGCTGAAATCAAGGCAGAACCCAGGTTAGGTAAAATTTACCAGGATTGGTACGACAAGCAATGGGAGACACTCACCCAGCGCCTCAACCACACACTTCAGTTCAAAGGGGTTCGTGACGTTTTAGAGATGTTGAAGTTGCTGTTGCCTCCAATAGAAGCCAGTTGTGCGCAAGCTAACCACAACGCATACGACGACGCATCCTGGGTGCTGCTGTTTATATTTTTTGAGAGGGTGATAACCACCCAAGTCAGCAACGTGGTGCCTGAAGCGCTGATAACCGCCATGCAAAGCGCAGCTACGCCCATTGAGCAAGCCATTATCCGCGAAGCGCTAGAGCAACCGTATTTACGAGACCTCATAACGAGTCAAGCCTCTGCGCGCAGTAGCTCCGGCAAATGTGTGATTCTCTAGGGTGATTTAATAACCTTATTTATAATCTCTATCAGCTTCAAGCGTTGGTCATTTGAAAACGAGATCTATGCGGTGTTAAACAGCACCATTGTTGTGATATTTTGGAGGCTTTTTAAAGGAGATGGGATGGATATCAACAACCAAGCCATCGATGAAGTGGTGCTAGCACTGCTTCACTTGAATTTATGCGACGTGAATCAGTCCTGGAAAAGCTTAGATTGGTCAGCGTTGAGCCGGCTGCACGCCAAAGGCTTTATTCATGACCCGGTCAACCGTGCGAAGTCGGTGTGGCTGACGGAAGAAGGATTGCGAGAAGCCGAACGATTGTTCATGAAGTACTTTGTTAAAGAGTCTATCCCGAGTCAGAAGGTCTAAGCATCTGCAATAAAAATCAAGCTAATGTTTTGATCCAGGAAAATTGGCCCAAAATTGCCTGCCACTGAACCCTTCATGCCAATCGTTTTTACATGTATGGACTGCAGAATAGGGGGGATCAATACCCCGCCCGCTCGGCTTTACCTTGGCGCTCTAAAAGACTTTGTACCACAGCATGTGGTGAAGCACCGTCAAATAATACGGCGCATACAGCCTGTGTAATGGGCATGGTGAGGGAGTGTGCTTGTGCCAGCGCAAGCACGGTTTGCGCGCAGCGCACGCCTTCGGCAACATGGCCTAACGATCCCAAAATGGCATCAAGTGGCAGGCCCTCTGCTAGCTTCTGACCTACTGCACGATTGCGCGAGAGCTCGCCTGTGGCCGTCAAAATTAAATCGCCAACTCCGCTTAAACCCATAAACGTTTGTGCATGCGCGCCTAGCGCCACACCGAAACGGGTCATCTCAGCCAAACCGCGTGTGAGTAACGCCGCACGCGCATTAAAGCCTAACCCAAGTCCGTCTGAAAGCCCTGCTGCAATAGCCAGCACATTTTTTACCGCACCGCCTACTTCCACTCCTACTACATCCTGTTCGGTATAAATACGTAAAGCCCCTTTGTGGAACGCAGCTACGGTGCGTGAGCAGCATAAAGGAGCGGTACTCGCTACAGTCAGCGCAGCAGGGAGCCCTTGCGCTACTTCACGCGCAAAGCTAGGCCCAGACAGCACACCGTATCGAAGCGTAGAGCCCAGTACTTCAGCAACAACTTGGTGGGGAAGAGCATGCGTTCCTACTTCAAAACCTTTGCAGACCCAGATCAAATCAGCAGGCAGGTAATCCGTTTTTTGTATGGCTTGGCACAGTCCACGCAGCCCTGCAACGGGTACAGCCACCACGCAGAGTGCGTCTTCGCGTGCACTATGTTGGAGTGCTGTGAGAAAACCCTCCGCCTGCCCTCCTGCATACCGCAAGTCAGGGCAGAGTGTGATATCCGGTAAATAGGCTGTATTTCGCTTATCTTTTGCTAATTGTTTGGAAAGTTCGGCATCACGCGCCCACAGCACCGTGTCATGATGATGGGCTAAATGGTGGGCGAGGGCGGTACCCCAGGCGCCAGCGCCTAGAACGGTGATTTTCATAAGTTGGTATGCGTTAAAGGGTGGAATAGGCCTTCTCTTAGTTCGAGCGCCCGGTCACAACGCCTTGCAAGCTTTAGGTCGTGCGTGACAATAACAAAGCTCGTGCCCAGGGTCTTAGACAAATTTAGCATGTCCATAAATACCTGCTCGGCAATGCGATTATCTAAGTTGCCTGTAGGTTCATCGGCCAGTACACAGGCTGGGCGGGTGACTAAAGCACGTGCCAGCGCTACACGCTGACGTTCCCCGCCTGAGAGTGCGCTGGGACGATGTGTAGTGCGCTTCGCTAATCCCACGCGCTCTAGCATCGCACGTGCCTCGTCGTAAGCTTGCGAAGCCTGCATACGGCGAATAAGTAATGGCATGGCGACATTATGCAGCGCATCAAATTCAGGGAGCAGGTGATGAAACTGATAGACAAAGCCCAAGCTGCGATTGCGTAATGCACACTGAGCCCCATCAGAGAGGGTATGTAGAGCATGCCCCAGCAAGCTCACTTGCCCTGCTAAAGGCGTATCCAAGCCTCCCAAAATATGTAGGAGTGTACTTTTACCTGAGCCCGAGGCTCCTACAATAGCAATTTTTTCACCCGCTTTTACGCTTAGGCTCACACCGCGCAGTACTTGAACTGGGGTGTGGCCTTGCATAAATACCTTGCTTAAATTCTGGGCTTCAAGGACCAGAGCGGGATCAGCCTGTGCGCTAGGAATATTTTGATCTTTGATATCTGAATCCGAAGAAAGAAGGGCGGATTTACTCATAGCGCAGCGCCTGTGCAGGATGAATGCGGGAGGCTTGCCAGCTGGGATAGAGCGTAGCTAGCGCGCACAGGGTGAAAGCTATACCTGCTATGCGTGTGACATCTGCCAGCTTCAGTTCAGAAGGCAGCTCATTAATAAAATACACGCTAGGAGGTAAAAAATGTATGCCAAAAGCATGCTCGATAATAGGCAACACTTCAGGGATGCTCACGGAGATCAGGCAACCCAGTGCCACGCCTAGACCTGTACCAATTAAGCCAATCGTTAAACCCTGAAGAATAAAGATTTTCATAATCGAGCAAGGCTTAGCGCCTAGCGTTCGTAAAATGGCAATATCCGCTTGTTTATCCGTTACCGTCATCACCAAAGAAGAGACTAAATTAAAAACAGCCACGGCAATGATCAAGGTCAGGATGATAAACATCATGCGTTTTTCGATCTGCACAGCAGAAAACCAGGTTGCGTTTTGCTGTGTCCAGTCTGAAACAGCCAGTTCACTAGATAACTGATTTGCAATTTCTCGAGCCACCTGCGGCGCATGTTGCATATCTTCAATACGTAAACGCACCCCTGTTGGTGCACCAAGGCGTAAAAAAGTTTCTGCATCTGCAATATGGACCAAGGCCAGTGCACTATCAAAGGTGTAATGCCCAGACTGAAAAATGCCAGTCACTCTAAACGTTTTTAACCGAGGCGCAAGCCCTGCCGGGCTGATGGTGCCTTGGGGGGCAATGAGGGCGATAGGGTCACCCGTGCGTACGCCCAGCGCGGCAGCTAAATCTGCCCCCAGTACGATGCCAAAGCGCCCAGCAGTAAGGTTAGATAATTGCCCAATCTGCATTTGCCGATGAAAATCGGAAACCTGTGATTCTAGCGATGGATCAATCCCTCGTAGTCCAATGCCACTAATGGCTCCCCGATGTGTGAGCAAGGCCTGAGACTCAATAGTTGGGGCACCCCCCCTAACCTGCGCATTGCGCTGCGCGGTACGCAAAATAGCCTGCCAATCAGGCAGTGCCCCTTGCGCGCGCGTAGGTGAAAAAATTTCAATATGCGCCAGCACAGACAACATGCGATTACGGACTTCCTTTTGAAATCCATTCATCACAGAAAGCACCACAATCAAAGCCGCCACACCCAGCGCAATACCCAGCATGGAAACTAATGAAATAAAAGAAATAAAGCCATTGCCTGTACTGCGCTTTCCAACGCGCGTATAGCGCCAGGCGATTTGCCATTCGTAGGGGAAATTCAAGCTTTTCCTTTTTTGGGAGGGAGGAGTAGGGCGTGTCCTTAGCCAATTGAGGACACTCCCTAAACCAAAACCAGTCTACAGAGTTACTTTTGAAAGTTTAGAGACCACGATATCTGCAGCTTCTTCAAGCGGAATCAACATGGCTTTTTCATCACGTCGACCTTGATATTCCACACACCCAGACTCTAAATTACGCTCACCAATTACTAAGCGGTGTGGAATGCCAATCAGTTCCCAGTCCGCCAGCATGGCACCTAGACGCTCTTCACGATCATCGAGCACGACATCCACGCCTGCTTTTTGCAGCGCAGCATAGAGCGCTTGACTGGTTTCACGAACACGCTCATTGCGGCTGTAAGACAAGGGGCAGAGCACCACTTCAAAAGGCGCCAGAGCTTCAGGCCATATTATTCCTCTAGCATCATGGTTCTGCTCAATAGCTGCACCTAAAATGCGGCTCACCCCTATGCCGTAACAACCCATACTGATGGGTTGTGTACGGCCTGTCTCATCGAGCCAGGTTGCTCCCATTGCCTCAGAATAACTCGTACCTATTTGAAATACATGCCCTACCTCAATGCCACGGCATACGGCTAAAGTACCCTGGCCATCTGGTGAGAGATCGCCTTCACAAGCATTACGTAGATCGGCTCCTTCTGGTGCTGCAAGATCACGTTCCCAGTTCACTCCCCGATAGTGAGCATGGGCCTCATTAGCCCCAATGACAAAATCAGCCATTTTCAATACCGCCCAATCAGCAATGATTTTTATAGAGGAGGGCGTTGCTTGGGCCTCGGTAGATTCGGCTTGAAAGAGCGGGCCTATATACCCTGGAGGCGTTTTAAACCATTGCAAAATTTCGGTATCGCTTGCAAAACGGAACGCATCCCCAATGACCTTATGCGCTTTAATTTCATTAAAAGTATGGTCTGCGCGTACCAGTGCCAAAACAGGATAGGGTGCTTGCCCTTCTTTTTGGGCAATTAGCACAATCGATTTGACTACTTGCGTAATAGGCACTTCTAAAAAAGCAGCCACTTCTGCACAGGTCGGTGTGTTTGGTGTGGCTACACGTGTAAGCGGCTCATGCGGTGCTCGGTGTGTGCCTAAAGGGGGGAGTGCCTCCGCAACCTCTATATTTGCTGCATATTGAGAGTCTGGACAATACGCCAGTGCATCTTCCCCTGCCGCCGTAATGACATGAAACTCTTGCGAAGCTTGCCCGCCAATCGCTCCGTTGTCTGCTTGTACCCGACGAAAAACCAGCCCAAGGCGCGTGAAAATCCGTTCATACGCCAACACCATTTTGTCGTAACTTGCTGCTAAACCCTCTGCATCACGATCGAAAGAGTAGGCATCTTTCATTAAAAACTCGCGACCGCGCATCACACCAAAGCGAGGCCGTATTTCATCGCGAAACTTGGTTTGAATCTGGTAGAGGTTGCATGGCAGGTGGCGGTAACTTTTAATCAACTGACGGGCAAGATCTGTCACGACCTCTTCATGCGTGGGCCCAATAACAAAATCACGATCATGGCGATCTTTAAAACGAAGCAGCTCAGGACCATATTTCGTCCAGCGCTGTGATTTTTTCCATAACTCTGCAGGCTGGACGCTGGGCAGTGCAACTTCTAATGCCCCTGCGGCTTGCATTTCTTCTCGAATAATCGCCTCAACTTTTCTCATTGAGCGCAGCGCAAGCGGCAAATAACTATAAATGCCACTTGCCACACGGCGAATCATCCCTGCACGTATCATCAGCTGATGACTGGCAGTCTCTGCGTCGCTAGGTGCTTCTTTCAGCGTACGGATTAAAAAGTGAGAAGCCTTCATGCATGGATTCCAAAAAAGCAGTTAAAACGAATGATGCAGCATCCAACATGCCGAAGCATGCAATGGATAGCTGCGCAAAAGGCCTAGAGTCTGCCTTAATTTAGCAGCTCGGTAAATTGGTAGGTAAAAATTATCACGCTATTGTGCGATGCATGGCTCTCTTTTTGGTGCGCCGTACAGAAATTTTGGATCCATCACTGGAGGTATAAGAACGTATGATATTTTTGAGTTGATGCTCTGCCAAGTCAAATAAATCCCCAATAAAATTTAAAGGGATAAATTTATCGTCCCTTGATCGGTATTTTTTATTTTTATCCGAAATTTTTTTGTAAGTATCCACCACTAATTCTTGGAATTCTTTAGAATAAAATTTTAATTTTCCTGTATGTTTGTTATTATTATTTGAATGGATATAAGATATATAGGCATGATCTTTTTTTAGATGGCTGGATTTTTTTAAAAAATCTTTTCTTCCAAGGGTTTCATTTATAATAATTTGTATTTTATCTTTAAAGTTATTTATTGATAGATTTTCTTTTGGCTTGATGGGTTTATATAGGGTATCTGCACTCTTTTTTGGGGCTGTGAAAGGTAGAGCGGCCATATGCATTGCAGTGTTTACTACCCTATTTTTTGGAATATAGGGTATCGCAGCAAGTTGTATAGGGGAAGGTGCATGAGAGGGACACACCATTTCTATCGGAGTAGGTGGCGTGTTTTCAAATGTATGTATAGAAAATGTAGTATTTGGCGTATCTTGTGATGGCATCGGGCATGCAGATGCTTCGATAGGATCTCCCCCTCCTTCTTCTGAAGTATCAGCATAATAGGATTCAAGAAGAGTGGGCTTGTAAGGAGCAAGGGGTGGCGGGGTGGCACATAGGCTATTCTGTATTGCATATTGTGAAGAATCAATAGGCAATATATGCGTATTCAAATACTGTAAAAGCATGGAAATAATCGTATCCGATGTGCATCCATTATTGTTTAATGCCGTTATATAATTTATTAAAAAATCTGCGGTAAGGCGCATATTTTCATCGGAGTTCAATGAGCTTGTCAGAAAATTTTTTTCTGACAATGCATTAGCATTCTGGTTGGATATTTCCGATATTTCATTCCTAATAAAAGATAAAAATGAGGATGCGTGTGCCGCTGATATTCCAGGAGGGGGGAGTTGGTTTTTTACGTTGAACATATTGAGATTATCAATACATATCTTATGCGGGTTCGTGGAAGCCAAGAATGTATGAATGTAATGGTATAAGGCAATTAGAAAAGCAAGATCCTAATGAATGAGGTATTCTTATAGAGAAGGCAGGGGAGCGGAAGAAGTGAAATCTGAATTATTTTTCAGTAAAGTATGACACTCAATGGGTGGAGGCCTGACACGCTATCTCTCATAAGCCGTCCCATAATTCATTGCTCTAACCGGTTAAAAACGCACTATGCATTCCTTTGCACTACACACCCCTAACGATTCCCCTCTAGGTAAAGTGAGTGCGGCTGTCACGCAATATGATCCAGGTCTACTCTTCCCCATCCCCAGGCAAGCAGCACGAGAAGCGCTTGGAATAACAGCGCCTTTGCCTTTTTGGGGGGTAGATATTTGGAATGCCTACGAGCTTTCGTGGTTAGATCAGCGCGGTAAACCGCACGTTGGCATCGCTACACTGACTGTACCTGCAACCTCTCCCTATCTGGTCGAGTCTAAGTCGCTGAAACTCTATTTAAGCGGATTTGCACAAATCAAAGTAGCATCGATAGAAGAAATGCGAGAAACGATGAGCCGCGATATATCGCAGGCTTGTGGTGCTCCCGTAACCCTTGAGCTCTTTTTACAAGAAGCTTGGGCAGCCCCGCACAAACCACACAGCGTGCTGGTGCAACAAGAGCTAGAAGGAATCTCTTTAGATAAAATAGAGGTCGACATCAGTGTGTATGAACCCACCCCCTCTCTGCTGCGCATAGAAAATGAAAGTACTATGGTGGAAGAAAGGCTGACCTCAAACCTATTTAAATCCATGTGCCCTGTAACCCAACAGCCAGACTGGGCAAGCATAGATATTCACTACCATGGCGCCCCCATTGACCATGCAAGTTTGCTGCAATATTTAGTATCGTACCGTCTACATGCAGGCTTCCATGAGCAATGTGTCGAGCAGATTTTCACAGATGTGCTCAAAGTATGCGCACCTACTAAGCTTAGCGTATACGCACGTTTCACACGGCGTGGCGGCTTGGATATCAATCCATTTCGCAGCAACTATGCACAGGCTGTGCCAAAATTAGCTAGAACAATGCGCCAGTAAGAGCGAGACATTCGCCATTTTTGAATCTTGCTATGCATTGGATATATATTTCACATTAACGGGGGTGCTATGTCTTTTCTTCTTTCTTTAAATCAGGCCTGGCAGCGCACGAATTCGCTTTTATGCGTGGGGTTAGACCCTGAGCCTGCCCGTTTTCCTGCCCATTTGGCTGGACACAAAGACGCTTTTTTTGAATTTTGTCGCGCGATTATCGATGCCACAGCGCCTTACGTCTGCGCCTTTAAACCACAAATTGCCTATTTTGCAGCACATCGCGCAGAAGAAGCATTAGAACAATTAATCGAATACATTCACACCCACCATCCAGGCCTGCTCGTTATTTTGGATGCAAAGCGGGGTGATATTGGCTCTACTGCACAGTGCTATGCCCGTGAAGCATTTGAACGCTATCGCGCAGATGCCTTGACCGTTAACCCTTACATGGGCCTAGATTCGATTGAGCCCTATCTAGAATATGAAGATAAAGGGGTCATTTTATTATGCCGCACCTCTAACCCTGGTGGCTCCGACCTTCAAAATCTAACTATACAAACCACTATAAACGGTTCACCAGCAGAGCAACCACTCTACCAATATGTAGCCCACCTAGCCTCCCAAAAATGGAACCAAAAAGGGCAGATTGGCCTAGTAGTAGGCGCCACCTTCCCTAAAGAAATTGCTGCTGTACGCCATATAGTAGGAGAGATGCCCTTACTCATTCCTGGTATTGGAGCCCAAGGAGGCGATCTAAGCGCCACCGTCCAGGCCGGCCGCAACGCAGCAGGAACAGGCATGCTCATCAACACCTCACGCGCCGTACTCTATGCCAGCGCCAAAGAAGATTTCGCACAAGCCGCAGCAGATACTGCACGTAATATGCAGCTAGCAATTAATACAGAACTACTGCAAACCAGCAAAGTTTTTTCTTATTCGTTTTAACAAAAATCAGAAGTATTTAGGAAAGTAAAGTTAGTTACAGGCGCGGCAATTTTTTTCTGTAATTAATACCTGATTCCGGAGTGTCTACGATGGTATCTCCTATTTCGAATGCCCCTATTCAGTCTGTTCAGACTGCGCAAAAAGCTTCAACTTCTCCATTAGTTTCACTCCCTGTCGAAATACAACTAGAAGTGCTAGATCGGCTGCATCCCTTAGATCAGCGCTCTCTATTACAAGCATTAATTACACCGACTCTCAATAATGGGTCCCCAGGCTCGTTTGTTCTCAAACTGTATTTGCTGCATTGCAGGGTTTTGCCAAAATATCGGCACGCTCTAGTGAGCTCAGATACTGGCTTGCTAGCCTATGCATCAAATCAATTGCAAATGTTAGGAGAAGCTGGGGAGCTCGATCAAATTGTAGAGAAATATGCATTTTTTAAGCTGCTCTACCTTCTTAATAATTCATTCATATTTGAATTTTTAAGAAAAACAGTCCAACAAAATCTAGGGTTACAGCAAAAGCTATTAGATTGGGTCAAGCGCTCGGAAAAGGAAGAGGTGCAAGCTATAGCTTCGAGGGCACTGACTTTTTTGGTGCAAAGTGGTGTCCAGCTTAATGGAGCTAATTTAAGAGGAATACGAGTTCCCTATGCGGATTTGAGTGGGGGAATGTTCGATCATGCTCAGTTACAAGATGCAGACTTAACAGGAGTCCAACTTCAACAGGCATGGCTGCACCATGCGAATTTAAATGGCGCGCAGATGGCGGAAGTGCAGTTTGGTGAGTTGCCATTTCTCGAAGAAGATAACTTGGTGCGAGCCTGCGCCTATTCATCGCATGGAAAAACATGCGCAGTGGGTCTTTTGAATGGCCATATCAATGTATATGACACTTTGAACTGGCAAAAGATTCAGACCTTCGTTTGTGATGGCAGGTGGAGAAATTCCATCAAGAGCGTTGTGTTTTCACCCACAGGCGATCAGCTTGCCTGTGGTAGTGAAGACAATATAGTGCGTCTGTGGGATATGAAAACGGGAGTCCTTCTTCACGCCTTAACTGGCCATACAAAGGAAGTTCGAAGCGTTGCGTATTCACCCAGAGGCGATAAGATTGCTTCTGGTAGTGAGGACAATACGGTGTGTCTGTGGGATGCAAAAAGCGGCGTTCTTCTCCACACCTTAACTGGCCATACAGAGGAAGTTCAAAGTGTCGTGTTTTCGCCCACAGGTGATCAGCTTGCTTCTGGTAGTGAGGATAGGACAGTGTGTCTATGGGACGTAGAAATGGGTGCTCTCATCTCTACCTTAACAGGCTATGGTATTGGGTCTACTAGCGTGGTTTATTCGCCGAAAGGAGATCAGATTGCGTTTGGCAGTGAAGGCAATACAGTTCGTCTGTGGGATTTAAAAACGAGTGCTCTTCTTCGTCTCTTAAAAGGCCATACTAACCACGTTACCGGCGTAGCGTACTCACCGAAAGGGGATCTGATTGCCTCTGGCAGCTTAGATAAGACAGTGTGTTTGTGGGATGCGAAAACCAGTGTTCTTCTCCGTATCTTAAGAGGCCACAGAAGCGCAGTTACCCGCGTCTTGTACTCGCCCAAAGGGGATCACATTGCCTCTATTGGCTACCTAGACAATAAAGTGCGCCTGTGGGAGGTGAAAGCCGATGCTTCCAGCCGCACCTTAAACGGCCAGACAAGTCTCATTTATAGTATCGCATCCTCGCTCAAAAGCGCTCCCTCGGAGAGAAGGGAGTCTACGGCGCTATATAGATGGAATTGGGACACCAGTTGTCACTTCTTTCTCAATACCCCAAGCTTTAGCGTGGATTCAGCTTATAGTCATGCGCGTTCACCCAAAGGCGATCAGATAGCTTCGGCTACGTGGGTCAATACAGTAGGTCTGCGAGACTTAAAAACCGGTGCTCCTATCCGCACCTTACAGGGCCATACAAGGCCAGTCTATAGCGTAGCATATTCGCCGAATGGCGATCAGCTTGCCTCTGGTAGTGATGATAATACAGTGCGTCTATGGGATGTAAAAATTGGTGATTGCCGCCATATCCTAAATGGCCATAGTAGTACGGTTAGTAGCTTGGCGTATTCACCTATAGGCGATCAGCTTGTTTCTGGTAGTCATGACTATACATTGCGTCTATGGGACTGTGTAACCGGGGCTTGCCACCACATTCTAAGCGGCCATACAAGTTGGGTGACTAGCGTTGCGTATTCAACAGGCGACCAGCTTGCTTCCGGCAGTATAGATAATACAGTGCGCCTGTGGGATGTGAAAACTGGTGTTTGCCTCCATGTCTTAGAAGGGCATAGCGGTACGGTTAATAGTGTGGCGTTTTCACCGAAAGGCGATCTAATTGCCTCTGGCAGTAATGACTATACCGTGCGTATATGGGACGTGGAGACAGGTTGCTGTAAATTGGTGTTGGAAGATCCAATACAGAGTGTGGCTGATGTCTGCTGGAGAGAGAAGGCCAATAGTCTTTATTTAGCAGTTGGGAGTGAAGATAAATCCGTACGCCTGCTGCGCGTGATAAAAGAGGGATCGGAGTATTGGATGTTTCTGTGCTCGAGTACAGCACAAAAGGCTCTTACCGTGAGGAATGCTTTAATCGAAGGGGTAAAAGGCTTAAGCGAAGAAAATGAGCGATTGTTAAAGCAACGCCAGGCAATATTGCTAAGAGCTTGACTGGATAAGCGCAAGCTAAAAATCCCCACCTAATAGCACCATCCCAAAAAGTATATCTAATGCGCGCATAAAAAAACGTAGCACATATGCTGCATAAATTAAAAGCAAAATATAAGGTCTTTACTTGTCTTTTATATAAGAATTATCTCTATAGAGTAATGGGTTTTTGATTAGATGACGCATCCAGGATCGCATTCCTGAAGGACATCGACATGCCCGTCCAAGCCTTGCCTCCCTCGAATAGACCACACAGCAGTATTCAACCTCGACCCCTTTTGTCTAGGGCAAAAGGGGTCGAAAGCACCACAAAACAAAGCGCTACACTGCAAGACCTACCTAATGAACTACTCTTATGCTGGGTACAAAATCAAATTCGACTAATTGGAAAGGATGATATCCTGCGCACATGGAAAGTCATTCTTGAAGAGAATGTATTCCAACTTCAATTAGTACACAGCGCATCACAAATTACTTTAGAGCATTGAAAATGCTTCTATAGAAGGAGTAGAAGGGTTGCCTTGGAAATATACTAATCAGTTCCGGCTGGCTAATCCGCAAGCAGAGAATAGGCGACTAGAGCTAGAAAAAAGGCAATTAGAAGCAGCAAGAAGGCAGTTAGACGCAGACAAAAGGCAGCTAGATGATGCAATGCATTTAGCCTTATTAGCAGATGAGTCACTTCTAACAGGTTATGTATAAATCCCTGCTTATCGCAAGCTTGTACTTAAACCTCATACCTTTACGATAGTGGTAGGTTGGTGGTGAGGCACGAACCCCAACATGCATACCACCAACCTGTAATCATCGCTTTTGGCGCTCTGTATGCAGGTTTTAAAATGATATTGGTATGCATGTTGGGGTTCGTGCCCATGCGCGCTAACTTAAGCCAAAGACCAGAATATATTGTCGCTAAACTGTACAAAAAGTTAAGCGAAAAAAGGGGATTTTTTCCATGAACAGGCTATCTTTTGGCTTAAGTTAGCGCGCATGGGGTTCGTGCCTCACCACCAACCTACGCCTTATTTGAAGATACATGGCTGGGTCAGCCCTCTCTCCTGCACAATCGCAAGCTAAAAATCCCCCCTTCCCTAATAGTCCACCCCCAAAAAGCGGAATATAAGGTCTTTACTTGTCTTTCAGATAAGAATTATCTCTATAAAGTAACGAGTTTTTTGAGTAAATGAAGTATCCTAAGGATCACATTCCTGAAGGACATCGATATGCCAGTCCAAGCCTTACCTCCTTCCAATAGACCACAGAGCAGCATTCAGCCCCTAGCATCTGTGCCTGCGGCACAAGTGCTAGAAAGTCCCGCAAAACAAAGCGCTACGCTGAAAGACCTACCTAATGAACTACTCATAAATATTTTCGAGCGCTGCTTGCCTAAAGATATGTGTAATTTTTCATTAGTAAGCACTTTTTTTAGGCAGCTCTATTACAGCGCACTGCATACGCTTTTTCAGCCGCGTACTGGTGAGAGTGGAGAAGAGATTGCGCAGTTTTTGGCGTCTAAAGAAGTGAAGCAGGTGCTTTTTGACACAAGGGCTTCCTCTTCCCAAGGCATGGAAAGCACTACCGCCCAATTGGATAGCTATGGTTCGATTCAAAAAATATTTAGCCATATCCGTCAAAAGCAAATTTGTAGAGGCGACTTATTTAATACAGTGAAATTACTACTAGATTGTAATGCTCCACATACTGATCGAACCATACAGCGCTTTATAGATATCGGACTCGTCAAGCTCGAGACGCCGTATAGCCCAAAATTTGTGGAAATTTTAGATGCTCATACTAAAGAGATAAATCCATCTACTCTTCTTGAAAAAGAGCAATGGGACTTTATTATTAACTATCTATCTGAATATCTTTCTCAACCACAAAATATTGATATAAGAAGCTTTTTAAGCATTCCTTATGTTTTTTGTGACATAGAAATAGGTATGGTTTATTATCTTTGTAGTATAAATGATATGTTGTCTGCCCTTCTGCAGATCATGCTTCAAAGTAATATGTATTTATATAAGCGCCCTCAGCGATTCGAATTTTGCCCTATATACCAGGCTGTTTTAAATAGGGATGTATATTGGTTGAAATATTTTGTTGAAGCTGGTTTGAAAATTTATGAACCATATGGATTAAAAAATTATATTAATTTGGCATTTTATATAGTAAATGAAGGGCACCTAGATATATTAAAACTTTTTATTCAGGCTGGATTAAATAAAAATGTATCGCATCGAATCCACGGGAATTTGCTGAATTTTGCGCTGAAGCAGCACCATCTTCCAATAGCAGAATTTTTGATAGAGTCTGGAGTGGATCTACATATAAAAGATAAAGATGGAAATACGCTGTTGCACATAGTATTGGAAGAATATGAGGGCAATTGCAACGAAGTGATAAAACTTTTGGTTGCTAGTGCACAATGGCATGCCAATTATTCCAATATAAAAAATAGAAAAGGAAATACTCCGTTAGCGATCTGTGCACTAGAAAAGAAAAATCTTTCTGGAACGCTCACATTATTAAATCATGGTGCCAGCATAAATATAAGCGATTTTTCTGGAAAAAGTTTGCTGCATAAAGTAATTGAAAAAGGAGGTCCTCTTATAACGCAGGTTTTTTTAAATAAATATATCTATCCAGATATTCTGCTTGAGGAACCAGAGCCTTCTCCTTATTATTGGAATAAAAAAACCAGTTTCTTGAAAGAAAAGGCTATATGTCATGCTGTGAAAACAGAAGATTTTAATACCATTAAAATTTTATTAGATAACGGAGTGGATATATACATAAAAAATGATGCTGGAAAAGTAATTTTCCACCATTGCCTGACAAAAGGCGCTTCTCCGATTGCGGAAATTTTTCTGTATAAATACGTGTATCCATACATGCCACTTGAAAATCACATATATACCCATTCCAGTAAAAATAAATTTAACTGGCTTTTGCAGAGAGCACTGCATATAGCCATAGGAAATGACCATGTCGTTACAGCAAAAATTTTACTTGAAAATGGCGCAAAAGTAGGAGGGTATCATAATGAAAACGAAGAAATACTTCCTTATGTGCTGCAAAAAAACACACCTTCTATATTGAAGATATGCCTTCAACAGTATATAAAACAAAATAGCGCCTCCGTGTCATCTTCTCATAAAAATCTTGGTGAAGATAATTTGAATAGCCTTTTAGGTTATGCGCTATATAGTGCAGTAGAAAAGGAAGATATACCAGCAGTAAATGCTTTATTAAATTACGGTACAAGTGTATATATACAGAATGATGATGGTGAGATTTTATTAAATAAAATTATAAAAGAAGGTTTGCCCTCTTTAGTAGAGGTATTTCTAAAAAAATATATACATCCATCTATGAAATCTACCAAAGATAGTCTTGCTTCTCTGGATAGGATGACACTGGTGCTCCGCGCACTGCACTATGCAGTAAAAAATGCGGATGTAGGTACAATGCATTTGTTATTAGAAAAGCAAGCGCATTGTTTTGACGCTTCCTATCTCTTTGCCATGGTAAAAACAGCCATACAAAATGGGCAAAGACAAATAGCCATGCACCTTTCCCATGCAGTAGCGCTTAAGTTAGTACCTGAATGGCTAACTTGGTTTTTGATAACTCCTATATTATTTTTTGCTTATCTGCGGGCGATCTTCAGTCTTGAAAAATCGCATCCTGATTGCAATAATACCCGGCCCAAATCTACGTGATGAAGGGAGAATTATGGTAAAAAAATAGCGTATCTAGCGCAAAAAATATACAGATGAATATATCAATAAACCCTTTTCAAGCCCCTTCCATTCCTAGGCGCCCATCGTATGGCGCTATGGAGAGCACGGATATCGCTATCCCCATGTCTGACCTGGATGAAGTGCGCCATCCTTTACTTTTTGAAGCGCAAACACAATTGCGAGCGTTATTAGAAGATGATAAATCCCTGCCTGCATGGATGTACGCACTAGAAAAAGTGCCTGGATATATAAGATGGAGCTTATTTGCTGGAGCAGGGGTAAGTGCTATAGCAGGGGCAGGAATCGCATATGGGGTTTTCCCTCTTATAGTAAATCCACTTATTCCGGTTATTAGCTCTATGCTTGTGGGTTTACTTGGAGCTTTTATTGCTATTACACAGGCGCGTGTACAAGACCACAAATACAAAGAACAGAGTGAGAAAAATAGGGTGGTCAATGCTAGAGTCAGTGATATTTTTAAAAACTTTATCTCTGATCTAAGACTAGATGAGCTGGAAGAAGAGCAAGATAGAGAGCCGTTGATGTCTCAACGAGCAGCATCTGCTGCAATATCCGCCATTGCTGAATTAACCGTGCTAAAAGCGAGCATACCCCACTCCAATGCCTGGCTTTCACTGCATAATGATTTGTTTATAGCCCAAGCTGAAAACTTACTGGAAGATGCCACAGGCCCTGATAATCTCCAAAAATTACAAAGAATAAATACCCTGCTAAAAAATAGTGCGTCAGATGGTCGGGTATTTAGAGAAATAGCTTAGGGTGTATCCTCAATTAATCTAGCTCGCAATGCGGCAAGAACAGGCTCTACGCTTGGGCGTACTCCGCGCCATATATAAAAAGACTCCGCAGCCTGTTCAACCAACATACCTAAACCATCAACAGCAATAGCCCCATTCTCTTTGGCTTGCTGCATAAAAGGGGTAAGTTGCGCGCCATACATCATGTCGTAAGCAAGGGTATGCGAAGGGCTCCAAGCAGAAGCATCTATTTCTAGTGTGCTGCCTTGCAAGCTCGCTGCACTGGCATTGATGATTACATCAAAAGCCATTAGCCTCGGGTCACTAGCCAAAAGAGATAAGCCATCTTCAGCCACATGCAATCTGCAGCCATAGCGCGCAGCATGTTCCGTAAAGTGCTCAACTAATTCTTTTGCGCGTGCGGTGGTGCGGTTAAGAACCCCTATATCTGAAGGGCTTGTTTCTATCAGCGCTGCCAGCGCTCCACGTGCAGCCCCGCCCGCTCCTAGTAGCAATAAACGCGCACCTCGAAGCGAGCGCTGCATATGCCGCTCCAAATCCCGTACCAACCCTACACCATCGGTGTTATCTCCATACCAACGTATTTTTGTCGGTATGCTTTGCTCTTCATCACGTTCTATACGCAAAGTATTTACCGCACCTGCCAATAAAGCCCTAGGGGAAAGAACATTCGCCATCGCGTAAGCCTGCTGCTTAAACGGAAGCGTCACATTCAACCCTCGCCCCCCAAGCTCTGCATAAGCATTAGCCGTATCCAGAAAACCATCAAGCGGAGCAGGCAAACGCGTGTACTCCAATAGCTGCCCTGTTTGACGCGCAAATTCTGCGTGGATCCATGGAGATTGGCTATGTGAAACAGGCTGCCCAATCACCGCGTAGCGGTCAATAATCATGCTGTATGACCCACTCTATGCTCAGAGCGATAGAAAGTAGGGGAGCGTCCTAAAGAGGGCGCCTCTTGAGCAATGGAAGTGAAGGTGCAACTCTTCTTCGCCACGCGAGGCAACGGTTCCATTGCATAATCTTCAGATTTTTGAACGTTTGTGCTCTCGAGGCAATATAAATGCCCTGCAATCCTAGCCATACAGCTGGCAAGATGGATACACAAAAGTCCAGATATACCAAGCAATGGCATAGTGGGGAGTGCTAATAGCGCAGCTACGGTGGCTATACCTGCCAGGATAGTAAAACCTCCCAAACTATAGCTAGCCTTTTCTGAGAAACTAGAATTAAAAGCCTTATTAGATAGAGCTTCTAATGCAGAGATAGGCAGCTCAATATGCTTCAACATTTCTGCTGCCAGGCGAGTTAACGTATGTTCATGCTCTGCCGGCATAGCTGGGTGCGCACCAAGCAAGGCAGGCTCCGTAAAAAATCCCCTCGAAACGCTGGGATTGTTTTCGCTAGAAGCGTAGGGAATGCGTTGAGCTGGCAAAGATTGAACTGGGGTAGGGGAGTCGATCATCGTGTGCCCTTGTAGCTAATACCTGCATCAGGATTGAAAATAAGAAGATAGGATACATTGAATAGAACATAGATTTCTCATGCGGAGAAGGTATTTTTTGCAGACTTTTCTGTGCAGAGCACTACAATCTATTTTTAGACTCTTTCAAGTACCGCATACATCAATTTTTCTATCATCTGGTCTTTTTTAGACAGTTGTTCCTCAAGAGCAGCTTGTCTTTCATCTTTTTGAGCCAGTTGCTTTTGAAGTTCCATACAAGCTTTTTCAAGCGCGAGAAACTCAGGGCTAGGGGTGCAATTCGCTAGGACTTTGTCCGGCTTGTTGTTTATCTCATTTGCTTTAGCAAAATTATGGGAGCCAAAAAAAGAGGCCATAAGTGCCGCATTACGCGAACTCTCAGCAGCAGCGTGAATTTTTGAAGAGACCATTTTGTTTTGAAGATCCTTATAAGCGAAACGTATTGTCTTGCGGGACTGAATCAATTGCTTTGTGCTTTAGCACGGCATTTTGATATCCAGGCCCGCTTTTTACATGCCGGCAATAACGCACACTACCCAGGCAGTGCCTGCAATAGCCTGCGGTAGCGCAGTGGCCATAGAGAAAAATCCTAAAATCCAGTCCGTGCATAGTGTTGCCGTGCTGGGAAAATTCTTGCTCATAGTCACAGCTTGCTATGTATCAATGCATACCTCCTTCCGTATACGGTAAACACCTTAAAAAATATAAACATCAGCTGCAAGCAGAGCGTGATTGGACATATTGAAATCCCTCTTCGCAAAATAGCATGGGATGCTACTGAACAGATGCTACCTGGGTACGTTGTATCCCATTTTGCTTATGCCAAAGATCCGCATACATACCTTGTTGCGCTAACAGGCTTTGGTGGGTGCCAGATTCTGCGATAACGCCCTCTTTCAACACGAGAATTAAATCGGCATGCTTAATGGCAGCAAGCCGATGCGCAATAACAAACCTGGTGGTGTGCTGATAATGAGTATAAAGATGCTGAAAAATGGCATTTTCAGTCTGTGCATCAAGCGCCGCCGTAGGTTCATCCAAAAGTAATAAAGGGCTTTGCCGTAACAACGCGCGTGCAAGCGCTACTCTTTGTCGCTCGCCTCCAGATAATTTATTCCCTCGCTCCCCAATGCGTGTGTCGAGTGCCTCTTTCGCTGCCGCAATGACCGGCGCTAGCATCGAAACATGGATAGCTTGTTCAATGGCGGCACTAGATGCCTGAGGGCAAGCAAAACAGATATTTTTGAGTAAGGAGCGATCCAATAAATGGACATCCTGTGTCATATAGCTGATGGATTGGCGTAATGATGATGCAGCGAATGCTTCAATCGGTCGACCATCGATCAATATCTGTCCAGAATCAAGCGTATATAGCCCTAGCAGCAATTTCATCAGGGTAGATTTTCCTGCTCCGGTTGAGCCAACAACTGCGCAAAATGTCCCTGCAGGAATAGAAAAACTGGCACGATTTAAAACCGGTTTACCCCAAGCATGATGAAAACAGGCCTCTCGGAATTCAATAGAGGGTGCTTGCTTAAAGAGAATAGGACTCATAGGCTGAAAAAGCTGGCGTATGCTCAGTTTTTCTAACAATTCCGCTAGATTAAATAAACCAAGATGCGCTTCTCGTATCGCATACCCGAAAGCGCCAAGCGGTAAGGTGAACTGCAATAGATAATTACTCAAAAGTGCAAAATCGCCGATCGTTAGCCGATGCGCCAGAATATCTCGACAAGCCATGAAGGTTAGGACCGTTAGGCCAATGCCGATAATGAGCAATTGAATCGTGCCAAATATTCCCATTTTGCGGGTAATACGCACACTCGTTTGTTCACAAGCGTGGAAAGTATCATCCAGTTGTGCGACCTCACTGGCTTCATTTGAAAAAGCTTTGATGGTATCTGCATGGCTTAGCGCATCGATTAAGCTGGCAGAGGCATGGTCTGCTGCAGCATTGGCTTTACGCTGTAGCGCTTCACAACGCTGAACCGTCGCTGTGGTGAAACAAAGATAAGCCGATAAAAATGCTAATAAAACAGCGCAATAGAGCGCACCAAATAAAGAAAGCACCACAAAGCCAGCAAACAAGATTTCGATAAAAAGGGGCGTAATGTTCCAAAAAATTCCAAGCAGACTACTCTTGACACTCTCTTGAGCGCGCCGGATTTCATTAGCGGTGGTTCCAGTTTGGTGATCATTGAGTGCTACTGCAGGTTGAGCGAGCACTTGGCTGACATAATTGAGCGTGATCATGCGCTTAATGCGCTCATTGATCACGACAAAGAGGTATTGATCCGCGTGGCGTAAAGCTTGTGAGAAAAACCATGCACCTCCATACCCTATGCAAAGTGCATAGGCCACCGTCATGGAAGGCGCCGAAGTAGAAAAGAGATCAATTAGGTGTTTAAGCAATATAGGGGCGGCTACATTCAAGCCAATTGCTGCGCTGGTGCAGGCAATGGCTATGATCACTTGAAGATGCGCAGACCAGGTATTGGACCATAAGCATTTCATTAGAAAAAGAAGGGTCTTCGAAGCATGGGGTGGTTCTAGTCTGCTCACACGCGTTGCCATCCTTGAATAAAGAGTTCTACCGCAAAAATATTCAAAATATCCATAAAGTAACCATTGTGCCCTTTACTGCTTTCTCGAATAGCTGTGTGGGTTTGTGCCACATCAATATACCCTGACTTTGCAAGAAATCCTTCCAAGCAGAGTTCCATCACATAGTCTTTGTGTTGACGAATGCCAAGTAGATTAATACCGGTTGTTTCCCCTTTATTACGCCGCCAAAGATGTGGATAGCCCGTTGCTTCAGAGACCGCTTTTCTCAAAAGGATGCGATTATGGGCGTCCTCAAAGTGCGCATAACTGGGTGTAGAAAGCGCCATTTCGACCATGGGTTGACACAAAAAAGGGTAATGTGTGAATGTCTTGAAAGGGTAGGCTGGCGACCGAACATCATCAAGCGATAAAAAAGCTAAAAAGAGTTGATACCACTTGCCCGGCAAATGATGTTTCGTTTTTTGGATAAAGGGATGTAAATGCGATCGGCCATCGATGGGCTGCTGGCGAGCTGCCTTAGAGAAAAGTGTAAAGTTGCCTGCTATATGGTGAAAGGGATCTGAGGAGAACAATGACTGCACTGCTCGCTGCGCCACCTGAAAAAGTGGGGCCCTACGCATCAATGCCAACCCCATTGCTATACGCTTGAGTTGCCGCCAGCGCAAAGTGAGTAAAGCATCTGCCAGTGCGCTATAAGGCGGAGGAGCCAGAAAGAGTGAATCTCCACCATGCCCATTGATAAGCAGTGTGTTCTCCGCCTCATCTAGTCGATTAGCAATGGATTGCTGAAACCCCAATAGACAATATCTAAGATGCGGCTTTGCCACTCGCGGAATATCTTGCAGTGGTGCGAATGACAACACTTGCGTATCGATTTCATACAGACGTGCATGCGCGTATTGTGCGACGTTTCGAGCGTGCTCTAGTTCATTAGAAGACGCGACATGACTATTGTAATAGTGTGCACAGTTCAATGGCCCTGAGGATATCGCACGCAAAGCCAGCAAAATGGAACTAGACTCCAAACCGCCGGATAACTCCAGCACAGGTTGGTCGTTAGGAGGCAGGTGCAGGCTAAGATAATTTTTGAGAATATCGAACGGATTGTGTGATGCGCTCTGAGTAGGATGTGCAAGCGGATCCCAAACGGGTGTCATTTTCGGTTTTTGCCCCGGCGAATACGCAACTACACAACCTGCTGGAACCTCGGAGATAGAATCAAAAGGCAGTGTGCCGTTTTGAACCGTCCCAGTGCGCAACCATGTACTGAAAAAAGCGGTATTCCATCCTGGACGTTCGCCCCGCTCGCTCAACGCCTGATGCAGGCAGGTAATCGTATCTGAGAACCACAAGCCATGCTGCGCTGACCAAGACCAATACACGGTCCACTGACTACTAGGATCGCTGCAACAGATAAATTGCTTGGCAGCTTTGTCAAAACATATAAATAAATACTTCCCCCAAAAGTGGGCAGTTAACCGCTCTGGACCTTTTAAAGCAATTTCATATAAATCTGCCTCGCACAGAGGGACATTATCAACTTTAGAAAACGCATCGCCATAAAGACAATAAAAGTACGACTCCCTCTCTCCCTGTATGACATGCGTACTGTGGTAGGAATCTTTCTCCTGCCACAATGCACCCGCAACCTGATTAGCCTTATCACGTATGATTTGCCAATGTCGGTTATCGGTTAAATAAGCTTGTGAATGTGGATAAGCGACGCCAACTATTGCCATAAGGAAGATCTAATAAAGGGGTTGGAAACTCTAAAATGACCGCTCATTCTTCTCTTCTGCGCGGGCTATCGCCAAAACGATACCTTGTTGCTTACGACTGTTAGCTGACTACCCTCTGTTTGCCGCGTAGGGTAAGCCAACATAACACCAACCAAGAGCTCCATCTCTTTTACTATCTAGGATTTTGTGCTCCCAAAATAGAGCCGAGGTGAAGCCTGCTTGCTTGGTGCTACGTTAGATACTTATTTAGTTTTTATACATCATCATATTTACCAAAGCCGGCTTCATTCTTCTCGCCAACAGCCCCCAAGGTCATTTCGGAAGCACAAAATTCTGTCAGGAATTCATCTTCTGATTGGAAATTGGTATTAAGGTCTTTAGTGTTTTTCATATTGTTTCCTAGTATGTAAAATCACAATGGAAGCGTTCGCAGAACACGCGAGCAGCTGAACTCCGCACACGATTAGGTGCGATAATTCAAATTTATACTAATCAGTGTCGAAACTATTTGCATAAGGTAACGACCTTGTTTTTTGCGCACACGCTCAACTTAGATATCTGTCAAGTAATCAAGCAGCAATAAATACGGTCTAAGCATTAAATTTTAATTTTTTTAACGGATGATGTGCATTGTTTCGGCTCAGGAAATAGATAAACAGGAAAGCACCCGTGCGTTTGTTGCCATAACACGGTGGATGATTTTTGATGGCGAAATATAATAATAAGTGGCCGACGGGTTTATTAGCTTGGTTCATCACTGATTTTTTAATAGCGCTGCTTGACGTGCAGCCGCCATATCAGATCAATGATATTAAAATGTTGAAAGAAAAGGTGTTTTCCGTTGCATTGAGGAAAAATGTAGAGAAAAAAATACAAATTCTAAAAGACTCAGCTGCAAAAGAACGTGATGACGATATTCGTAATTAACATGATCAAGCTATTGATAAGCGGTAGGTTGGTGGTAAGGCACGAAGCCCAACATGCGTACCCATTCGCGCGCAGTGAAAAATAGGAAATATCTCAAAATCATCTGAATTTTTTAAATTTTGGACGTAGTAAAATTAAGAAATTACGCGCTGAAATTACAGAGACTTGGTGTGCTCGCTCAGCTTGATAAAGCTGCAAAAAAGCGCTGAAGGCCTTGCCACTCAACGTTTTTCTCTAGTTAAAAGTGCTGCGCATGCCAAGAAAATTATCTTATTAACTGATGTTACGCACGCATTCAAAAAGACTGTGGTGTGCATGTTGGGGTTCCTCTGTCACCACCAACCTACGCGTCAATGTAGGTTGGTGGTGAGGTACGAACCCCATGCGCGCTAACTTAAGCCAAAGACCAGAACATATTGTCGCTAAACTGTACAAAAAGTTAAGCGAAAAAAGGGGATTTTTTCCATGAACAGGCTATCTTTTGGCTTAAGTTAGCGCGCATGGGTACGAACCCCAACATGCATACCACTTACTTTTAATCTTTGCGCTCTGCCGATCAATAACTCGCCGTTCTACAGCATGCGTAACATCAGTTATTAAAATTTAGAAATAGCAAAAAACACAACGCCCCATAAAAATGATGCATTCATAAAAAGCCCCCATCGAAGTTAGGCATAGCATGCAACTTCGATGGGGGCTTTTTATGAATGCATATAGCGCGCAATGCAGGCTACCAGCATCTAAGATGGCTTGGTGCTACCAGGCTCACACAACAGCATGGCAGCGGGTTGCTGATTGCTTGATTATTATTAAAACGGATTCTTAATATTTTTTGAAGATGCACACCGTTGGCACGGTGTATATCTGCTGCAAAAAAATAGACAATAAAAGGAAATAAAATGCTGACAGGTACATTTGCTGCAAAGACAAAATCACAAGGTGTATCTCGACAGCAAGACACCAGCCATTACCCTGCCACAGTAAAAGTAGAAACCTTGCTGCAGTATGCGGATGCAATGCGTGCCAATAATATTGTGCTAGCAACCCAATACGCAAAAGATGCATTGGATTGCGCCCGGTCGCTGCCCCAGAGCTCTCAGGCTGCGCTAGAGGCGATCTATACACGGTATAGCGATTTATTCCAAAGGCTAAACTTACCTCAACCAACTGCTTCTGCATCCTCCTCTTCGAGCGGTACCCCTGCAGTCTCTAGACCAAAGCGCGACCCAGCGAGAGCAAAAGTATCTGCGGCGCCCACAGACCATATAGCTTCTACTAGCCACTCAGCAAAGCCTAGCGACCTAAAAAAACAGCCTCCCCCTTTTTCTGCTCTCCCTGAGAAATACGCTACGCTGCCGCCTCCTTACCTAGCTAAAATGCCCACCGTAGCATCAGCTGCTTTAAGCAAAGGGCAGCGGTATCTTGGTAAAGGCGACGCCTATGTTTTACACGGTGAATTTGATAAAGCGCGCAGCGCCTATATGCAAGCCGCTATTTATGCCGATACGAAAGCGCAAGCACATCAAAAATTACGTACTTTACCCACCCAAGCAGAACCTCTAACCGATATATCGGTCACTTCTCGCCTATTAGGGGACTGGTTTAAAAATACGCGCGCACAGGTAATAAACCACTTTAAGCAATATGAACAAGAAAGAGGGGTACCTCATTGCTTTGACTTAGATACTTCGATTTTCAAAGCGCAGACAGCCTCTTACAGTGAAGCCCATTCGCTGTCTGATATTAAAAATATGCAGCAGGTAGCGCAATGCTACAACGCACTCCTACTTCCTGCACACCCAGAAAAATTACGGCTCCAAAGTGAGGTATATGCAATAGCACGCCATGCTATTCAAGCCTTTAGTACATCGACCTTACATGACGCCAGCGAAGTAGCCGAAATTATCCATATAGGCGCGCTAGCCGATCCTGGCCTATATTTCGCTCTAGCCAATAGCATGGCAAATGCATTGGATCCAGTTAAAAATCCCATTATGAATAACTGGGTTGCACAAGGCCTAGCTGTAGCCATTCGTAACTATCCATTTGAAATATATCGCAATGCTTCTGGCTTAGAAAATCTACGCAGGCTGATCGATATTATTCCACCACTCTATGCACGCCTACACCATACTCATATAGAAAAAAATGCGACCCAGTTACAAATAGCCCTCGCTCCGTTAACTGAATTATTTGATCTTCTAGTGCTAGCAGGAGTCAGCGGCATCGATAAAATGCTGCATACGAATCTAGATAAATTATTAGATACCCTAATTGAATATGCAGACCGCAGCTCTGCCTATGATGCACTCGGCCATCAAGCACGCTACACTCAACAAGCACTGGCGCATATTGGAAATAATGAAACACTGAAAGAAGCCGTTGCAGGGGGTACGTTTCAATTAGGCGTGGCAATATCTACTTTAGTAAGTGGCATTATTAAACTAGATCCCAGTAACTTACCTAAGATCTATCAAAATATAAAAGCACTCATACCTGGCACACTCGCAGATCCTTGGTATATGGCAGCGCGCTATGCCGAAGCATTAGTAAAAACACAAGAATGGACGCTTTTTGAGCTATTTGTTAGAAAAAATGAATACGCAACCCATCCCCATTTCTTAAGGAAAATCTGCCTATTATTAGAAGAAATAGCACTCACACACCCAAAGGCTAGTGACGGCGCTCAACGCTTATTGACTGAAATCCAAGATACAAAATACTGGGGCAATAATAAAACCGTGCAAAACAGCGCCACCCAAGCGCTGATGCGAGTACAAAAACACCTAATACACTCCTTGCAATCCCAACAGGAGGCGAGGGTACCTACGGCTATGCTGGCGGTATGGGATGCATTTTGGAAAACCCCCTCCACCAATTTATTTTTGACACAAGCCAAATCTGCCCAGCAACAGCTCCAAAACCTACAACAAAAAGCGCCTTCTACCCAATCTGCGCTGAACGCAACCCAGCTAAAAAACATCCACGCGCAACATTTACAAAGCGCGGGCGACATTCAAGAAGCACAAGCGCTATATGTTCCACTACAAGGCTATACCCAAGGGCAAACCGCGCAAGCACAAGATTTGCAAGTATTAGTAGAAACGTTTTTTAAATCCAACAAAAAAGTACTACTACTATTAGGCGCAGCAGGAACCGGCAAATCCACCTTCAATCGCTACCTAGCCCAAAAAAAACTAGAAGCACACACCGAACTCCAGGACCCAAACCAACCCTTAGTCATATTTATTGAATTAAGAAACAGCAAAGACCCCCATCGAGACGCCATTAAAAGCTTCCTAAAAGGGCAGGGCTTCACTTCCAAACAAATTCAACAACTACGCACCCAGCAACGCTGCATCTTTATTTTTGATGGCTACGACGAAATCAAAGAGCGCAATCGTAATTTCTACGCACTCAATGATTTAGCCTCCTGGCCCAACGCCCAATTCATCATAACCAGCCGCCCCGAATACCTAGGAATAGGCTACCAACAATATTTTCACCCCGCAGGCAGCCCTGAGCTCTTGCAAGAATGCACCATCGCACCACTTTCCAAAGCCAGCCAAGCAAGCTACATCGAAAAATACATCGCCCACCACGCTAGCGCATGGAAACTAGATCAATACCAAGAAGCCTTAGCACAACTAGACGCACTAGAAAAAGAACTAGATCGCCCCGTCGTGCTACGCATGATCCTGCAAGTCTTGCCGCAACTCAACGCCTCATCTAAGCTAACGCTAGGGCAAGTATATGAAGCCTACCTAACACAATGGTGGGAACGCGCCCATGCCCGCCTAGCTCAAGTTGGCCTCACCGCCCAAGAAGAAGCCGCCAAAATCCTACTAGCCGAAAAATCCGACGACTTCACCCAACACGGCCTCGAATACAGCCAAGACTGCGCCACAGCATTAACCAAAGACGAATTAACCGTAGCACAACGCAGTCCAGAATTTGAGGGCGCCTACCCCGACACCTACCGAGCCTTCTTCGGAAATGACGAAAAAGCAAGACTCCTACTACTAAACGCCCCCCTGCAACAAGGCGCAGACAAACGCTACCAATTCACCCATAAATCTATCCAAGAATACCTAGTAGCCCGAGCCATAGTAGAACAAAGCCGAACCAAAGGCTGGAACAAAACCATGCACCGCTCTACTACTGCTGTGGTAGAGCCTAAAGTAGACATGTACATGAACCAGCTCAATTTAATAGAGAATCCAGTCATTTTGGATTTTCTAGTAGAGCCGCTCAAGCAAGACCCTTACTTCAAAAAGCAGGTGTGGAACTGGATACTGGCATCTAGGGTTGAGACCGAGCAGCAGACAGAAGAGCTAACCGAAGAATTTGCGCTTAGTGCACGTCAGACGCGCATTAAAAAATCACCATTCAGACAAGGTGCTGCTAACGCAGCTACTTTATTGGCAAGAGCAAGAGAATCTTTTAGTGGTAAAGATCTAAGTGGAGTTCAAATTCCTGGAGCAGATTTAAATAATGGGGTATTTGATAATACTAATTTCACACGCGCCAATTTAGAGAATGTGATTTTTGTAAATGCATGGCTGCGCCGTGCAACGTTTGATAAGGCGCAAATGCGAGGGGTGCAGTTTGGTCAGGCTGTTTCTATGTTTGATACGCCAGAAGAAGAGATAAGCCAACTAACACCTTATTTCTCCCACAATGAGCTTTATTATTTATTTGCAGAAAATAATCGTATACAGTGCTTTGACAGAGTTCAAAATTACAAAGAAAACGAGTCAATTCTGGATGACTTTGCAGAAGTCAGCGCTAATACACCACCTATTGCTATGTCTCTCAATAGTGAAAAAATTCTCTTTGTAGGGAAAAATGGGTCTCTTGAGCACTGGTCATTAGTAGAAAAAGAGCGTGCCACTTCTTTTTATCATACAGACTATATTAACCATATAGCGCTTTGTGAAACCGGCAAATTTGCTGCGTCTGCAGGCGAGATAGCGCTGAATAAAAAAAGCAAACCTGCTATCACAATAGAAAATAAATACTTTGTTAAAGTTTGGTCAGAAGAAAAAGCAGACAAGTCTATTTTGGCATTTGAAAGTAGTAACTGTATTACTAGCTTAGCGCTTTGTGCAAAGCTTTCGATTGTCGCTTTTAGCACAAAAAACGAAACCACCATCCAAGTTCGCTCTTGGGATTCAAATATAGTCTATGAACTCAATAACGAAGCTCAAGTGCGCAGCCTTCTAATTTCAAAAAATGGTAAATGGATTATCGCTGGAAATGAAAATGGCACGATACATGTTTGGTCTGTGCTAACTAGAAAGCGAGAGCATATATTATCAGGACATATCAAATCAGTTTTAACTCTCGCCATCTTAGAACAAGATGAGATTCTTGCCTCTGGAGGAGAAGACCAGACAGTTAATTTATGGTACTTGCCTGCAGGTCAATATATATATACATTTACAGGACACACCTATCCATTAGAGCGCGTTTCCTTTTCAGAAAATGGACGAAATCTATATTCTATTAGTAAAAAAAGAGTCTATGATAGAGAGAGTGTTAGTGAGTGGCAAAGCGAAAATAATCAGCTTAAAGAGCAGCCTTATACAGTTAAAAATTGGCGGCTTAATGATATAGATATAAATTTTTCTTCATCTAAAATGTTACAGCATATGCGATTTGGAATGCTGTCGCCGGATGGGAAATGGATTGCTAGCGCAGATTCAAATAATAATATTTGGCTAAATAAAACAGACCTATCTTCTTCTCAAAAAATAGGAACTATAAAAGCACGCAGTGCCCCTATAGAATTTTCATCAGATGCAAAATGGTGTGTGTGGCATGATGAATCATATGATATTGTTTGTTACTCACTAGAGCGTGCGCGTGTTGAGCATAAATTTAATATTGGACGTCGCTGCAAAATACAGTTTTACCAAGATAATAAAAAAATTAGAGTATTAGAGTGTAAAAAAGATAGCTATGATCTATATTCATTTTCCTTAGAGGAAAGGCAAAAATCTCATCTTATTTTTGAACAGACAATCCCTGAGAGTGAAATTGGGTATGTGGAAGCATTTTCGTCGAATGCAGAATATCTTTTTTCTACTGAGACTGGTAATGATATTAGACAATGGTCAATTAAAGATCGTGAAATGAAAGTTTTATATTCTCGTCCGCGCTACAAAAATAGCGATGCATCTAAGATAAAAGTAAAAATTCCTGAAATAGAGCATGGAATTTTTGTTATAAATATAACTCCTTCTCAAAATGCAAAATGGTTAGCGTTTACAAACGATATATATGATAGTGAAGAGCCTTCTGGAGCAATTGTAAAAGTATGGCTATATTCTTTAGAGAGTAAAAATAAAGGAGTGGAAAATTTAAAATATTGTTTTGCTACGGATGTCCCACAAAATATTCAATTTACATTCTCACCTGACGAAAAATGGCTTGCGGTTAGTGAACAGAGTCGATTGGTACTGCATCCAATTGCCTCCAAAGGGCAGCGAAAAATTATTGAGCATGGTCTAACAGAAGAAATTGAACAGATTATTTGGCAGGCAGACAAAATTCTAACTTTTGGAAAATATGGTAATGCACGTCTCTGGCAAATAGTATATAGCAACGATTCACCTGAAATAAATGACATTCGCCTAATATGGTCCTTGCCACATTCTACATGGACACTAGAGCAAGCATCGATTTCTAAAACGGTTGGATTAGGTGCCCTTAACACTAAGCTTTTTGAAGAATTTGGTGTTCAGGATAAGATTATAGAATTGTAAATATAAAAATATCATTTTCATTTCAAAGGCATGATATTTTATTATTATTTTGATTAGTAATCATTTTTTCCGCTTCGAGTAAAGAAACCTGGTTGCCCCCATTTTTCTTCTGTTTGTATCGGTAGTTGGGTTTCACTTTTTTCAGTGTGATTTATTTTTCTATTTGAAGAAAAGCTTCTGGAAACACCTTTTTTATTGAATTTTTCGGAAGTAGATTCTTTATTGATATTAATCTTCAATGATTTGGTTATGGTTGTTATGCCTTCATGAAGTGAGGATTTAAGTTTACTGAAATTGCCAAATATTCCATTATTAGAGTTCAGTTTCTGAAGTCCATTTTTTTTTTGAGGCTGGAGTGTGGGTAAATTATCGATGCTTTTTTTAGGACCTACTTCCCTATGTGTTTTAAACATGCTGCACCTCTTTTGCCTATAAAAATTATTAAATTTTAATTGCCTAACACCGAGGCCTTTACGGATCATTAAACGATAAAAATATATTTGATTTTTTTTAAAAACGAAATCTATAGGAATAAAACGAAGTTACGGGGCAGTTTGAATTTTCTGAATACAAGTTAGGAGTATCAAGCTTATGATTTTTTAGCTGGAGGCTGAGATGGCAGTGGATAAATTTCAGGAACTTAAAATTGATCTACCAAAAAGCTTCAAAAATATAGTTGCCGCTTGCTAAAAACTAAGGGTATGAACGGATTGGTCTGTAAGACCTATCTGCGTTATATATGCGCGTTATTACTCATAAGATGCTTGCAAAAAAGATGCATAAAAAGAGAGAGGCGCTATGGTCAACCCCTTAGCCACTGAAACGTCATACAGTCCAGCAGCACCTCAGGCTACTACCGGAAACATAAAAAAGGGCGATTCCTTCAAAGCCCGTTTCGCGCAAGGTCCTTTTGGCCCTTTTATTCCTGCTGCTATCGAAGAGCAGGAAAAAGTTCCTCAAAAAGCAGTTCGCGATCCTTTCATCAGGCATCTGACAACCGAGTATTTTGGAGCCGAGTACCACAGCAGTCTTGCGCATATACATGACAAGGCAGTGGCAGAAGCTTTTAGCCCTCCTCGTAAATCCTTTCTTAGACGCGTAGTGACGGCCCCTTTTGCCGCTTCTACATGGCGCATGAAAATGCTCCCGCCTCTCTCTCCTGAGATATTTATCCGGGGAGTAAAGACACTGCCTTCTAGGAAAGAAGAAAAAGCAGAGCCAGCAACAAGCAATAGCCAGGATATGGTGCCGGCCTCACTGGCCGATAAAGTGCAGCTCTTAGAAAACGTTTCGGACAAACTAGATGCGCTGTTCAGAGAAAATATCCTGAATACCCGTAAGCTCTCTGTAGAAGACCGGAAAAAAGATCTAGATTTAATCAAAGATTATCAGCAAAAGATTAGAGCGACTTATACAGCACCTGAGTCTATCGTGAAAAAGCAGGCCGCTTCTGCACCGCCTTTGATGCTAAAAGAGAGTGCATCTCCTACTCAAAATTCGGTGGTGCAGACTGCTACTGAAGAAACTAGCTCTTCCCATTCTCGTCGCACTACGGTGTATGAAATTGTAGATGGGGAAGAGGAAGATTTTGAATGTATAGACACGCTTTATACACCGGGGGCTAATCCTTACGCTACTACCGTACAAGAGATTCTAGATGAAGAAACAGTAGAGTCTCTGGATATGACGTATGCATTTTTTAATGCATCAGAAGGTGGGGAGGTTTCATATTTGAATGCCTCAGAAGACCCCTCTGAACAGACATTTTCCGAAGCATGGGCCGTCTTTAAGGCCACTGCCAAGAGCATTACTGAACATAATCGCCCCGAAGATGGGATAGTACAAAAAATCTGCTTGACCCTTCTTAGTAGCTTAAATAGAGTAGTAAGCTCTTTATGCATTCCAGGCCTGTCGCTTGTTACGGACATGACTAAATATGTATTTGAACTTCACGCATTGTCTAAGATTCGAGAATGGGAAAACAGGAATGCAATTAGAAAAGCATTGATAGAGATTTCGAAACCCATAATAACTTCCTCAGAGGGAGAGGCATTAGATATGAACGCAGTCAGTAATATTAATAGTTTTACCACAGAAACAGCCATTAATTTAGCCAATGCTACGGGCGCTGCTATGCAAGTGCATACAGAGGATGTAGCTTCAAAAATTGCTCAGCATACGGAAAAATTACAAAAAGATTTAGATGCTGGTACAGTAAAACTACAGAAAGATTTGAATGCTGGTACAGCGAGACTACAAAAAGATTTTAATAACGGTGCCGCCATTCTCATTGATGGTAATGCCGCCATCATTGGAAAATTGGAAGCCATAGAAGCAAATCAGCGAAGACAGGAAGAACATCAGCGAAAATTAGCACAAGATGTTGCTCCTCTTTTAAGAGTGCGTAAAACTTCAACTAATTCACTTGGCTCAAACGCTGACTCCGCTATTGGTCTTAATGATGGATCTCCATCTGGCTCTCGTTCTGTTAGCCCAGTAATAACTGATTCTCATAGTCCAGATTTTATCCATAAAGCTGAAGTGCAAGAGATCGTCGATAAGGCCTTGAAAGCCCAGGAAGAAAAACATGCTAAAGAGATTGCTGGGTTAGAAGCTAAAGTGGATCGAACCAATCAACTATTGGAACAGTTTCTCCTTGGGCTACAAGCAAAAAATCAAGCAGCTGCACAGGGTAATTAAAAATTTTTTTTTTAGAAAAACATATAGAGAATTTTATATATTTTGCAGAAAATTGCAGCGCAATAAAATATACTTATAAAATGGCTCTTTGAAATAAAAAGGGCCATATTTTTAATATGACCCCATCCATTTTTTGCTGCTGGCTAGTAGCTACAGGAAAATAAATATGAATTCTGCGGGTTCTATACAACCACAGCGCACTGTTTGTAATGCTTCACTTATCGGCCAAGTTAACGAAGTTGGAAACATTGAAAAAGAGGAGGGCGGTGCAGTAAAGACTAATCTTCCGCTTGAAACGAGAAAGATTGCTCAGGAAGAACCGATATATTGGCGGATGGATACTGGTAAGGTGCTCACGGATTTAAACATTCGGCTGACGGTATTATTGTTCTGCACTATACCTTTTGCTTTTTTTGCTTCGACTGTCTTCCTATTTTGTGCACCAATTCTTGCCGCATTAATTTGCATTATAAAAACATGGTGTGACCTGATTAAAAGTCATCATGGATACTAATATGGTTGAGCACACAAAGTTTATGGCAAGGGAAGTGCCTCAGGAAGCTCAACTGAATTGGATGCATTTTTATAAAAGAGAAAAAACTATTTAGATCAGGAAATAGAGAGATGTGCCCTATCGCAATATCTTCAGCTAACCCTCTGTATCAGAGTCGGTTAAATTATCCTACTATCGAAGATGATAGGGCAGCTCCTCTGCTACGCACAGCAGAGATTGGCGGATTGCTTGAAATGGAACCGTTATTGGTCATTCATGCACCTATTGAACAAGTGCATGCGCGCACATTTTCTTTTTCTACGACAACAAATCGGTTACAACCCTATATTGAAAGTCAGGCAAACTGGGATCCAAAAGGTTATCTGGTATGCTGGTTCTCAGCTGTTTCTTTGGGAATGTCTATACTAATTTTCAGTTTACACTGTATCGAAAAGTATCATGAAAATCATCAAGAGATACTGACTGCTCAGATTATCAATATTCTTCTTACCTCGTTCAAGTACCTTCATTTTTTATTTTCCTGCCCTGCCTCTTGTATTAAATGGTCCCAAAAAGCAGCCAGATGGTTGTCGCCAAATCGCGCTTCAGAGCAGCGCATGGTACTAGCAAGCGCTTCACGCATTGTGCAAAAACCAACGAATTGCTTTTGGCCTACTATTCAATGGTGGGCACGGCTAGATAATAATGATTATTATTTACATGATGTATTAAGAGTGAGCTCCTTTATAACAGCTACGCTGAGCTTTTTTTTACACCTTATTGAAAAAAAACATGATAACCATACGCCAATGCTATGGCTCGAGGGAGCGAACATCTGTCTTAACGTTTTTCTCATCTTGCATGATGTAGCAAGAATAGCTGTACAAGAATGGGGGCAACCGAGTCTATTGCCGCAGAATGCTATACGGATGACAAACTATCAAACTATCTAGTGCACGGTTGGTGTGAGGCAGAAATCCAAAGAATTGTTATTAATAAAACATAAATTTTTGTGTATCACGGTCTATTTTAGAAACATGTGCTATGCATGTTTGGGAGTGTTGCTCACTAACTTTTTATCTTTAAACCTCATATCTTTGCGGCAGGGTAGGTTGGTGGTGAGGAACGAACCCCATGCGCGCTAACTTAAGCCAAAGACCAGAATATATTGTCGCTAAACTGTACAAAAAGTTAAGCGAAAAAAGGGGATTTTTTCCATGAACAGGCTATCTTTTGGCTTAAGTTAGCGCGCATGGGAACGAACCCCAACATGCATACCACTGACTTTAATATTCCTGTTGCCGTTTTGTAGGCTGCTCTACAAAGGGACCGTGGCGTGTATGTGTTTGGATGTTCGCCCTGTAATTATTATTTCATTAGTTTGCACCATAGAAATATGGTGCCGTCTACTTATGTCTGGTGATGGTTTCAATGCCTAAAGCGGCCAAATTTGGCTCAAGATGAAGGCAATCCAACGCCTTATCGTGAATGTAGATAAGCCTTCTCTACCCATACTGCTAAAATCATACAACCCCCTCTGCAATATTTAGCCAAACCATGTATTTTTTTACAGAAAAATTTTATGTGAAAAGCTTATGCAGTGAGCAGCAAAGGTCTTCTTATAATGGAAGCAGTAGGTTTTTTTTGAGAGTCTCTTTTATGCTGTTTATATAGCGACTGCATTTTTCTAAATTTGTTTTCTGCTTCTTCAAGTGCTTTGCTTATATTTTTTAGCATAAATGCGGTAGGTGATAAGAGAATAACGGGTGTTGCAGGAACTAATAGGAGACATACAGATATGTCTGGGGTTAAAGATGCAAAAAATATTGCAGTTATGGCTCCACATATTATAAATGTGATAGCGCTGGATGAGACTAATATTATTAATAAATTAAAACATATCTTTTCATATTCATTCAATTTTTGAATTTTATTTATTAATAGCTCTTCCGTGAGTATTTCATGTTCTGAAAAATAAGGTTCTGATGCTAAAATCGGAAAAGTAGTCTTGCGCCATATATAATCTAATGGAGAAGGCCAATCTGAATTATAAATAACCACTATAGCTCGCCTTACAATAAAAATAGAAGGTGTTTCAAATGGATGTGGCGTAATAGAAAACGCCAAAAAATATAATTCTTCTTTATTAGAATGGGTATGCCTTTCTAGACAAAATTAGAAAATCTGCAGGTTTCATATTTTATGCAGTGAGCAGCAAAGGTCTTCTTGTACTAGAGGCAGTGGATTTTTTCTAATTCATTTCGTGTTGTTTATGTAATAACTGCATTTTTTGAAGTCGATTCTCTGCTTCTGTAAGCATAGCTGGTTGTATATGTTCATATACTAGATCCACAGATTTTAAAAATAAAAATGGAAACGCAATAAGCACAATAAAAATTAAAGCAGGTCCTAGAATTGGAAGTGAAAATACTGTCTCTGGAATAATTCCAATAATAGTCGGAAAGATTATTAAGGCAGTTATGAATGATACAGTCCAACTTTTAAAGTGGTGATATGGATCTTCATATTTTCTAAGGTTAATTATCCCGTCTTTTAATACCTCTTCCGTGATTATTTCATTATTGGAGATATAAGGTTCATGCGATAAAAATGAGGTCGTGGTATTCCTCCATACATAATTGCATACAGAAGGAGAGGACCAGTTTGAAGTAAAAGTAAACACTTATAGTTCACCTGACAATAAAAAATAGGAGACATTTCAGATGGAAAGGGAGCGTAATAGAAAGCGCTGGAGAAATATGCTGTTTTCCGATGTGGTATGCCCATTTGCCTTCTAGCTCAAGTTACGAAAAATTTTGAACTGTTCAGGTTCTCTTAAGATAGGAGCGATTAACTTACAGTCCAATATGCCTCTTATAGGAGTAATTTTCCATATATGCTTTTTTTCCCCTACGATCTGTAATGTATTATGGTCCCAGCTTATATTTTGGATAATTCCTAATAGAGGATCTACCGGTTTTTTCTGGAATGCTCCAGATTCTGTGGATAGTAATAAGATGGTCGTATTTCCTTCAAGCACAGCAAGCCAGCGTTCACAAGGAGAAAATTTGAATTGAACATTCTGAGCCGGTGTTAATGCAAAATGGCTTTGGACTCTTGCATGCTTATGGGAGTAAAGCCATATCGTGGCAGTTTGAGCACTGCCTTTGGCATTCATCTCCGCTAAGAGCAGCCATTTTCCTTGGGGAGACACTGTGAGCTCGGTTATAGATGTGGGTTTATTTGCTATAGAGGACGCTTTTGAGTCAGTAGATTCGCAAGGCTCTATGCTTTTTTCAAGTTTGCCTGTTTTAGTCGACCATTGTTTAATGGTTTTTCCGTCTATTACAGTAAAAAAATGTTTTTTATCTGCTGAAAAGGCACTGGATGAAACGGTGCCTTTAATATGCATCACTTTAGCGGGTTGCGGTTTGATTTCTGCGCGGGTGGGTTCAAATCGTAGGGTTATGCGTTGGTAGGCGGCGTCTTCTGCTTCCTCTGCTGACGCTAGCATTTCTATTTCTTCTTGCGCTTGCAGCCTTGGCTCATGCACCTGAGGGGATGGGGCTGGCTGAAGCAAACTATTTTTAAGGAGGTCAGATTGTTCAAATTTATTTTTGGCTAAAATTCCTCTTGCACCTACTGCCCCCAGTGCTATTAGAGCAGTTGCCGAGGTAGTTACCCATATTGGCGCTATTAAAACTGTGCCTATCTTCCATATTACACCTTTCAATAGCATACCTTTTAATACCGCAACCTCCCCTGCTGCTGTTGCGATAGTTGCCAAACCAGAAATTTCTGCCGCCCTTTCTAGCGAATTAATAAATGCATTTTTCCACGCCAATACCTCAGCTTGCTCCGCACGCAATGCTTTCACTGCGTGTGACGAAAGCATTTCTACATGAGGAAGCATAAGATACTGACTCTGTGCGCAAAACGTAAATTCTTCGCATCCTTCCCCTGAAAACTGTTTCACAGGCCCTTCTGAATCAGCAGGTTTACATATAATTTCTTTTTCCGCATTACGCCAAGCATGCCATTTACCGTCTAGGGATATTTCCTGCGGTTCTATTTCAGGTTCTGGTGCGGGTTTTGAAACGACGGGGGGCGTTTTAAGGAGCGGTAAGAGGCCGGTATTCAGGTTATTTTCTAATTCAGTGAAAGCAGTGGTGTTGTCTGGTGCTTCTCTGTGCTGAATTTTTGCCTGTCCTATAAACGTTCCAATGGTGTTTTTCGCTACTCTTTGCTCCATATTGAGCGGAGACGGTGGAGCGTTGGTAGCTTGTACAGAAGAGGATGGTCCAATATTCACTATTTCTCCTATTTTTGAAAGAAAGGGAAGAAATACAGATGATGAGTAGAAAAGTACGATAAGTAACCAAACCGCGGTTTTTATCATTAAAAGAAGTCCGTGCTACTAGTGTTTTTTACGGATATTTTTCTTAAGAAATGGGCTTAAAAATAGGGTTTCTACTGTCTGCTTTGAAATTGCCGTTGATAGAACCCTTTTACACGGGCATCTTGGTAGGTTGGTGGTGACAAAGGAACCCCAACATGCACAACACTTACTTTTAATCTTTGCGCTCGGCCTATCAGCGACTTGCGTAATATCAGTTAATAAAAAAGCAGATGGCCTCGTAGAGCGATTTAATGAGATTGAATAGCGTTTCACTAAAATTGAAGCAGGCATTGAGCTACTTTTGAAGCAAGCTGGCTTACAGCCTCCGACAAATCCACAGCCACGAGTAGAGAACCCTGCATAAGGATTTTCCTCTTCCTAAACAGATAGAAATAGTGCCCCACTCACTCAGCATGTTTGGGGCATTTTTTTGATGTTTTTACTTGGTATGCGATAGAGAAGTATTTATGCATAAGTATTCTATAAACTAAAAAATTAAGGGTATAAATGGATAGGTCTGTAGAGGCAGTTCACGTTATATATGCGTTTTAGTAATTGTAAGATTGCGATGACGCCTAAAAGGAGAAGGTTAGATCAACTCCTTCCCTTCCGTATTGAAATTCCATTCAGTTCAGCACCTTCTCGGGCTGCCAATTTTTAATACGATCCATCTCTATTTATACAATCCATTTTTTGCCGCCACCTAGTAGCTATGCGGAGATAGTATGCGTTTTTTATACCTTTTATATCAGCACGCTGTACCGTTATCAATGGCTAAATTCATGCTGCAGAAATTAACCATGAAGAAAATTGAAAAATGGGATCACAGTGCACTAAAAGGTAATCATGCTCTTATTGAAATAGTGAACACTGTTCATGAAGAGCCTGTATATCAGCGAATTGTACTGGTAGGGCGCTCACGGATTTAAAAATTCGGCTGACGGTATTATTGTTCTGCACGATAAATTTTGCTATTTTTGCTTTTGACTGTCTTCCTATTTTGTGCCCCAATTCTTGAAGTGTTGATTTTCATTATAAAAGCGTAGTAATCAGCTTATCGGCCGCAAGGAATATAAAAGCCTATTTAAAATTTCTCGGCTCGCATCCGTTGGGATGCCTCTATGCTCTTCCTGAAAAAATACGAGTCAATAATAATGATGATGATGATGTTTTACCCATTAGACTTAGCTTACTGTTTATTTTATTGTTACCTTTAACCACATCTACCAGTGCTTTGACATCTTGCGTTAGATAATGATTCTGCCTATCTTGAATTCCTCGCTCAATTTCTACAAGTGCAAGCTTTTTCTTTAAAGCTTTAATCTCTAGATTTTTATCTTCAAGCTCTTGACGTAAAGTTTCGTAATCTTCTCTAAGCTGCTCGCTAATTTCTGTAACGCTACCATTGAAAAAATCATCAAGGCGACCCAAATGAGTAATAGTAATCTCTTCCGTTTCAATATTTACCTCTAAATTACTGTTTTCAATCGATGCTGTCTGTACTTTTTGGGCTATGTTTTCTCGGCTATCGCTTCCAGCTGCTGCTTTAGCTGCAGCAGCAGCTTGTATTTCTTGCTGTTCAAGGTCGGCTTGCGCAGAAAAGTTTTCACGTAGATTTTCCAATCTGCCTATCATTTGTGAATATGAAGGTGTCATTTGAGATGATGAATTATTCACTAGTATCATTTTCTTCTCCTGTCAATATGGGATATTGCATTGTGTATAAAGGGGAAATTTATGATAAATGCTTAATATAAATATATATGGCTTTTTATCTATTATTTCTTATGTGTTCACACTTATATTTAACGATAAATTAAAAAAATTACTCTCGTATCATTAGCTACAGAAAATAAATTGGGGGATCTCAAGAATAAAGTGCAACATGTTTAGCCAAATGAGTTTTCTGTAATTTTTGAGTCAAAGCTTGTTCAGCAGAGAGCGAGCCTAAAGTTTGGCGCAGTCTACTAAAGCTGAAAAGCAATATATTGTATGAATCCATGAATATTCAAGATGCTAATTTAGTTGTGCAATGCCATTTTCTAATACACTTTCTGTGAGCACTTCCTCCTCAGAAATATAGAGGCCATGCGATATAAATATTGCACTATTTATATAGGAAAAGATATTTTATTCTTTGCAGAATGCTCAGAGTATAGAGACTTTCGAAAGCTGCAAACCAGCTATTTTATGTAGTGAGAAGCAAAAGCCGTCTCTGAATAGAAGTATGGGAATTTCTGTGAGCATCTATTTTATATTCCGCAGCGAGCCATTCCATTTGTCTGAGTCTATTTCTTGCTGCATCAATTAATTCTCGTGCTTGTAAAAGTATGATGAATACGGGGGCTGAAAATAAGATTGGCAGCCCAAGCAGTATAAATATAAATATAAGTCCTCCTATACTTGAGCTTGAAAATACTGTAGGAGGAATTATCAGAAAAGCCGTTGATACGGATATAAAAGAGGCTAATAATGACAAGGTTGATGCGGTATAAGCCCATGAATTTGTATAGTATTCATTGAGTTTTGCGATGCCATTTTTTAACGCGCTTTCCGTGAGCACTTCATCCTCAGGGATATAGGGGCTATGCGATATAAATGAAGACGTTGTATTTCTCCATAGATATTCGCATACAGAAGGTGAATGCCAATGTGAAGTAAAAGTAAACACGATTATGCCATTAAATAAAAAGGATTGTTTCTAACAGAAGTGTTTGGTGGGTTTTGAAAGTCCATTCTATGTTGTTTAGATAGAAGCTGTACTTGGTGGAGTCGATTATCTGCTTCATTAAGTAATTCTGCTACATGTAAAAGTATAATAATTTGAGGTATCCAAAATAAAATTGGCAGCCCAATCAGCACAAATAGAAATAAAAGTATTCCAATATTTGAATGCATAAATACTGCGGTAGGGATGGTTATAAAAGCAGTTGGCATAGCTATAAAAGAGGCCAAAGCTGAAAAGCAAGACGTTGTATGAATCCATGAATCTTTAAGATACTCATTTAGTTGTGTAATGCCATTTTCTAATACACTTTCTGTGAGCACTTCCTCCTCAGAGATATAGGGGGCATGTGATATAAACGAAGAAGTAGTCTTTCTCCATAGATATTCGCATATAGAAGGTGAAGACCAATGTGAAGTGGGAATAAACACTATTGCACCCATTACATAGGAAAAGATATTTTATTATTTGCAGGAGCGCAGAATAGAGAGGGCTGGAACGAAAAAGCATGCATATATAAATGCATAACATTTATATATGCATTTTAGTCCTTTCTTAGCTTAAATTATGAAAGCATGCTATATCTTAGGGTTCCGCGTGATAGGGGAGGTATGAGTTGTGCGTGCAGTGCATCCCCCACCGAAATAATTCTCCATACGCGATGGTTTGCGCCTACAACCTGCAGTTCATTATTTTCCCAGCGTATGTGTTGAATAGGCATTAATGCCGCATCTAAACGTGTGCTTTGAAATTCTCCGGATTCCGTGGTTAGGTGTAAGAGAGTGTTTCCTCCTTCAAGCACGGCAAGCCAGCGCTCACAGGGAGAGAATTCAAATTGAACGCCATTAGTGGTCGCCAATTCAAAATGGCTTTGCATTCTTGCGTGTTTACGGGAGTAGAGCCACATTTTGGCGCTGTGGTTGGTGCTTTGGGTATCTACCTCCACTAAGAGCAGCCATTTCCCTTTAGGCGAAACTTTGAGTTCAGTGATAGAGGTAGGCTTATTGGCTGTAGAAGATACGGCTGCATCAACAGGCTGGCAGGGTTCAATGCTCTTTTCAAGTTTGCCAGTTTTGGTAGACCATTGTTTAATGGTTTTTTCATCTATGACGGTAAAAAAATGTTTTTTGTCGGCTGAAAAGGCAGTGGAAGAGACATTGCCTTTAATATGTATGATTCTAGGTGCTTGAGGCTTTATTTCTGCGCGCGTGGGCTCAAAATGCAAGGTTATGCGCTGGTAGATTTCTTTATCTGTGGACGCTTGCGCTAGCATTTCTAATTCCTCTTCTGCTTGCGGGCTCTTTTTTTGCTGGGGTTGCGTATTTACAAGAAGTTCTAGCTTTTCATTTTTTTGCTTTTTTAAAAGATTTCTACTGCTTATGGTTCCTACTACTGCTAGAGCGGTTGCTGGTGCACTTACCCATATCGGCGTTACCAACAGGGTACCTAGTTTGATTGCGAACCCTTTTAATAATGCCCCTTGGATAATAGCAATGTCTGCCCCTGCAATTGCTACACTGAAGGAGCCGGATAAAAAAGTCGCTATATTTTTGAAAGTATCTATATCGTTCAATAACTCCCTTTGCTCCGCCTGCAATACGCTTACTTCTTCCTGCGAAAGGGTTTTTACCTCGGGTCGGATGAGATATTGGCTCTTTGCGCAGAAAGTAAACTCTTTACATCCTTCCCCTGCAAACAGTTTCACCGGTCCTTTTGCATAAACCGGCTTGCATATAATGTCTCCTCCTTCATCGCGCCAGGCTAGCCATTTACCATCTGGCGATATTTCTTGCTGTCTGAGGTCTGTTGGCTCAGACGGAGGAAATAGCCCTGCTATAAAGTCATCTGCCAGCTCAGTTAGGCTGTCATCATTACCTGCGGGCTCTCTTGCTAGAATTCTTTCCCGTCCTAAATAGGTTTCGAAGAAGGTTCTCGCTTCCCGTCGACGCATATGCGCGTCAGTCTGGTGAGAGCTTGTGGCTTGTACGGAAGAAGAGTTTCCAATATTCACTATTTCTCCTGATTGAAGAAAGGGAGGGAAGACAGCGGTAGATGCAAAAACGCTGTCGGTTGTTGAACCCGGCTTTCTACCATTCAGAAGCAGATTTGCTACTACAGTTTATAACTGATAATTTTTCTTGCATGCGCTATTTTTTTAAAATGCTGGTTTAGGCTGCTTTTTTTATGACTACCCTTTTTACCTTATTTTTTGCTGCCTCATTTTGATATTTTTTTATAGGCTAAGGTGTGCCTACACAAAAAAATAAAAATATATTTTCTCTATATCCCGAAAAACTCAGGCTATAAATGGATAGGTGTGTAGAGGTAGTTCACGTTATATACGTGTTTTTGTAATTGTAAGATTGCGGTGATGCCTAAAAGGAGAAGGTTAGATCAACTCCTTCAGTATTGAAATTCCACTCAATTCAGCGCCTCCTCGGGCTGCCAATTTTTAATACGATCCATCCCTATTTATACAATTCATTGAATTTTGCTGCTGCCTAGTAGCTAGGCGGCGATAGCTAGACAAACTAGCCATTTTTCTAAGCTAGGGCACTTACTCTAAATCAGGGATGAGTTTGCGTTAGAGCACTCGAATCAAAGACCGATAGCCAGGTTAGTTAGGAGCAGCCGTCTGTCTTAAATTAGAGGGCAATTTACCCAAAGCTCATCAATCCAATGATAAATAAAATAATTGGTGTTCCCGTTTTTAATCGATCCGTCTTGGGCAATGATCCAATGTATTACGTCAAAAAGGGCAAAGAATGCTTCGACTGGGCCCATCATCAGCACCACAACATGATTGTTGAGACCCAACGTCTGTGCGCTAAAGTGCAAGATACGCTGAAAAGAGTTATACAGCTTGGAAAGGTTGAGGAAGAGGCGGAGCAGGACGCGTTACGTTATCCGCAATCTTTTTTAGATATATATCGAAAAGCGTATCACGCAAAACAAGAAATTGATGCTTTAGCAAAAGAAATTGCGCAATCTATACGTCCTCCTGGAAGAGTTCTTGAAGCGCCGATCAAATCAAAGCAAAGAGCAATGGAAAAGATCCATCGCGATTACGGTGGAAATGTAAATAAAATAACGGATCTGGCCAGAAATACTCTTATTGTTGACCCTAGAAATTTTAGGAAAGTATGCGAAAAACTGAAAGCACGGGGGGCCCGGCTCAAGGTATTGTTAGAAGAGAACGTACCGTCTGGCTATAGCGGGATTAATGCAACGCTGACCACCCAAACAGGGCTCATTGCGGAGGTCAAGATTAATTCCCCTCAGATGATTTATACGGAAGTTCCAAAAAATAAAGCGAAAGAAGTTTTGGGTGAGAAGCTTTTTTGCAAAATCGATCAATGGGCGAGAGTGCACGGGTTCCGTGCTGGAGAAGGTCATAAACTATACGAAAAACTACGGGCGCTAGGATCGCAAGACACAGATAAAAAATCTAAAATTGAGAAAAAGAGTCAGCGTTACTATTTCCAGATAAGAAATATGCCCTTGCGTTTTCAAGACGGAACAAGAATTTACAGAAATGAGCATGAGCAGGCAATGAAAAAGATCATAGAGGGCTCAGCGCAACTACAAGAAGGCCGATCTTCTCCTCGGCCGGCAGGCTCCTTCATGCTGCGGAAATCACGTAGCAATGGACATACTCCACTAATAACCAAACAAAATTTGCGCGCAAGCTTGGATTGGTCCCTTACATTACCAGACACAGCCATCACTTAAAATAGAGCTAAATATATAGCTGTGTTTATGACGGATATGAAATAAGAACAGATAGAAATGCACAAAGAATCCAGCGTTGACACTGACTGCCCCTTGAGCGGAAAATTAACAATGGTGCGGGAGAGGAGGCGGTTGCGGCTTCAGAATTAAAAGTCGCCCTTAAGCAGATCAAAGCATTGCAAAGAATGCTAGTCAAAAAGACTTTGGAAGCAGGAATTTTGCTCGAAGCGGTGGAATATGGCTGGGTAAAAAACTAAGGCTACAAATGGATATACGTATAGAGACGGCTCACGTTATATACGCAGTTCAGTAATTTTTGCTGCTGCCTATGCTGCTGCCTAGTAACTACGCGGAGATAGTATGTATTTTGCTACACCTTTTATATCAGCACACTATGCCGTTATTAATGATCAATTCCATACTGCCAAAATTGACTCAACAATTGAACAAAGAGATGGCAGCAGAGTAAAGAGTAATTCTCCCTATCAAAGAGAGAGAATTGCGCAGGAAGAGCCATATTTGCAGAGGGGCATGGCTACGGCACTTACTGATCAGGCCCTTCTACTGATCGCATTGATCTGCCTTGCGCCTGTTGCTTTTGTAGCTCCACTTTCCTCCTTATTTTGTATACCGATTCTTATTACACTGCTTTTGCTTGCAGAAGTATGATATCAGTCGATTGAATTTAATAATAATTAAAAATAATTTATTACAAATAAATAGAAAAATGCCCCGCTCACTCAGCGTGTTTGGGGTATTTTTTTTGATGTTTTCGCTTGGTGTGTGATAGTGAGGTAATTATGCATAGATACTCCATAAACTAAAAAACTACGGGTATGAATTGATTGGTCTGTAAGACCTATTCGCGTTATATATGCCTGCTATTACTCGTAAAATGCTTATAAGAAGTGTATAAATAGAGAGGCGCTATGCTAAAACCATTAGGCATGGAAGCTACATATAGTAAATACTTCAAAATGCAAAGTGGGTTCCTTATGGTTGCAGCGTTTTATGATGGTATGCCCTGTATTTAGAAGAGAAAAATTACTTGTATAAGGAAATATGCAGATGAGCCTTATTCCGCTATCTTCAATTTGCCCTCCATATCGTAATCAATCCAATCCTACTATAAATGAAGAAATAGAAGTCAGACAACCTCTAGTAGATACAGAGCAGGTTGACGAACTACCTACAACGACAGATCAGCTGCTATCTTATATCGAAGAGCGGGTGGATCCAAAAGGTAATTGGGAGTGTATATTATCAGTGAGCTCTACTGTAATGACTGCGGCTATTCTACTTTTCCATGGTCTTGAAAAATACAATGAAAATCATAAAGAGATACTGGGCACTCAGATTATTAATATTGTCATTATCACATTTGTTTATGCTAGGAGAGCTTTATACTGCACGGCTTCTTCTGTTAGTTGGTCTAAAAAAGTGGCTAAATGGTGGCAATCTAGGCGCTCGCCTGAACAAGTCGTAGCAACAGAAAATTTAAATATTACTCCGCGGCCAATTAGTTGTTTTTCATCTGCTTTTCAATATTTAAAAAATATAGAAAAAATGGATGATTATTTTTATTATGCCCTACAGGCTGGATGTTTTATCATTTTTTTAGAAACTTTCTATTTGCATAGGATTGAAAAAGATAATGAAAATCATGCATTTATATTGGGGCTTGATATACTCAATGTAGTGTATAGCGGTTTCCTGAGTTGGATTCAAATAAAAAAAACTATAGCCGAAAACCGCATACAGCCGAATGTATTGCCGGTGAATAATATACGAATGGCAAACTATCAAACTGTTTAGTTTAGTAATAAAACATAATTTTTTGCGTATTATTTTATATATTTCGAGGATTGTGGTTTGCATGTTGGGGTTCGTGCCTCACCCCAACCTACCGAGATGCATATGTAAAATGGCTTTACAAACCTCCACCAACCCAAGAACAAGCAAAGGACGATAGGTTGGGGTGAGGCACGAACCCCAACATGCACACCACAGTCTTTTTGAATACCTGCATAACATCAGTGAAATAATAAAAGAAATAGAAAGTAATGGCAGAAATATTGCAATCCATTTTAATAGGATATGTTTATGATTAACCCAATTTTATCATCCAAACCAAATAGCATTATAAAATCACGATAACCGTAAAACAGAAAACAGATATAGAGTTTTGTACCGAAGAGCAAGATGATCAGGATTTTGCAGAGTATAAAAGCAGCGTATTAGCTACACTGGAAGAATGCTTTAGAAGTATACAAAACCAACACTCTTATTTAAAATGGCTGGATTCTGTGTGATACAGAATCCAGCCATTTTTGTGTTTGTAATATGCTTGCCTTGTGTAGATTGGTTATTGCCTTATAATTATTTATAAAATCTTTTAAAAGCATACCATTTCATCTTTATGCCATGAGTAACATAGGTCTTTTTCTAATAGAAGCGGTGGTTTCTTTTGCAGAATCAATTTTGCATTTCGCATTGAGTAATCGCATATGGTGAAATCTATTTTCTGCTTCTTCGCGTGCTTTATCTATATTCGTAAGTATAACTATGAGAGGAGACATAAAAGAAAATGGTATCATAGGCCATAGCAGAAGCAATGAAGAGGTGATTGGAGTTAAAGATGAAAATAATATTGCTGTAATGATCCCAGATATGATAAATGCAGTTACAGAGAATATTAAAATATTTTTTAAAAAATGAATAAATGTATAATCGTATTCCTTTAATTTCTCAATTTTGCTTCGTAATATGTCTTCGGTGATTATTTCATTTTCAGGAAAGTAGGGTCTGGATGCTAAAAGTGGAATCGTAGCCTGTCTCCATAGATAATTATGTGGAGAAGACCAATCTGAGGTAAAGGTAAACATATAGCTCGCCTTATGGTCAAAAATATATTATGAAAGCATGCTAAATCGCACGGATCTTTGTGGAAGAGGCGGGATGAGCTGTGGATATAGACTGTTTTCAACAGGAATAATTTTCCATATGCGGTTATCTGCTCCTACAACTTGCAGTTCATTTTGAACCCAGTGTATGCGCTGAATAGGGGTTAATGGCGGGTCTAGCCGTTTTCTTTGGAATTCTCCAGATTCTGTGGTGAGGCGTAAGAGGGTGTGCCCTCCTTCAAGTACTGCTAGCGAGCGCTCGCAGGGGGAAAATTCAAATTGAACGGTATTCGTTGTTGTTAATGAAAAATGGCTTTGTATTCTTCCATGCTGACGGGAGTAGAGCCACATGCTGGCTTTTTTAACAGAATCTTGTGGATGTACTTCTGCTAAGAGTAGCCATTTTCCTCGCGGGGATATTTTAAGTTCGGTTATAGAGGCGGGTTTATTCGCGACAGAGGGCGTGGCTGTGCTAGTAGGTGGTGCGCAAGGCTCTATGTTTTTTTCAATTTTGCCTGTTTTAGTAGACCATTGTTTAATGGTTTTTCCGTCTACTACGGTAAAAAAATGTTTTTTATCCGCTGAAAAGACACTGGAAGAAATGGTGCCTTTAATATACATAATTTTAGATGCTTTCGGCTTTATCGCTTCTCGCGTAGGTTCAAAGTGGAGGGTTATGCGCTGATAGGTGGCCTCTTCTGCAGGCTCTTGCATTTCTATGGTTTCTTCTTGTGCTTGTTCTTCCTGTTTAGGCGCTTGTGCCGGTTCTGTGGATGGGAGCGGGATGTTTTTAATAAGGTCAGATTTTTCAATTTTATTTTTTATAAAGACCCCTCCTGTACCAGCTGCTCCTAGCGTTAATAAAACGGTTGCAGAGCTCGTTAGCCATATTGGGGCGATTAAAAGTGTGCCTACTTTTAATAGTGCGCCTTTCCATAATATGCCGCTCACTATTGCAAAATCTCCTCCCATTAGTAAGAAACTCGTAATAGTGGATGCCAGAGCTGCCGGGCGTGTAAAGTCAAGGTTTGCATTTTTTTTCCTCAACAACTCCATTTGCTCTGCAAAAAATGCTTTCATTTCTTGTGAGGACAGCATTTCTACCTGGGGGATCATGAGATATTGACTCTGTGGACAAAAGCTAAACTCTTCGCATTGCTCTCCTAGAAAGCGTTTTACAGGCCCTTCTGTGTTAGCTGGTTTCCATAAAATTTCTTGTTCTGCATTACGCCAGGCGTGCCATTTGCCATCTAGTGAAGTTTCCTGGGGCTCTATCTCGGGCTCTGTAGGTGGTATGACTTCTGCAGTATTCACAAACGGTAGGATGTTTTCTACCAGATTCGTTTGCAATTCAACGAAATTTTGCTTACCTGGTGCTTCTCTTTGTTGAATTTCAGTACGTCCCACACACGTATGGATGCGGTTTGTGATTTCCCTCTGCGTTATATTGAGTAGAGGTTGTTGAGAACTGCTGGCTTGCACGGAAGAAGAGTTTCCAATATTCACTATTTCTCCTTTGAGAGGTGGAAATACAGGGATAGATAGAAAGCGATTTAATCTGAAGTGGTGATTTTTATCATGAAAAGTGTATTTTTCTGCTACGGTTTTTTATGGATACATTTTTATAAAAATACATTTAAAAATAATGTTTTTATCTTATTTAGTTTAATTCGCGTGTGTGTCTATTGCGTGTGCTTGGGTAGAGGCCCAATCACGTGCTGAAGAGCGCCCATGCTTGGTGCACATAAAAAAATGCCCCAATAGTGAAGTGCCCACCAAAAGTCAGATCTGATATTCAACTTTCGCTGGGCACTTTAATATTAGGGCTCGTAGCTCACTAAAACCTATGCGTAATTATTTTTTTTATCGTTTCTATATTTTTTAATAAGCGCTATTTCTTCAGGGCTTAATATAAGAACAGAGTCATCGCCGTCGTCGTTTTGCGCTGGTGCAAAGGTGCTTTTCTTTACTACTACAGGAGATCCTGGGTCAGAGCTGCTATCAGAAGAAGGTGAGGTGCTTCTAGATAGGCCTGGCATACTTCCGTCTGATGTGTCCGAGTTTGTATCTGAGTTTGTGGAAATGGTTCGTGCTCTAGGCTGAAGCAATGTGGTGTTTGTTGCTGGAGTATCTTGTACTACTCCCATCGCTGGTGCGCTAGTAAGGGCCAATTGCGGCGTAGTAGAGCCGGTAAGTTGGAGCAGGATTTCTGGGGAAATATTGAGTGCTCCGCTTTGTGCTTGTGCCAGAAATAATGTGGTGATTAGTTGCTGCTGCCGTTGCATGGCTTCCATTCGGGCCGCCATTTCATTGATTACACTGACTCCTACTGAGAGGTCTTCGCGTATAGACCCAAAACCTTCCTGAACTTCTTCTTGCACCTCTTCTACTGTGGTTTGAAAACGTTTTTGAGATTTTTTGATATCTTCGCTAGCATTAGCTATTTCATTAAGGGCTGCTACTCCCGTTTGCATATCTTGCTTAATTTCACCTGTTTCCTGAAGTAGTACAGTTGCTCCTGTGCGCAAATCTTGTTTGATTTCGTCAGTGTGCTGAGTGATTTTTTTAGAAGTTTGATGCGTTGCGTTAGTTAATTCATTAAGTACAGTTGCTCCTGTACGCAAATCTTGTTTGATTTCATCTGTATGCTGAATGATGGCTTTAGAAGTTTGATGCGTTGTGTTAGTTAATTCATTCAGCGCAGTTGCTCCTGTACGCAAATCTTGTTTGATCTCGTCAGTATGCTGAATGATTTTTTTAGAAGTTTGATGCGCGGTGCTAGTTAATTCATTAAGTGCAGTTGCTCCTGTACGTAAATCTTGTTTGATTTCATCTGTGTGCTGAATGATTGTTTTAGAGGATTGATGCGTTGCATCAGCTAATTCATTAAGCGCAGCTACTCCTGTGCGCATATCCTTTTTGATTTCGCCCGTTGCTGAATTAATTTGATCAGTTTGCTGGATTATGGTTTTGGAATTATTATAGGTTTGCCAAATAAGTTTACGGAGCTGATCGGAAATGTCAGTAAGGGGATTCATAATCTTTTTATTGAGCTCGTTAGCATAATTGGTTTTCGCATAATGCCGATCTATGATCGATGTAGCGATAGCGTTGTATAAAAAGAGCGAGGTAAAAATAGCCAGGGGAACGCCACAAGCCACTAATGGGGAAACAACCAGTAAACCCGCTTGGATAGTACCCGCCCATATAGTGCTAAGACCTAGCGCACTCCCTAACAGTCCTTTCGTTCGGGGTAAGGTAATGAGGTACTCTATAGTAGAGAGAGGTTTATGGGCTCGTGCTGTCAATAGCGCTTGCAGATCGGTGGTGCTTTGATCTAGACCCATTAATTCATGCTGAAAATATTTCCCTTGTATAGCCTGTGGACCAAAAGGTGCTTCCTCAGGTTCTTTATCCCATGCAAGGTAAATCGCTTTCTGTGCTTCAGAGGATGGTTTTTGCGCTGGATTTTCTGCGCATGCATATAGCTGTTTAGCAATACTAGTACGGTTCACTAGTAAATTATGACTTTTATAGAGATCGGCCTCTCGCTGCTGCTTATCTTTTTCGGATAGCCAAAAATCATTATAAAACCGTTCAAAGCGTGTATTTTTGTTTTTCTGCTGATCTGCTGTAACCAAGCTGGCGTCCTGCTGCAGGCCGCTTTTTTTAGAAAGCCAATCGTTGTATTGTGATTCAAAATATTTGTCTTTAAAAGCATATTTTTTTAATTCTTCTTCCATGGGAAGAAATAATGCTTTTTGCTGATCAAACGTTTTTTTTGCATCTTGATAGGGCAAGCTGAAGAAATGCGCAGCCATATCAGAATTGGGTTTAAACGTTCTCATACATCCTGCCTCCACGCCCTTCAATTAGGCGTATTGCATGTTGGAATATCGAAGCTACAAGCTGTGTACTATAGTGGGGTGGGGTGTATATTTATATACTATAAATACTGTATTTATATTATTGTATTGCAGGGTGCTTGCTATGCAGATCTGTCTTCGGTATGGGTGGTCTTTATCACTTACTTTTAATTTTTTATTTTAGAGTTTTTTTAAGCAGGTTTTCAAGGGCGTGGTGGTGTGCGTGTTGGGGTTCCTTCGTCACCCCAACCTACCGTGCTAATAGTTTATTAGGTAATTTAAGAGGTCTCTGCATATGGTTTCTCCATTTTCAAATAGGCTTATTTCGTTTGGTCATATTGGTTCAATGGAGTAGGGTGGGTTGGGAGATTATTCGGAGTTTTCTTAGTGAGAAAATGCTGAGTTTTATAGGTTCAAGAATGTATCCTACCGCGAAACTGCACAGAGGGTGCAATAGGAAAACATAGAATTTATAAGGAGCATGTAATGCGTGTGCAAGGGGCTGGATTAAGCGGGCAGAATGTGTCGTATGGAGTACGGCAAAATGTAAAGGGAAATCGAGAGGTACCAGCTCATTTTATTAGCCCCTCTGCAACCTATTTTATTGATAAAAATATACAGAAAAGTAGGCCACTTCCTGTGCAACTGAAGTCAGCGGCAAGGTGTAGGCCCATACAAAATCAACAAAGCCATCTTGATTCGAGATGCGCTGGCGAGCCATCGCCCACCATATCAAAAAATAATTATAGGAGGGGGAGAGAAAATTATAATAATAGATCTACCATTGCATCGCTTGCTTCTCATCCGCACCGAACTATTCTGCCTCATTTTTATGAGTCAAATTTTTTAAATTCAAGAAAATTTGAAGGGTATGACGATGGTATTGAAAGTACACGTGTACCTCTTAAAATTTCAATACATCCTTCTCGTGATCGTGGAAGAGAATTGCTGGTTGATTCTCCTGTATCTCGTGCTAGTTCAGAAGGTGGTGTGGAGCTTAAAAAAAATCCTATTCAACATAATCCTCGAGCACAATTAAATAAGTGCATTGAGTTATTACAGTCTGGTGCTATTGTTTTGGAAAACAATAGTGTGGATGATATTTTTGAGAGAGTGTCTGCTGAATGTAATTTTAGCGATGAAAACAAAGAATTATTTAAAAAGGCTTTGAATAAGCGTGCGCTTACACAGCCAAGGCTGTTGAGAATTTTAGAAATATTCAGGGATGCTCCAAATATGGATAATCCTGTAAAACCAACCTTGTTGAATAAGATGAAGCTTTTCTTTCTAAGAACTAGAAATGATTGGGAATACAAAAAAATGATTTTTGCTCAAAAAGGTTTGGGTGTGTTGCGATAAAATGAAATTTTCTATTTGGAAGATATAGAGCAGGGTGGCGGACTTTTTAAAATATGCGTGTGTACATGCAGGTGTCTTGGTATTAAAATTGCAGTCCTTTTCTTGCTAGGGTTAATTTTTACAATAAAAATTTATCCCATTTCATCAGGTATATAGCGATGTCCTCCCCCAGTTTTTATAAAAACCATCTATTTTTTTGTACCAATCAACGTGCAGATGATGCGCGCCCTTGCTGTGCAAACCGAGGTTCAAAAGAGCTTATGAGTTATGCCAAAAAGCAAGTGAAAGCGCTTGACTTGGCTGGGCCTGGGAAGGTGCGTGTGAGTTCGGCAGGATGTTTAGGGCGTTGTGAAGAGGGACCTGCTGCGGTGGTATATCCGGAAGGTACTTGGTATACGTGCATGGACCAATCTGATGTAGATGAAATTATTGAAAAGCATTTAAAAAATGGACAGCCCGTTGAGCGTTTGCTTATGGATTAGAATTATTTTTTGAAAAATGCGTAGGTTTGTGCCAACCAAAAACCTATGCATCAATGTAGGTTGGTGGTGACGAAGGAACCCCAACATGCACACCATAGTCTTTTTGCATACCTGCGTTAATGTATAAGCAGGTTTTAAAAGAGGTAGTGGTGTGCATGTTGGGGTTCGTGCCTCACCACCAACCTACGCGATATATAGTGGAAATGGCTTTTAGATATTTTTATTGCGCTTTATTTTGAAGTAGCGCGATAATAATTTGTTGGCCCTCTGAAAATGTTTTTAGATCTGCTTTTACCTCAGTCATATCCTCTTCAAGTTTTTTAATCTTTTCACCTACTACTCTATGCAATTTTACTTCAATGCGTTCTTGTCCACGCTCAACGCTGTCAATTTTTTGAGTTAATGCATTAAATCCTCGTTCTAATACCCCCACTATTTGAGTGACACTATTCAGGTTCTGTGTTACTCGACCTACATGTGCTTGAATTGCATTAACTTCTGCTTCCAAGTTACGTGCTACTTTGACAAATTCATCAAAATTTCCATTTTGCCGTACGAGTACTGTTTCAGTGCGTCGGGGTAAATTGGGCAGCATGCCTATATCCATAAATTTCTCCATTAATGAGTTACATACTTGAATCAACTTGAGTTGATCTTCTGTGTTTGCCTGCTCGGCACGGTTTTTAAAATAAGTTGCTATGGTCCAAATGATGCTAATGGCTCCGCTTATGAAAGCCATGTGTTGCACGGTAATATGTGATACCAGGCCTGATTGCGCGATTAATCCCCAGCCCATCAGTGCTACTGGAGCTAAGAATCCATGTAATTCTTTTAGAAAATATGCTAATACTCCATGTGTGGCTGGGGTTTGAACGTATTGTATGGGGTGTGGCGTGGCGGCGAACTTAATGCGGTCTAATTCTTTTAATGCGCTTTCAAGCTGGCATTGGTTTTCTGCAGTGTCATTTTCACAAAGGGCTTGTGTGATTTTGTAAATGATTTTGACTTGATATAGTCCCGCTTCAATATGTCGTTGAATAGTTACTTTGTCTGCTTTAAATAGGTATGCTTTGACCACGTTTTTTTCAAGGTCAGACCATGAGGCTTCCAGGTTGGTTTGGGCTTCTATACACGCAGCGGTTAACCGTTTCCATTCAGGTGCTGTATTGGTAGTGTTAAAAGATGATGGAATGGCCTCTGCATTTAGTGTGTTCTGTTGAATAGCAGCATCTTTGTATTCTTTTTTTTCAAGTTTATATGGGATAGAGCCAACTATTTCAGAAGGAGGCGCCATACGCTTTGGGTTGCGGCTAGTTGATCGACACTTATGTGGAATAAATCGGCAGTTTTGCCTAGGTATATTGGGTAAATGTGCGGAATCTGTGCCAATCATATTTCCCTCCTAAATAGGTAGTAATAGGAGAACGGTAGCTAGGCAGAGGTGGTACACGGAATAAAGCATAATTTTCTCGCCATGAACGCTAGGTTTTTTATGTGGCTTGGGTAGCGAGTAAATACACTGCCTGCCCAGGCCCTGTTTTCGACATTCCGAAGTAACTGAGAGTGTCTAGGCATAAAATTAAACCAAACAAGTTAATTAATCAACCATTTTGATAAAAATATTCTATTTAGTTGATTTTATAGGGCGTTGCCCGTATAAAAAGCATAGGTTCTCAGCAGGGGCCGGCCGATTGGTGTATACGCTTTATCAAGCTATTGAAGGCGTGCGCCGCATGAATGCAGGCGATGGTCTTCAGGCAGCAAATGAAGTCAAGCAAACCCATTCCACCCATTAAGTAGAGCAAGCGCATGGACAATAATTCTAAAAAAGTAAGCGGTTTTACCCGTCTTTGGGGTGCATTTGGACATACTTACTGCGGTATACGCGATGCCATACGGGAAGAGCGCGCATTTCGCCAAGAGTTTTTATTGGCTTGTATTTTTATTCCGCTTGCGATGGTATTGCCCGTCACTGTAGTTGAGCGGCTTATGTTGATTGGCTCGATACTGGGGGTGCTCAGTATGGAGTTACTCAACTCAGGCATTGAAGCGGCTATTGATCGTATCTCATTAGAACAGCACCCACTTGCCAAGCGGGCGAAAGATTTTGGGAGTGCGGCTGTGTTTATCGCGCTGTGTGGGTGCGCATTGATATGGTTATCACTTGTCGGTCCGCTGGTATGGCAGCTGGTTATAGCACGCTAATGCAAGGCTGTGCGTAGCTTCGCCTTTTCATACGATTTTTCTATTGTTCTCCTGCCCTGTATATAGATATTTCCTACAGTTCACATCTAGCTACGTTATTACTCTTTGGATTTGTATAACGCGGTGCAAGGTACTCTAAAAAAGTATATGTGATGGATGTGTTGCTGTTTACTCAGCGCATGGGTATAGACAGGGGGAGAGCAAATGACTTATCCGACAACAATAAATAATAATTCGCGAGTATATTTTGGGGCTCATAATTATTCGAATGCGACTCAAATGGTCCGAAAGCCACCTCGGGCGTTTGTACCTAGTCCATTGGGGCGCCATCACACTAACAGATCGCAGTTACCAACTGCCTATGATGATGTTGAGCCTGCTAGGCCTACTCAAACGAAGAACATCAATCAAAATAAAAGTAGAAATAGAGGCGGATGCTATAAAGCAATGGGGGCAACGCTTGCTGTCACAGGGCTTGCAGCGGTAGGGAGCGCAATGTATTTACACTACGCCCCTAATGAGCAGGTAGATATCCACCCAAATATTGTTATGGGCTTAGGTATTGGAGGGCTTATGCCATTGTGTGTAGGCCTAGTATTAACAGGTATGGGCATATCTAAGAGTCCGTAATGTAGGGCGGAATATTAAAAATTCCGCGGTGTGCACGGCTTGATCATGCCAGTTATCCAAGGAATAGGGAGATCTGGTAGATAAACCGTGCATCCATCGATTTGCCTTGAGAGGAGCCATTGCGCTTAGCCGTATCAATAGCGTATGCCGCAGCATATCGCTATCATGCCTATGACCATAGTTCCAGCGCCGGCACTGGCTAAAGTGGGATTAAAAGAAGAATCTGCACCGCTTTTAGCGGCTAGTGCTAGAGGTGCCGCTCCTGTAAAAAAAAGACCGAAGCCGATTAATTGAATTGCAGCTTTTACCTTCCTCCTTCTTGATTCTGATATGGAAGAAGGGGAGTTCGATATGCATATGCTCTGAGGTTTAGGGCTTTCGCTTCGTATTTCAATATTGCCTGTACAGGGGGAGAGGTTCCCTATCTGAATGATATGTTCATTGGAAGGTTGATTTGCGGCGTTTGTAGAGGGGGGCGGCGGTGCAAAAGGAAGATTCTGTAATTTGCCCAATGACTTTACAGGAGATTTGCGTGTGGAAGGAGTCCCGATAATATGCTGGGTAGCCATACCACAGTGGTCTGCATCAGGAATCACGCTTGATTCTTTACCGATGGAGCTAGGGTTCGTAGAGTTTAAATGAGGCATCTCTCTCTCCAGTACACAATACGGCCTGACAGCCCGCATTCGCTTCTTAGGGCTTCTAAAGCCCTTTGGCCGCTCTATGTATAGAGACCAGATAGAGCGCATTCAAGGTGCACTGTAGAAAATATCAAGAGATAAAGAGATGCGTATTAGAAAAAAAGTATGGTGCAGCGAAGCGTATTCTAGAAAATCAAAAAATAAAGGGCTCTAGGAGCCCTTTATTTGGAGTGTATCGACGTGGAATTTTAATAATGATTTACTGCTTCACGTAAATTTCCCCTCCTACTTCTGAAAATTCCACCGCTTTTTTGTGTAAGCCATCTTGTAAGACTTGTTCTGCAGAAAGCGATTTTTGCGCGGCGAAGTCTCGGATGTCTTGCGTGATTTTCATCGAGCAAAAGTGGGGGCCGCACATGGAGCAGAAGTGCGCTACTTTTGCAGACTCTTTGGGTAGCGTGGCATCGTGATAAGCGCGGGAACGGTCTGGATCGAGGCTTAAATTAAATTGATCTTCCCAGCGGAATTCGAAGCGTGCTTTAGACAGCGCATTATCTCGAATCTGAGCGCCTGGATGTCCTTTTGCTAAATCCGCTGCGTGTGCAGCGAGTTTGTAGGTGATCATCCCTTCTTTTACGTCTTCTTTGTTGGGTAAGCCTAAATGCTCTTTAGGCGTTACATAGCAGAGCATAGCGGTGCCATACCAGCCGATCATTGCCGCACCTATGCCCGAGGTAATGTGGTCATAGCCTGGGGCGATATCAGTCGTTAGAGGGCCTAGCGTATAGAAAGGGGCTTCACGGCATATCTCAAGCTGCTTATCCATATTTTCTTTGATAAGTTGCATGGGTACATGGCCCGGCCCTTCAACCATTGTTTGTACATCATATTGCCAGGCAATTTCTGTCAGTTCTCCTAGCGTTTGAAGCTCAGCGAACTGGGCTTCATCGTTGGCATCGTAGATCGAGCCAGGACGTAGTCCATCACCTAAGGAGAAGCTCACATCATAGCTTTTCATGATGTCGCAAATATCTTCGAAGTATTCATACAGAAAGCTTTCGTTGTGGTGCGCTAAACACCACTTAGCCATGATGGAGCCTCCGCGGGAGACAATACCTGTCATCCGGTTCGCAGTAAGGGGGATGTGACGTAGGCGTATGCCTGCATGGATGGTGAAGTAATCAACCCCTTGCTCAGCTTGCTCAATCAAGGTGTCTCTAAAAATAGGCCAGGTGAGTGCTTCGACACGGCCGTTTACTTTCTCTAAAGCTTGATAGATCGGTACCGTACCAATGGGCACGGGGCTATTGCGGATAATCCATTCACGGGTTTCATGAATGCGTTTGCCCGTAGATAGATCCATGATCGTATCTGCACCCCAGCGGGTAGCCCAAATCATTTTGTCGACTTCTTCGCCGATGGAGGAGGTCACTGCAGAGTTGCCAATATTGGCGTTTACCTTCACCAAGAAATTACGCCCGATAATCATCGGCTCGCTTTCAGGGTGATTAATATTATTCGGAATAATCGCACGGCCTTTAGCGATTTCGTCACGCACAAATTCAGCGGTGATGTCCATCCCTTCTATTTGCGTGAGTACGCTTTCTACGCGCTCAACCCGTTGCCGCTCGCTAAGTTGCGCACCAAATGCATCACCTGCATGCTGGCGGCATAATAGTTGGGCCATTTTTTTGCCCATGAGGCCGCTTTCTTTGAGGCTGGTAATGTATTCGGAGCGTTGTTGGTTTTCACGGATCGCGACAAATTCCATTTCAGGCGTGATGATGCCTTTCTTGGCGGCATGCATTTGCGTGACATTTTCACCACTGCGCGCGCGACGAGGCGCTTTGGGCGAGCCTGAGAAGCGCCATGGCGCTTCTGCTTTTTGCTGTGTTTCTTGTAATGCACGGCTAAAGTTGCTGGTGTAGCCGTTTAATAATTCGGTATTTGCGCGCTCTTCAATCCATGCAGCGCGTATAGGAGGTAAGCCCGCTCGAATATCGATAGAGGCTTGTGGATCTGTATAAGGGCCTGAAGTGTCATAGATATAAACGGGAGGATTTTCCTCTCGTGGACCTTGGGTCGGTGTCTCTGACTGTTCAATCTTGCGCATCGGCACGAGTAGATCGCGGCGCGAGCCTTTTATATATACCTTGCTGGAATTGGGAAAGGGTCGGCGTAGATCGGGGTCTATTTGCGCATCAGTCGCAATAAATTCAGGCGCAGTCTTCATGAGAGGCCTCCTAGTAAAAGTTGAATTTGCTGTACTGCAAAAATCACAAAATAAAGGGATAGCGTCAAAAAAACCGCCCGAAAGCGGTCCGCAAGATTTTGAGATTGTAAAAAAACCCCCGGTAGCGCATAGGACTATCCGGGGGTTTTTGTCAGAGTACAAGTCCTACGACAACAATCAAAATAAAATGGTGCGCCCGGTCGGACTCGAACCGACACGCCCATTAGGCGAGAGATTTTAAGTCTCTTGCGTCTACCTATTCCGCCACGGGCGCATTTTTAGAATGTGCTCAGAACTACAAAGCAGAATGTACCACATGTCCTGCGTGTTCTTAACTACGAGCAAATTACATAAGGCCGCGATTATAGACCGTAAATTGCAGATTGAAATAGTCCTTTATGAATAAGGTTGCATAAAAAAATGGTTTGTTCGCTAGAATCACGTTTTTTACATTGGAGCTGGTACTTTTTTGTGCCGGAGCAATCAGATAGCGCAGTAATCACGGGATGATGAGGAAGGAGCGAGGGATGGGTCAGAATACTGCGCAAGCAGGGATCAACAATCAAGTGGCAGGTATACAGAGCGTTGCGCAGGTGTTGCAGTGTGTAAAAGATGCCAATATCCAGTTTATCGATTTGCGGTTTACGGATACGCGAGGTAAAGAACAGCATGTTTCTGTGCCTGCCAGTGCATTTGATGCAGATAAATTTGAAAGCGGCCAGGCTTTTGATGGCTCGTCAATTGCGGGGTGGAAGGGTATTGAGGCATCGGATATGCTGCTTATCCCCGATCCTAAAACTGCCTATGTAGATCCTTTTTATAATGATCCAACGCTGGTATTGACCTGTGATGTGATCGAACCATTTGATGGAAAAGGGTATGAGCGCGACCCTCGTTCCTTGGCAAGGCGTGCAGAGGCCTATTTGAAGAGCACAGGGTTGGGAGATACCGCTTATTTTGGTCCTGAACCAGAATTTTTTGTTTTTGATTCCATACGCTGGCAAGTCGATATGTCAGGCTCTTTTGTGGCGATAGACTCTCAAGAAGCGCCTTGGTCTTCTTCCAAAGAATATGCAGGGGGTAATAGTGGACACCGGCCCAATACTAAAGGCGGGTATTTCCCAGTGGCGCCTGTAGATACTTTTCAAGATATGCGTTCAGAAATGTGTCTGCTGCTTGAACAAATCGGCATTCCTGTAGAAGTGCATCACCATGAAGTGGCCGGTCAAGGACAAAACGAAATCGGAACCAAATTTTCTACATTGGTTCAGCGTGCAGATTGGACGCAGACGTTTAAATATATCGTGCATAACGTCGCGCATCGGCTAGGAAAAACTGCAACGTTTATGCCTAAGCCTGTGGTAGGTGATAACGGTTCGGGTATGCACGTACACCAATCTATCTGGAAAGATGGACAAAATTTATTTGCCGGCAATGATTACGCAGGGCTCTCCGAATTCGCGCTCTATTATTTGGGCGGAATCATGAAGCATGCTCGTGCACTCAATGCGTTTACCAATCCAACGACTAATTCTTACAAACGTCTAGTGCCGGGCTATGAAGCACCTGTAAAACTGGCCTATTCAGCTCGTAACCGTTCTGCAGCGATTCGCATTCCGTATGTGACCAATGCACGAGGCCGTCGTATTGAGACGCGTTTTCCGGATGCTATGGCTAACCCCTATCTGGCTTTTTCTGCTTTATTAATGGCCGGTTTAGATGGCGTGCAAAATAAAATTCACCCGGGTGAGGCTGCGGAGAAAAATTTGTACGATCTTCCTCCTGAAGAGAATCAAAATATCCCCACGGTGTGTTCTAGCTTAGAGCAAGCTTTAGAAAACTTAGATCAAGACCGCGCCTTTTTAACGCGAGGCGGGGTGTTTAGTAATAGTATGATTGATGCTTATTTAGAGTTGAAAGAGGCAGAAGTTACGCGTTTACGTATGACGACGCATCCAGTAGAGTTTGAAATGTATTATTCATTGTAAAAAATGATTTTTTTTTTTGAATGAAGAAAATGTGGGGCTATACCTCCACTAAGATAGGGCGTGTCCTCAATTGCCCTAGTGAAAAACGGCCTAGCTTAAAGCGAGCTAGGCCGTTTTTTTCGATATATATTCCTTGCCCAATATGCGAGCCACTTCCTTCTTGATGACCCGCTTACCAAAACTAAGGTACGCGCTTGGAATCGGTAGCTTTCAACACCCGTTTAGCATCTGCAGCCAGTTCTGGTGTTCCTAACGCCTGGTAGGCTTTTTGCATTAAGCTTAGTGCTTTGGGAATAGCTGGAGTATTGGGATACTCTGTAAGAACGTGTTTAGCGCGATTGATGGCTGCCAGGTAAGCGCCCCGTTCGTAATAATATTGTGCGGCATGTACTTCATGTGCTGCCAGTGCATTGACGATATAACGCATGCGTTGCATGGCGTCCGGCGCATAACGGCTGCTAGGGTAGCGGGTAGCAATAACTTTGAAAGCATCATATGCACGGCGTAGCGCCTCGGGGTCGCGTTCGCTAAGGTCTTGTGCGCTTAACTGACCTAGCAAGCCTAGTTCATCTTTAAAATTGAGTAGGCCTTTTAGATAGTAAGCGTAGGCGAGTTGCGGATGATCAGGATGTAGCCGAATGAAGCGGTCTACTGCTTGTTCAGCGGCTTGAGGCTCATTGTTTTTCCATTGGCAGTAGGCCACGTTAATCTGCGCTTGTGGTGCTCGAGAGCCGAAAGGATCTCGGCCTTCCATTTTTTCAAAGTACTCCGCGCAACGGATCCAGTCGTGGCTTTCTAGAGCTTCCTGCGCTTGCACGTATAATTTGTCGCCAGACCAGGTGGCTGTTTCGTCTTTTTTCTCTGGCAACCCTCCACAGGCAGTTAGTGTGCCCACTATGGCTAATAGGGCGCATCTGGCTATATGGTAGGCGGGGCGGCTTTTGAGGAAGAGGGAAGTCATAGATTTCTGCCGAAGTTTTATTTTGTGATAGAAGACGAAGTGTACTGAATTAAGAATAGGTTCCCAACCTTGTATTTTTACAACAAAGCGTGGTTGGTGGTGAAGGCACGAATCTAAACATATTGACCGCTGGCTTTTAATTTTTGCTTTTGGAAAGTTTTTAAGCAGGCCTTCAAGAGGGCAGTGGTTAGGTGTTGGGGTTCCTTCGTCACCCCAACCTACGAATAACGATTCCTCTTTAGAGTGGTTCTTTCTAAAGGGGCTTTACTGAATGCGGAGTTATATTGACCGTTGAAGCGCTCTTTGAGCCTTTACAGGGTTTGGACCCTTTGGAATCGGCTGTGGATGCAGATTGCCCCGAGCCTCTCACTGCCACCATTCCTGCTGAGTATGAGGGAGAACGCTTAGATAAAGTATTAGCTTATCTTTTCCCGCAATACTCTCGTGCTTGCTTGCAGAGTTGGGTGAAGGCCGAGCGCGTGCAGGTGGCAGGAGCGCTTGCGAGCTTGCGTCAAAAGGCGTGCGAGGGCGCGATGGTCGCGTTGTGGCCAGATTTGAAACCCGAGCAGCAGGCTTTTCGACCTGAACCTGTTCCGCTGTCTATTGTCTATGAAGATGCTAGTTTAGTGGTGATTAATAAGCCTGCAGGATGTGTTGTGCATCCTGCGGTGGGCAATTGGGGAGGAACCCTCCTTAATGGATTGCTGCATCGGTATGGCGCAGCCGCAGCAGCACTGCCGCGTGCGGGTATTGTGCATCGCTTGGATAAAGATACCAGTGGATTGATGGTAGTAGCACGTACATTAGAGGCTCAAACTGCTTTAGTGCGTCAGCTTCAGGCGCGTACGGTAAAGCGCATGTATCAGGCATTGGTTTGGGGCACACCGCCAGTGCGGGGCCTGGTTAATGCATCTATAGGCCGTGATCCAAGAAGCCGTATCCGTATGGCAGTCGTGGTGGGGGCAGCGTCTAAGCCAGCGCGCACGCACTATCTACGATGCTCAGTGAGCATGGCAGCAGGTTTGCCCGTTGCTGCGCTTTTATGTGCTCTGGAAACCGGCCGTACGCACCAGATTCGAGTGCATTTGTCTCATTTAGGGTATCCGATAGTGGGTGATCCCCTCTATGGACGTGGCCATGGTCAGCAGCGTGCTATCGGGTTTTGCGCTGACCAAGCTTCTTCTCGAGCTAAACCAAGCGCCGCAGTACAACTTGCTTCAGAGCTGGTTACTTTCCCAAGACAATTTTTACATGCTTGCCAGCTTGCGTTTGCGCATCCTGAGAGCGGGGAGCCCTTATCTTGGCAGGCCGAGCTTCCGGACGATGCAGCGGCTTTAGCTCAAAAGGTCGGGGTACATTGGGACGCGCCATCTACGTCTGTTTAGATATTTATATTCTTTGTATACACATGCCAAAAGCATGATAAAAGTCTGTGGTGTGCATGTTGGGGTTCCAACATCCCCAAACCTACCGTTCTCTATATTTTGGAAAAAATTTGTATGTCGTCTGCTGTTGACACCCCTCCTAGCTCTACTCTTACTCTTTCTGAAACCACGCCCCGAAAAGTGGGATTTGTATCGCTGGGGTGCCCTAAAGCATTGGTCGATTCAGAAAATATCCTCACGCAACTGCGTATAGAAGGGTATGAAATCTCCCCCACCTATGAAGGGGCCGATTTGGTGGTGGTGAATACCTGTGGTTTTATCGATGCGGCTGTGCAAGAAAGTTTGGATGCGATTGGGGAGGCACTCAATGCCAATGGTAAGGTTATTGTGACGGGTTGTTTAGGGGCGAAAAAAACAGCAGAGGGAGGGACGGTAGTCGAAGCGGCATATCCCCAGGTGTTATCGGTTACAGGCCCGCATGCTGCTGCAGAAGTGATGGAGGCTGTGCACCAGAACTTACCGCGCCCCCATGAGCCATTTGTAGATTTAGTGCCTCCTTCTGGGATTAAATTAACGCCGCGTCACTATGCGTATTTAAAAATTTCTGAAGGCTGTAACCATCGCTGCACATTTTGCATTATCCCGTCAATGCGGGGTGATTTGGTCTCACGACCTATTGCTGAGGTGATGATTGAAGCGGAGAATTTACTAAAAGCAGGTGTGAAAGAGCTTTTAGTGATTTCCCAGGACACCAGCGCGTATGGCGTGGATGTGAAATATCGCATGGGTTTTTGGCAGGGCCGTCCTCTCAAAACACGTATGACAGAGTTAGTTGCAGCGCTTGGGGAGCTCGCTAAGCCTTATGGTGCATGGATACGTTTGCACTATGTATACCCTTATCCGCATGTAGACGAGTTACTGCCCCTCATGGCAGAAGGTCGGATCTTGCCTTACTTGGATGTGCCCTTACAACATGCGCATCCTGCTGTGCTAAAATGTATGAAACGCCCAGCACATGCCGAGAAAAACTTAGAACGTATCCAAGCCTGGCGGGCTGTGTGTCCGGACATCGTGGTGCGGAGCACGTTTATTGCAGGCTTTCCTGGTGAAACAGAAGCAGAATTTGAGACGCTACTCGACTTTATCCGAGAGGCGCAATTAGATCGAGTGGGCTGTTTCGCTTACTCTCCTGTTGAAGGTGCACGTGCGAATGCCTTAGAGGGCGCATTGCCCGAAGCCTTGCGCGAAGAGCGCCGTGCGCGTTTTATGGAAGTGGCAGAAACCGTTTCAGCACAGCGCTTAAAGCGAAAAGAAGGCCAGGTATTGCAAGTGCTGATCGATGAAGTAGGTCCAGAAGGGGCGATAGGGCGCTCTGCTGCAGATGCGCCAGAAATTGATGGATTAGTCTATATGAGCCACCAATCTTCTTCTGGTGCATCTAGACAAAAGAAGGGCCCTAGAGCCGCAGCGCCTTTGGCCCCTTGCCGCGTTGGAGAATTCGCCTTTGTGAAAATCCATGAAGCGAAGGGACATGATTTGTACGGAGAGCGCGTTGCGCAGCCGGATTAAAAAGCAGGTCTGCATTTTGTAAGCGGTATCCATAAACAAGATACCGCTTCAATACCTTCTAGGACATGCCCTAAGCCTCTGATAGCTCCCAACGGGGCCTAACCGTAAAAGCATAATGCGTGCGGGCTTGCTCAGGCCAGCGGTGCAGGCGTAGTGCCCCTGCAAAGGCGATCATTGCGCCGTTATCTGTACATAGCTCGGGAGCGGGGTAATGAACCGTTTTTCCTACGGCTTGTGTAGCTGTATGCAATGCCTGTCGCAATTGCATATTGGCACCTACTCCGCCTGCTACAACCAGTTGTTTTAAACCGGTTTGTTCTAATGCTTTGAGTGATTTAGAAACGAGTACCTCTACCGCTGCATCTACAAATCCACGCGCAAGATCTGCTCGCTCGCTCAGTGTGAGGGGGGCGCAATGTCGGCGTACCTGCGTTAAAACGGCTGTCTTTAAACCACTAAAACTAAAATCGAGATTACCTGAATGCAACATGGGACGCGGTAAAACTACAGCTCCCGCGCGTCCTTGCAAAGCGAGTTGTGACAGAGCTGCTCCACCAGGATAGCCAAGACCAATCAATTTGGCCGTTTTATCAAAAGCTTCACCCGCTGCATCATCTAGCGTTTCACCCAGCAGTGTATAGCGACCAACCTCTTCTACATGCATGAGCTGGGTATGCCCGCCGGATACCAACAGTGCTACGAATGGAAAAGAAGGCGTGCTTCCTGGCGCGCATGAGTGAGAAGAGGGCAGGGAAGCTTCAGAGGAAGGGGCAAATAAAAGTGCAGGAGGTGCATCGATTAAAGGAGAAAGTAGATGTCCTTCAAGATGATGAATGCCAATAACAGGCTTATTCCAAGCTAATGCTAAGCTATTTGCTAACCCAGCTCCCACCAGTAATGCCCCGGCTAGACCGGGTCCTTGTGTGAAAGCAATTGCATCGATAGAAGCAGGCAGCATATTTGCATCTTGCAGCACTTGTTTGAGCAAGGGTAAGCCGCGCTGAATATGATCCCGTGCCGCTAGTTCAGGCACTACGCCGCCGTGTACCGCATGCAAATCAACTTGAGAATGTAGTGCTTGCGCGAGCAAACCGCGCTGGGTGTCGTAGAGCGCTATCCCTGTTTCATCACAGGAGCTTTCTAGGCCGAGAATAAGCATTTTTTATAAGACCTGGGTATTAGATAAATTTACACTGTATAGAAATGATGTGCCTCGTAAACGATTTGCTCTTATTTATACATGAGAGTAGTCTGTATAACTCGGCATTTCCTTAATAGGACCAATCTTCGAGTGCTTCGAGCTTTCTTGTAAGGTATTTTAAGTACTCAAGAGGCCTTTTGTATAAGTCCCGCGCATTGCAGGGTAGCCTGCCTCCCAACATTGCTGTCGTACAGCCTCAATATACCTTGACTTAGAAGAGGAAATGGATCTTCTGCGGACGGTCCTAAAAAATACTTCCTTTTACTCTTTATTGCTTGCTACTTATATGCCTATTCATCCTACCTCTCCTGCTTCTTTCTCGCCAAAATTTGCACGCGCCACCACTTCATATGTGACTGACTCAGAATTTCGCACATCTGCTTTTAGTGATGATGCCTCCTCAATTGCAGGATCTGAGTTATCCGAACAGTATGCGTCATGTGAAGAATTAGATTTAGACGCGGAATATAAATCATGTGAAGAATTAGAATGTGAAACTACGCTTGCTGATGAGGAATTAGAAGCAGCGGAGCGCGAATTAGAAAATAATTTCCGGAAGCGCATGGCATCCATACTTTTTGAAAATATGGACCTACTGCAGGATGAAAATATAGAATCTGCTTCGAATGAAATCACAGATAAAGCAGCTAATTTGATAGTGGATTTTTTATATTATGAAAATAAGCCACTGCCAACCTATATTTTCGATTATTTGTCTGACCTTGCTATAAAAGAATTATGTAAAGAGATAAGCGGATGGGCTGGCAATTTTTGTGAAGAGGGCGTGAGGAATAACTTAAAGAGTTATGTATTAAGTTGGGATGATTTAACTGCACAGAAAACAGCCTTATCTAAATGTATAGAATCTGTAAAAATATCTCGCATACTTTCTGAAAAGTGTCTGGTGGAGTTGTATAAATTTATATATAACTACCGTTGTTTAGAAAATATGCAATCTCATGTTGACGCAGCAGCAGAGGATTTCAAGTACGCTTGCGATGTTTTTTTGAGTCCGCATCCACTTAAAAGTGAATCTGAGAAAAATGAGCAGACGGATTTCTTGGAAAGCTTGAAGCAATATAAATCTAAGCTCACCACGCTTTGGAGGGAGAGTGCCGAGATATACTTTGATCTTTACAAAAATGATGCCTTTTCGGTAGATAAGATAAGAGAGAAAGAAAAATATTTTTTCAAAGCAGCAGCCGGGGCCAAAGTAAGCGATTCAAAAATACACAATCAATTAAAAAATATACCTAATAATGCCTACTCGCTAGAATGGCCTGTATCGCTTTATAACCAATTTATCTATGGTGAAATTCATCGCATTATTTTTGTCTCTGAGTTTGAAGGCATTGCACAAAAGATATTGCAAGCAACATTGCCAGAAGAAGATCAATATATTATTGCTCGTTTGGGGCTAAGCACACATATACCTGAACCCGTTGTCGAGCAACAAGCAGTAAGCTCAGAATCCTCGCTACCCGACGTCACCCCCTCTCTATTTTTCAGAGCACTTCAAGCGATACAACAGCTCTTCAAAACCCTGTATGACTACTCATTGGGTGCTTTTATTGCCTATGTGGGTACTTTTATTGCCTATGTTAAATATTTGCTTTCTTCCAGCAAGAAAGCAGACCTATCTACTGAAGTAGATTCCTTTGATTTGGCATTGGAAAATATAACCATAGAAACGGATGAAACGGTAAAAAATGGTGTATCGGAGCTATATGCAGAGGTAGTGGAACAAGATCTTTCTATACCTTTTCAAAGTGCAGAAAAAAGTGACTATCAAATAGTCAACGATAAGTTGTCAGACGAGATCATTGAGAAATTACAATGTAAATTAAATGAAAATAATATACTCGATAATATGGCTATAAAAGGGGAATACAAAAAACCTTTAACCACTTTAGCCCTTTCAACCCCTTATGCGACGGCATTAAAAATTCATCAAAATATTCAAGTATCCACCGAATGGATAGACTTTGACGATAAATCTAGTACACATACAGTATATTTTAATGAAAGTGATCGCAGAAAATCAGGCGATGATGCTAATAAGGAGATTTTGTCAAAAGAACCAAAATATATCCTAGATGGCAAATTGGTGGATTTTTGCAGTCACTATGGTAACTTTGCAAAAAATAAAGATGAGCTCCTGTTAATATCTGATTTGCTGGCTACATCTTCTTTTATAGATGAGTTTTTGATCCATGCAGGAGCATTTCCTTCATTTAAATCAGAAATAATAAAAGGGCAAAAATCATACGATTATTTTCTGAGTAGAGAGAATGATGACGTTAAGCTAATAATCTCTTTTGAAAATAATGAGAAAAACGAAAATTTGCCTTTGGAAGAGGCTTCTGAAGAAAATCAGTTTGACAGTTTCATGCGCTGGAAAGTAGCTCTGAAAATAAATGTGAACGACGGCGAGCAGCAAAACATCACTATTTTACGAGAGGACTGCACTTATTACTGCAAAAGCAAGAAAATGGCTGTGGAGATGAATCCCAGCAACCCTGAGGAAGGGGGGGATCTAACTATGTTGCCTGAGCAGAGTTCTAGTAGCGCTACCTTGACTGAGGTAGATGATCTTCAGGAGCTGCCAGCGACCAATACTTTTGTTCACACCATTCCTCCTTTAGAGAGGTTGGGACGTCGCAGATTCGTCCAATCCAGTTCCACTCTGAGTAGTGAATCTGCTGTTAGTCGCTCCAGAAGTACCTCTCCAAACTATGAACAGTTTGCGTAAGTATTATTTCAACCGCATGCTTCCAAGAAATAGGACCGTACGTCTCGTAGGTTGGGGTGAGGTACGAACCCCAACACCTAACCACGGCCTTCTTGAAGACCTGCTTGTAAATTGGTAAAAGCAAAAATTACAAGCCAGTGATATGTAGGTTGGGGTTCGTACCTCACCCCAACCTACGAGCCAATTAGCGTTGATAGCAAAATGCAAGGCCTGACTTCATTTAAGAAATAATTTTTTCTATTGTTTATTAACAGTTACCTATATGCCTATTCTTCTTACCTCTTCCACTTGCCCCTCACCAGACCTTGCACATGTCACTAACCCCCTTGTGAAGCAGCAAGCAATAAGCACAGAATCTTCGTTATCTGGTGTCACTCTGTTCCAATCTTTTACCGCAGCGATACAACAGCTCTTCAAAACCCTGTATGACTGTTCCTTGGGTGCGTTTATTGCCTGTGTCAAAAAAGTGATTGCCTATTTGCTGCGCTCCAGCGAGAAAGCAGACCTGTCTGCTGGGGAAGTCCCTTTTGGATATATCTTTAAAATAGAAGAATGTACATTGCCAAAAGAGCGTATAGGCGAATTACAACGTAGATTAAATTTAGATAATATAACTGGCGAAATTTCTTTCGAAGGGAAATACGAAACAGCTTTAATTTCTCGCAAAAATAAATTAGGGATGGATGAAAATATTAAAATATCCAAACGATTTATCGATTTTAAAGATGAATATGGCGTTCACGCAATATATTTTAAAGAAAATAACGATAATAACCAAAACGCTGATAATGGTATAGAGTTATCATCAGAAAATACAAAAAAGCTGCTGGCTTTTAAGTTGGCAGCTTTGTGTGAGGCTGATGGTTCTTTGGGAAGTAAGGATAAGCTGCTATTAATGTCTGATTTGCTGGCTGAATATCATATTATAAATAACTACCTGATTAAATTCCTGATTAATCCAAGAGATTTGTCTCAATTTGCACCAAAAGCAAGCGAAGGAAAAAAATCATACGCCTATTTTATTAGTAGAGAGAATGATGACATTAAACTCATTATCTCTTGTGAGACTAATAAGGAAAATGAAGTATTGAATCTGAATGAGGCTTTCGAAGAAAATAAGCCTGAAAATATCCGTAGTTGGAAAATGGCTCTGAAAATAAATGTAAGCAATCAGTCTGCAGCCAGAAGACAGCCCATCACTATTGAGGACTTCACTTATCGTTGGAAAAGGCTGAAAACTTCTGAGGAAATGCTTGCGAATAATAATGCGTCTTCAGACTATAAGCAGACTGCGTAATCTATTTGCATAGAGATGTTGTTAAATAAAAAAATAGGGCCTCATTGCACAGTTAAATGCAATGAGGCCCTATTTTTTGTTACTTTAATTGAGTGGCCTTAAGCTCGGCCGCGATATTCGTGTGTACGAGTATCTACTTCAATTTTGTCGCCGATGGTGCAAAACAGGGGAACCTGTAATTCTAAGCCGCTGATGAGTTTTGCACTCTTCATGACTTTACCGGAAACGGTGTCGCCTTTAATAGCAGGCTCGGTGTAGCCAATTTCACGTACCACTGTGGTTGGGAGATCTACCGAGATAGCTTTGCCATCATAAAAAACGACTTCACAAGGCATGCCATCTTCCAAGTAATACAAGGTATCGCCTAGATCTGCTTTTTCCACTTCATACTGTTGATAATCATTATCCATGAAAACATACATAGGATCAGCAAAATAGGAGTACTGTGCTTCTTTGCGGTCGAGTACAACGACCTCAAATTTTTCGTCTGCCTTGTACACTGACTCAGTGACACTGGCATTGAGCAGATTGCGTAATTTCATTTTCACGACCGCAGAGTTGCGGCCGGATTTGTTGTATTCCGCTTTTTGTACGACCATGGGCTGGTTGCCTACCATGATGACGTTGCCTGCGCGGGTTTCCTGTGCGGTTTTCATAGATGAGAGAGAATCAAGCAAATAAGAAGAGAGTGGGAGGAGAGATCCAGCCAGTAAAAGGGGCGCCTAGACTTAGAGCATGCGCCCAGCAGTCAAAAGGCACCCATTTTTGGACTTGTACGGTGCTCTGTATTCTTATTGTACTCTAGTATATTCAAAACCTCAGCTCTGCTGAACCAAAGAAATGGATTCGGGATTGACAGTTATTAGAGATTTTGAGCAGGCTCATAAAGGACATCGCTCTTTTTATTTAGCAACTGTTGGAGTTGCCGCCTTACGTGGAGTCATTTCTATACTGACATAGTTTGCTCTATCCATTGCTCTCTCCAGATTTATCATACGCCCTATTTGCGGCTACCTCTATTGCTATGCATCAGTTTTAATCACGTTCTGTACAACAGCGAAGAGGCAGTTCATATTTGGTATGCAATATAGGATAGGTACGGAAGAGAGGGGGAGCGCATTAGAAAAAAGTGTCGCAACACGAAGTGTGTAAATGCAGGAGCAATGCCTAGCTCAGCGCTAATTGGTTGGTGCAAAAAGCGACGAGATTGGAGGCTAGATCTCCCACCTCCGTAAGAGACTGTGCCCAATGATGCGCATGGCGCTGAAGGCATCCCATTTGAGACCAGAATGAAAGGGTGTCTGGCAGGCGAGCTCCAGGCGCCCCATTCCATGCGCGCCAGAATTGAATGAGGGCATCACTAACAGGTTGTTCTAGGTCTACTGTGTAGTGATGCAATGCCGCTTCCAGTTTGGCGAGATGAGCTTGTTGGTTTTGTGGATAGATATGCCATATGAAAGGGCGTTGTGCCCATTGGGCACGCACAAAAGAGTCTTCTCCTCGAGCAAAGTTTAAATCGCATAGCCATAGTAGTTGGTCATATTGATTTTGCGTGAGAAAGGGCAGGCTGTGGACGGTGAGTTGCCCCTTTGTTGCGCTAGTGCCTGCAGGAAAGTTATCTTGTCCCATAAACCGTGCGACTGCGGGCAAGATGAGCCCTTGCGGAACAAAGCAAGTGATAGGAGTTGAATGGGTACTCCATGTAGCTAGGAGTTCAGCTAGCAGGGGATTCTCGTAACAAAACAGCGAAATCTGGGTGGTATTGGGTGCCTGTGCCTTAAAAGGAGAGATGCCCAGCGCTTGCCAAAATGCTGCGCGCTCGGCAGGATTTTTTAAAAAATCCTCTCGCCTTTTGCAGAGATCCTTTTCTTTTAAAACCCCTCCCGTTCCCCTCTCAAGCCCTGGGAAAAAGCAGGTTTTTGTGAGAGGGTAGAGAGGATGTGGGGAGGGGAGGGCATGAAAGCTGGGTACCCAAGCTTCGCCGCTTAGGTATTCCAGGTCAATCCATATAGGTGTGGGTGCGCGCAAAGTGTTTTTGGACGTGTTGTTTATAGCGTTACATATCGGGCTTGATGTATTACTCTGCGTGCTGCGAGCTGCCATGCGCTCGATATACTGCACAGGGAGCTCACAGCCGAATGCTTCTATGACTATATCCGGTATGGTGATGGAGGAGTCTTCCTCTGCTGCAGTAGGGGTCCAGTGCCTGATACAGAGTGACTCCACGCTTTGTATGGGTAGATTTGGATTAACTGCGCTGCAGAGTTTAGAAAAAGTGTGTAGATCATCCACCCAAAGCTGTACTTCCCAGGCATAGTCTGTTTTAAGCTGGCGTGCGAGTCGCCAGCACACGCCGATATCGCCAAAGTTATCGATAACTTTGCAGAAAATGTCACAGGTCAAACGAGTCATATACCGGTCCAGTACTAGAGCTTATGGGATGTGTGCCATTACCCATAATTCCAATGCATTCAAATGAAAAAAACGCCTCTTCTCTCTGAGTCACTTCCCTCTGCGGCTCCCCTTCCTTTGCAAACAAAGGGAATCGACATGTCCGTGATCCAGAATTTGCCCAATCTACCAGGTGTATACCGTTATTTTGATGCGAACGATACGCTGCTGTATGTGGGCAAGGCAAAGGATTTAAAAAAGCGCGTATCCAGTTACTTTCTAAAGAAAAAAGATTTGTCGCCACGTATAGCGCTGATGGTGTCGCAGATCGTGCGTATGGAGACTACGGTTACGCGCTCAGAAGGCGAGGCCTTGCTGCTTGAAAACAACCTGATTAAAGCATTATCACCACGTTATAACATTGTATTCCGGGATGATAAGTCTTACCCCTATCTTAAAATCAGTAAGCATCGTTACGGGCGTATTTCTTCGCATCGTGGAGCGATTGATCAAAAGCATCATTACTTTGGCCCTTTCCCAGGAGGGCATGCCGTACGGGAGAGCGTGCATATCCTGCAGCGTGTTTTTCAGTTAAGAACTTGTGAAGATTCTGTTTTTTCAAACCGAACCCGGCCGTGTTTATTGCATCAGATTAACCGGTGTACCGCTCCTTGTGTGGGTGCCATTTCTGAAGAGGCGTATGCGCGAGATGTATCCGATGCGATGCGCTTTCTAAAAGGGGAACATCGAGTGGTGCTCAGTGAATTTGAACACCGTATGCAGACCTTGGCGTCGGAGTTGAAATTTGAAGCGGCAGCCTTGGTACGCAACCAAATTAGCGCACTTTCTGGAGTCTTGCAGCATCAAGCGGTGGAGGTGACTGAAAAAGGCGTGGGCGATATGGGTACGGAAGTCGATATTATTGCCGTAGCAATGGGTGCTGCAAAAGGGTGCGTAAATGTAGCGATGGTGCGGGGTGGTCGGCATTTGGGTGACCGTGCCTATTTTTCTTCGCATTTTTTAACGCGTGCTGGCAAGATCGAAGAAGCTTCTGAGCCTGGAGCGGAGGAAGCGGTTACTGCAGGTGAAGAAAGTCACGATACGGAGGGGGAAAGCACAGAGCGCACTAAGCCGGTGCTTGAAAAAAATACCGTAGAAACGTTTGAGCCAGCGGATTTGGAAGCAGATTTATTAGATGCTTTTCTCAGTCAACACTATGCAATACATGCATTACCTGCGATGGTGATAACCAGTCATGCACTGCAAACGGAACTCAAAGAGGTGTTAGCGGCACAAGTCAAACATCCAGTGAAGTGGGTGTGTTCCTTAGGGGGAGGCACTCGGCTAAAGCCTTTGTGGAAAACCTGGCTTGACATGGCCCAACAAAATGCGGAACTCGCACTGACTCAGCATGAAGCCCAACGCAGCTCCCAGCAAAAACGTACCAAGGCGCTTGCAGAGGCCTTGGATTTGCCTATGGAAGGGTTAGATGATCTGCGTATTGAATGCTTTGATGTGAGCCATACATCGGGGGAGGCCACGCAAGCGTCTTGTGTGGTGTATCACCACCATCAGATGCAGCCTAAAGAATACCGGCGTTACAACCTAGACAATATTACGCCGGGCGATGATTATGCCGGCATGCGACAAGTACTATATCGTCGCTATCTGCCTTTGAGCTCCATGGCCAAAAAATCCGATGAGGCAGTGAAAGCAGTCCCTCCTGATGCAGTAAAAACAAAAAAAACGGCCCAGCAAGAGATATCCCAAAAATTACCTGATCTGATTTTGATCGATGGAGGCGCAGGGCAGGTTAATGTTGCACGAGAAGTTTTCGAGCAGCTGGGCTTAGATTGCAGCAGATTAGTGGGGGTAGCAAAAGGCGATCATCGCAAAGTAGGGCTAGAAACGCTGATTTTTGCGGATGGTCAAGCACCCCGTGTTCTTGGTAAAGAGAGTATTGCTTTATTGTTGATTGCACAGATTCGTGATGAAGCACATCGATTTGCTATTACAGGCATGCGCGCAAAGCGCGCAAAGGCCCGCCAACACTCAGAGTTAGAGACTTTAGATGGCATAGGAGCAAAGCGGCGCCAACGCTTGCTTGCACGTTTTGGCAGCGCTCGTGCAGTAAGAGCTGCTAGCATTGATGAGCTAGCTAGTGTAGAAGGTATATCGCATGCGCTGGCGGAGCAGATTTATCGTCAGTTACGTTAAGACACGCCCTAAGACCAGAGATAAATCAGACTAAAACAGCCCCGAGGTGGGTTGTATTGTGAAGCTCTGGTCGGCAAAATGCTGTTTTTTTGTATTTTTTTATTCAGAATTGCTTGAGGTTTAAGGCCGATACCGATGCCATTTAATTTGCCCATTTCCCTGACGTGGCTGCGAATCATTTTAATTCCGCTCATTATTGGCATTTTTTATTGGCCAGAGGCGCAGCTGTCTCTTGCAGATAAAAATTTAGTGTCTGCTGTTATATTTATTTTGGCGGCTTTAACAGACTGGTTTGATGGTTTTTTAGCCCGGAGGTTGAATCAAACTTCTGCATTCGGCGCATTTTTAGATCCAGTGGCTGATAAATTGATGGTGACGGCTGCACTGCTTATTTTGGTAGAGCTTGCGCGTTTGAATGCTGCAGTGGCATTGGTCATTGTGGGGCGTGAAATTGCGATTTCAGCGCTGCGTGAATGGATGGCGCAAATAGGCGCGAGCAAAAGTATTGCGGTGAATTCATTAGGCAAAATTAAAACAGCATGTCAGATGGGCGCTATTCCCATGTTGCTTTTTTATGGTCCACTCACAGTGGGTTGGCCTGCGAAGCATTTTTCGGTATTGGGCGTGCAGTTGCCAATGGGTTTTATATGTAATACGCCACTCTGGGGCACCCTATTGCTCTACTTTGCAGCAGTGCTCACAATTTGGTCGATGTTTTATTATATGCGCTTGGCTTGGCCACAAATTCGCCAGCGCGTAGCGCTCAGTTAATAGTGATCTACTTGTAATTACTTGAAGGCAGGCGTTGGAGTTACTTTTTTACTCCAACGCCTGCCTTCAAATTTGGATGCCATGTGGCTTACTTTATGGCTTCTATACGGCTATAAGGCTTCAGAATAGGGATCATCTGTGCAGAGAGTTTCACATTGCCTGCCACGATTTCTCCATATTTCAGAAAATCGGATTCTCCCGTATAGTCTGCGACCATACCGCCCGCCTCTGCAACCAGCAGGCTGCCTGCGGCTATATCCCAGCTATAAAGACCTTGCTCAAAATATCCATCTAATCGGCCTGCTGCTACATTGGCAAGATTGAGTGCTGCAGCACCTGGGCGGCGTAGTGCTGTGCAAGAGCGTGTCATCTGGCCAAAGAGTTGCAAGTAAGGCTCGAGATCCCGATCTTTGCGAAATGGAAAACCCGTCCCTATTAGCCCGTCAGATAAATGATCACGTTGCCCAACACGAATACGGCGATCATTTAAAAAAGCACCGCCTCCTTTTGATGCGGTAAAAATATCGTCTCGATTAGGGTCGAGAATCACAGCTTGTGTCACAACGCCTTTGTACAGTAAGGCAATAGAGACGCAATAGTAAGGGAAGCCGTGAATAAAGTTATGTGTACCGTCTAATGGATCAATAATCCATTGATAGTCTGATTTGTGCTCAGATTGCCCAGACTCTTCGGCCAAAATGGAATGATCCGGGTAGGCTGAAAGTATGGTCTCAATAATTGCAGCTTCTGAGGCTTTATCGATATCTGTGACAAAATCACGACGCTGTTTTGCATGTATTTCGATACCTTTGATATCGAGCGATGCACGGTTGATAATTTGACTAGCGCGCCGTGCTGCGCGGACTGCAATATTGATCATGGGATGATGCATGGGGAATCCTTTCGCATGTAAGAAGATGAAAAAGAGGGCCTAACGGCCCTCTTTTTGCTCGTACCTGACTTCAACGTACGTAATCATAAAGTAGTACTGACTCAAGAGATATCATTCATGCAAGATTTGTTGACAGAAAATGAAGGGCCAGCCCTGCGCTGCATTTTGGTAGAACCTAGTCATGTAGGTAATGTAGGGGCCGCCGCTCGAGCGATGAAAACCATGGGGTTGACTCAGCTATTTCTGGTTAACCCCCGGGATGCGGATGTAAAAATGGCGGAGCAAGCTATTGCAATGGCCAGTGGAGCAGAAGATGTATTGAAAAATGCCATCATTGTGCCGTCCTTAGAGCTTGCTTTGCAAGATGTGCAGTATTCACTGGCCTTATCTGCTAGACCTCGTGAATACAGCCCTCCTGTGAAGCCTTTGAGAGAAGCAGCACGTTATGCACAGCAATTAAGCCATGCAGGAGCATGCGTAGCCTGTGTATTCGGTAATGAGCGTACAGGTTTACTCAATACGCATATCCAACTTTGCAGCGCACTATTACATATTCCCACTAGCTCTGTGTATAGCTCTCTCAATTTAGCACAGGCGGTGCAGGTGATTGCTTACGAATGGCGTATGGCTTTCTTGGAGGGCATGGACCACAAGCAAGCCCTTAGCCTCGAAGTGCCTCATCCCGTTATACAAGAAAAACGAGCGGCGGATACTATGGCGTCTCAGAGCCAAAGTGAGCAGATCCAAGGTGTAAGTCTTGCTACCGGTGAAGATATCGAAGCACTTTTTACGCATCTAGAACGTGCGTTGATAGCCATTGATTTCTTAGATCCAGCAGCTCCCAAAAAGCTTATGCCACGCCTGCGTCAGCTTTTTTCTCGTACACAACTAGAGCGAGAAGAACTCAATATTTTGCGCGGTATAGCTAAACATATTTTGCGTAAGGTAGGGAGTGAAGGGTAATTTGCCCATTTTTCTCAAGATTGCTTGAGTTGGTCGTGCGCAGCCTCCAGCATTTTTATACTTTTACAAGCAGTTTCTTTTTATGTGGAAGTTGGACTATCGCCAGTGCAAAAAGGTGGTTAATACAGGGTCAGTTTTGGTTTGAACTTCCGGTTTTTTATTGGCGCATGAAAATTATCTTGAGGGAGTCCTGTAATTTTGGTAATCAGCTCTGCTGGTAAACCTTCTTCTAACATTTTATTTAATATTGCAAATTTCTCTTGCTGTATCCCTTCTTGCCGACTGTCCTGTTTAAGCTGCTGTGCAACGTTCATCATCTCCTCCCCGGCTTGTGAACTGTACTGATAAATCGTTTTATAAAAATCTTCTTCGCTTAACGTCACCACCAACCTACATGAACGGTAGGTTGGTGGTGACGAAGGAACCCCAACATGCACACCACCGACTTTTAATCATCGCTTTTAGCCTGCACATGCAGGTTTTAAAAGGACAGTGGTCATCATGTTGGGGTTCGTACCTCACCACCAACCTACACGTTAAAATTTCTTTTGGTGTGAAAGCTGGACTGCCGCAAGTGCAAAAAGATGGCTAATACAAGGTCAGTTTTGGTTTGAGTTTCAGGTTTTTCATTAGCGCATGAAAATCGTCTTGAGGAAGCCCTGTAATTTTGGTAATCAGCTCTGCTGGTAAACCTTCTTCTAACATCTTGTTTAATACTGCAAATTTCTCTTGCTGTACCCCTTTTTGCTGACCTTCTCGCTGACCCTCTTCCCAACCTTCCTGTTTAAGCTGCTGTGCAACGCTCATCATATCCTCCCCGGTTTTTGAACTGTATTGATAAATCATCTTATAAAACTGATCGAAGTCTGCACAATTCCCTTCGCTTAACATGTAATGGAACACCTTCTTTTTTCGGTCCTTTGATAAAGGATGGTGGTCTAATCCTGTAACAATATCCTGAGCGAAATCGCATAAGTCTTTCACTTTTATATATTTCTGTAGCGTCTCCAGTAGCGCAATGCTGCCGTGTGTTCGGATTTCTTCATCAGGAATCGCGCTCACATCAATAATAATAGGTATTTTTGGAAAATCTCCTCTTCTTTTTTGGCCTGGATTTTCGAAGTGATCCAATATATCTGCAGAATAAGGGTAGGGGCTTGTCCTCCCTCGATAAAAAATTAAAGAGGTTACTTCGGGTAGCTCATCATGTCCTTTGTCTAGATGCCCCTGCATAACGTCGATTTCATAACGACAAACTCGTAATGGAAGCATCCGTTCAGCACCGCTTTGGTGCTCGATGAGCATGTATAGATAAGCGTCTTTTTTTCTGCATTTTACGCGGTACAAAATATCGGTGAAGCGCTGTTTTAGCTCATTGCCAATAAATGAGCCATTTTGCAGCTCCAGTGTCGATAGATCACACTGCTGCTGAAGTTCTTTTGGAAGGTGTACTTCCAAAAAACGACGAGCAATTTCGATATCGCTTAGAAAATCTTTAAAGAGAGAGTCATGTGGCTTTGAGATATTGCTCATCTGGTGTACGTGGAAGAATAAAGTGCATAAATGGCATTCCAGCAAGATTTATTTGCCCTGCCGCATGGATGTAATGCTTAATAGATCAGCTTGCTGCTCAAGAGAAGCTATGTTTTTTCCTCTCCAAGTAAGCTAACGTATCTAAGTTAAATGCTAAACCATACAAGTTAAAAAGTAAATCAAATGAGATATTTTTATCTAATTTAGTTTTATTTTTGGGTGGCAACATGTCTGTGTATAGCGCAAAGCCCCGTGTCCTCTATGAAGAAACGGGGCTTTCGTAATTCTTGGGCGTATGCCCGAGCTGAGGCTAATACACCGATAACGCCTCGATACATTTTTCATCTAGCCGTAAGTAACCACCGCGTTTTCTATGCATAGAGTCTTCTAGATCCAAATCACTTAATACCAAGCGATGCGTATGGTTATCAATATGGTGAGCAGAGCGGTGTGTATGTCCCTGAATGAGTACATGGGTGTGCGTTTGCGCGAACAGCGCTGCAACAGCTTGGGGAGTGATGTCTTTGGGATCCACTGCTGATGGACATTTTTGTGTACTTGCAGGGGAGTAAGGTCTAGTAGCGCAATGCTGCTGTGTGTTTGGAGTGCTTCATCAGAAATTGCGCTGTGAAGTTGCATTCAGTCAGACTTGACTCAAGAATGAGATCAGGGCGCAGTTAGAGCATCTGAATAACCTTGTAGCAAGGAAGGTAGACGAAAACAGGTCAATGAATTCGACAAACAAGTATAAAAAATGCTACGGGATTATTCAGATACTCTCCTTAATAGCCAGATCCGCGAGGATTTATCGCTAATTTTTCTTTTTTCCACATCGAGTTCAACCGTTTTAATTGAACAGATCGATCTGCTTTTTTTCTGATGCTTAATGGATTATATAATGCCGGTATGTTTTCAATAATCTTCAGAAATTCATCGCTAGCATAATGAGTAATTACAATATGCCTTAAATGATTTAAAGCATATTTATCAGCTAAAAATTTCTGATATAAATGAGAATTTGTCAAGATTATTTTTGCTGATTTTTCATCTTGCATTGCCAAATGCTTTAATTTAATAACAGTAGTTTGTCCATTTGGAAATTTTTCATAAAATTCTTTTTTTTCAAGAATAATAAAAGCAGCTTCTAAATGAGAGCTGGAAATAGTTAATAAAACAGTACCTCCACTGTCACTATGTAATATAGTATCATGCAGTATGGAATTTTCCAAAATATCTTTCGCTGATTCCAGGTCAGAAACAGCTATATCTTTTAATATAAGCTCAGGATGTTTTAATTTTTTAAAAAGAGTATGATTTTTAAATATAAATTCACATATTTTTAGATTGGATTTTGCCTCTTCATTTAATTTCTCAGGAGGCAAGGATATGAGTCTTTCATATAATTCACCTTCTTCATTATATTGAGTGGGTTTAAATTTTACAGGTGTCCTGTCACTCATGAAAACTTCTCTGGTTTGACTTCCCTCTTTTTGAAAAGAATCTGATTTTTTTACATTTTTTGTGGGAAAATAATTAACAATATTTTCAAATTTTTTTGAAACCTTTCCCGCAAGTTCTCTATCCTGGCTTAGAGGATATTGAACTGTTTTAAGCGGAATGTCGCGTGGTATATTATTGGTTTCCATTTTTATCCTTTATTGAAATATTACAATCCAATATTAATCAGCGGCTTCCGGATAAATCGTAAGTGCCTTTGTGCACAAAGTTTTTTTATGGAAATAAGGTGGAGAAAATTGTGAGGAAATGGCATATTGGGAGTTCATGAATCCACCCACCTTTGGCTGGCTAATACACCGATACCGCCTCGATACCTTTTTCATCTAGCCGTAAATAACCACCACGTTTTCTATGCGTAGCATCTTCTAGATCCCAGTCACTTAATACCCAGCGATGCGTATGGTTATCAATATGATGGGCAGGGCGGTGTGTATGCCCATGAATGAGTATATGGGTGTGTGTTTGCGCGAACAGCGCAGCAACAGCTTCGGGGGTGACGTCTTTGGAGTCCACTGCTGATGGGCATTTTTGTGTACTTGTAGCGGATGGAAAATGTTTTGAGTGTGGATGAGGGATATGGCGAGCCTTATCGCTTTGCGCGCGGATCCAGTTTGCTAGGCCTAGCCTCCAGCTCAGTGGCCAAGCAAGAAAAAACCGTTGAATAAGTGGGTTGCGGACTATGCGCCTAAAGCGTTGGTAGGCATGATCGGCTGTGCATAAATGATCGCCGTGTGAGAGTGCGATGCGCAGGCCATAGGCCTCAAGAATAAAAGGGTCGGGTAACAATCGCGCGCCGGCAAGCGCAGCGAAGCGAGGTCCTAGCAAAAAATCTCGGTTTCCATGCAGGATATAGAGGGCTCGCGTGGGGGTAGCTGGGTTTTTTGCAGAGGTATCTGGGTGAGATGGTACCGTTGTGTTTAGGCCTCTCATACAAGATAGCATGCGTTTTATAAAAGGCTGTTCGACCATTCCATCGCCTACCCAGAACTCAAACAGATCGCCCAAAATAAAAACAGCGCTCGCATCTCGTGTGGTGTGCTGCATAAAATGCTCAAATGCAGCCGCTGTTTTGGGCATAGAAGGGCATAGATGTAGATCAGAAATAAAATACACCGGCCCTGAAGAAAATGGGGTTTTGGAAAAATCAGAGGGCTTTGAAGTCATATTTCAGCTCAGCTGTAGTCGCAAGCGCTTTAATCCCTGTGCGCCATACGATTCGCTAAAAGTTAGGCTTGTTAAGCGAATCGTGATGGCTAGCTATAAAAATGCTTACGCAGTAACAACTGCTTTTTCAATTAGAACCGCTTCTACAGGCACATCTTGGTGATACCCGTTTGTGCCGGTTTTCACTGCAGCAATTTTATCCATTACCTCTAAACCAGACACCACACGCCCAAAGACGCAATATCCCCACCCTTGTACCGTAGGTGCAGAAAAGTTTAAGAAGTCGTTGTCAGACAGATTGATAAAAAATTGTGCACTGGCGGAATGAGGCGCATTGGTGCGAGCCATTGCAATACTGCCACGTACATTTTTAAGGCCATTATTGGCTTCGTTTTCAATGGTAGCTTGGGTAGGTTTTTGGTCCATATCCTCTGTGAAGCCTCCACCTTGAATCATGAAGCCTGGAATAACCCGATGAAAAATGGTGTTGTCATAGTGACCACTTTTTACGTAGTTCAAGAAATTTTCTACTGTTTTAGGGGCTTTTTCAGCGTCCAGTTCAAGTTGAATCACGCCAAAAGAAGTATGCAGTTCGATCATAAACATTCCTAAGTAAGGTTGGAGAAAAATTAGGGCATGTCCTCAATTGCTCCAAAGGGCTCATCTTTGAGGTTGTCCGGTCACTGTACTCAAGTAAAGTTCCGATCCTTATGCTCCTGCTCCCCAAAATATGAGCCCTTTGGAGCAATTGAGGACACACCCTAGGGTAACGTTTCAGTGCCTTGAGCCGGCTGTGGCTGATTTTTGCGAAGTAACTTTTGGAGATCGCGCTGGCGCTGCTTGGAGAGCAGATTGTGTGTATCGCGTGTCGCAGCTTGCTGGTAAGCCAAAATGGCAAGCTGCGTATATATTGTTCCTAGGTTTTGGTAGGCCAGAGGGTAGTTTGGATTCGCGCTAATAGCGGTTTCTAAAGTGGCGCGAGCCTGGGCATATTGCCCTCTTTTTGCATAAAGCGCTGCGAGATTATTATAAGATTCTGGCAACTCAGGATAGCGCGCAATCAGGTTTTGAAAAGCTTCAATAGCTTCGTCATCTTGGCCTTCCCGGGCTAATTGGGTGGCGTGTTGAAAAAGCGCCTGAACATTATGCGTGGCGCCCGTTGGGCGCTGATTAGGAATAGGTGCTGGCGCAGCTGGTTCCGTGCCAGGTACGGTGTCTGTGCCTATATTTTGAGGCGCGGGAGCGCTTGCGAAAGAGGCTGTATCTATATTAGATGCAACAGCAGCGGAGGGGTTGTTTGCATAGGCTGGGCAAAAAAACAGACTAGCAATAAATAAAATAAGGCGATTGGGCAGGTTCATGAGCAGTAAATCAAGAGTGCTATACTCGCCGGCCATTTTCGCCGGAATAGGTGATGTAAGGTTAACACATTGGTTGCGCTGCGATGGCGCCTTCTTGTAGAGTATTTCTGCGATGTCTTCTCTTCGTTTATATAACACCCTTACCCGCACAAAAGAGGTTTTTGTACCTCTGGTGCCTAAAGAAGTGCGCATGTATGTCTGCGGTATGACCGTCTATGATTATTGTCATATGGGGCACGCCCGTGTGATGGTGGTATTCGATATCGTACAGCGCTGGCTACGCGCTTCAGGCTATCGTGTGACGTATGTGCGCAATATTACGGATATTGATGACAAAATTATCCGCCGTGCACAGGAAAACGGTGAGCCCGTTTCTGCGCTAACGGAGCGTTTTATTCGCGCTATGCATGAAGATGCAGATGCATTGGGTGTTTTGCGCCCAGATAGCGAGCCACGCGCTACGGAATTCGTACCGCAGATGCTAGAAATGATCGAAGCGCTTGAGAAAAATGGTTATGTCTATCAAAGCGACTCAGGCGATGTGAATTATTCTGTGCGCAAGTTTGTGGGCTACGGAAAATTATCTGGTAAATCTTTGGATAATCTACGCGCTGGAGCCCGAGTGGCGGTGAGTGAATCTAAGAATGACCCACTAGATTTTGTACTCTGGAAGCCCGTGGAAAAGCCTGCTTCAGAGAATAATTTAGAATCCAGTATGCATGCGCACTCCACCCAGAAAGCTACACCTAGTTGGCCTTCAAAATGGGGGGAAGGGCGCCCTGGCTGGCATATTGAATGTTCTGCAATGAGTCGAGCCTTATTGGGTTCTCATTTTGATATTCATGGTGGTGGCCAAGATTTGCAATTTCCGCATCATGAAAATGAAATTGCTCAAAGCGAAGGCGCTTGTAGCGAGCCCGCTGAATTAGGGGAGCATAAGCCGTTTGTGAATTACTGGCTGCACAATGGGTATGTGCAGATCGACAATGAAAAAATGTCGAAATCGCTGAATAATTTTGCGACGATCCGTGCAGTGCTGGAGCAATTTGACGCAGAAGTCGTGCGCTTTTTTATCTTGCGTGCGCATTATCGAAGCCCATTGAACTACAGTACCACGCATCTTGAAGATGCGCGTCAGGCGCTAACGCGCTTATATACTGCACTTAAAAAAGTGCCAGCTGATGAGCAGGAAGTAGAGTGGTCTGAGCCCTATGCCCAACGTTTTAGTGCAGCACTCAATGATGATTTTAATACGCCTTTGGCGGTAGCCGTGTTGTTTGATTTAGCTACGGCCATCAATACGCATGCAGATGCCGTGCTTGCACGTCAACTAAAAGGGCTTGCTAAAGTATTGGGTTTGTTAGAACGTTCGCCCTCGGATTTCTTGCAGCATGATCCTACACAAGTTCAAGCAGACCACGCAGCCCTCCATAGCCTGAGCGCAGAAGATATTGAAGCTCGTATTAAGCAGCGCAGTGTTGCTAGGGCAGCCCGGCGTTTTCAAGAAGCGGACGCTATTCGGGATGCCTTATTGATGGCGGGAATCGTATTAGAAGATGCGCCGGATGGCCGGTGTGACTGGCGTCGTGCGTAGGCATTTATTTTTAGGGTATATAGGAGAGCAGTATGGCCAAAGGCCAAGAATCAGCACTAAGAGCTAGTGGAGCCGGCGGCAGTATCGAAGTACATACCGCTTCGCAAGTGCTGAGCTGCTCAACGCCTATCGAGGTGCAGCCCGATTATTGGGAGTGTGCTAGCGCAGCGTTGATGAAAAGTGATCGCATCTTAAAAAAGATAATTCCGCAGTATCGCTCTACCCATTTGATTAGTCGAGGCGATCCTTTTGTTACGCTTGTGCGCTCTGTTGTAGGGCAACAAATTTCTGTGCGTGCAGCGCAAACGGTATGGGATCGAGTGGCAGGAGCATGTGTAGAACTCCATCCCACCCAGTTTTTAGAAGTGGGATCGGAGCGTTTAGCTGCTTGTGGGCTTTCAAAAAGAAAAGTGGAATATATTTTAGATCTAGCTAGCCACTTTAATGCCAAGACTGTGCGTTTGGATGAGTGGGCGCAGATGGAAGATGAAGCGGTTATTGCAGATTTAACGCAAATTCGTGGAGTGGGTCGCTGGACAGCAGAAATGTTTTTAATTTTCAATCTGCGTCGCCCTAATGTTTTACCGCTTGATGATGCGGGTTTAATACGTGCTGTGAGTGTAAATTACTTTAGCGGAGAGTCCGTTACGCGCAGCGAAGTACGCGAAATTGCAACAAACTGGGCTCCTTGGTGTACCGTTGCCACTTGGTATTTATGGCGGAGCCTAGATGCTATTGCGCAGAATTACTAGAATGTGTCTACCCTTGTACCTTGTAGATACAGCCTAGCAATTCTGTGCTGTGATATATAAAGCCCTATTTTTAACCATGGCTAAAAATAGGGAGCAAGTTCTATCCATTACTCCATGGACTATCCTGCTTCGAAAAAATTCGAAAGCTTTTTCTGACGGATTCATGAAAACTACCTTTTTAGATTTTGAAGGGCCGATTGCAGAGCTCGAAGCAAAAATTGAAGAACTGCGTTTTGTGCAGGACGATTCAGTTCTAGATCTCTCTAGAGAAGTTGAGCAGCTCTCTGAAAAAAGTCGCCAACTTACCAAAGATCTGTATTCCAAACTGACTCCTTGGCAAGTGGTACAGATTGCGCGCCATCCGCAGCGCCCTTATACCTTGGATTACATCGAGCATATTTTTACAGATTTCCATGAATTGCATGGAGATCGTGCTTTTGCGGATGATTTGTCGATAATTGGTGGGTTAGCGCGTTTGAATGGGCAGCCCTGTATGGTTATTGGGCACCAAAAAGGGCGTGATACTAAAGAGCGCGCTGCACGCAACTTTGGTATGTCCAAACCCGAGGGCTATCGCAAAGCCGAGCGCTTGATGCGGCTTGCTGAAAAATTTGGCCTACCCATATTTACCTTTATTGATACGCCGGGCGCCTATCCAGGTGTGGGGGCGGAAGAAAGGGGGCAGTCTGAAGCTATTGGCTATAACTTGTATGTGATGGCTGAGCTCAAAACACCGATAATCGCTACGATCATTGGGGAAGGGGGGTCAGGAGGGGCGCTAGCTATTGGCGTGGCAGATAATGTGCTTATGCTGCAGCACTCTATTTATTCTGTGATTTCCCCAGAAGGATGCGCTTCCATTTTATGGAAAAGCGCTGCGCGTGCGCCTGAAGCGGCTGATGCATTAGGTTTGACAGCGCAGCGTATTAAAGCACTAGGCCTTATTGATAAAGTAGTCAATGAACCTTTAGGAGGCGCACATCGCGACACTAAAGCTATGGCTGCGATTTTAAAACGTACGCTGGTGGATTGTTTGCGCCAGTTGCAACCTATGAGTATCAGTGAACTCAAGGCGAGAAGGTTCGACAGACTGATGAGCTACGGTAAATTCACAGATTCCTCCGAGACTTTATAAAAGTAACGAGGTTGGCGGTGATGATTGAGTTGGTGCTTAAAGCTTTTCAGGCAAAATTAACATTGCTCCCTCAGCATGAGCTTGAAAAACGGCGGTTTGCCATTGCATTTAGCGGTGGAGTCGATTCAAGTGTGTTGTTGCATGCAGCGGTAACATGCTTGGGAGCGCACCGTTGTGTAGCTTTGCATGTACATCACGGATTAAATGTACACGCAGATAGTTGGCAAGAAGCGGCGCAGGCCGTAGCGCAGCGTTTAGGCGTGCAATTTGAAGCGCGTCGCGTGGTGATTGATGCATCGGGGCAGGGTATAGAGGCAGCGGCGCGTGAAGCGCGCTATGCTGCTTTGAGCGCATTATGTATACAAAATGACGCAAGCGTTCTATTGCTAGGTCATCATGAAGATGATCAGGTTGAAACGATGTGGCTACAGTTGCTCAGAGGTGGCGGATTGCCAGGAGTGGCAGCGATGCCTGAAAAACCCGTAGAGCGGATAGAGTCACATGCTGGGTTTGTAGAGAATAAGGCGCTTCGCCCCTCAAAAGCCAGTTCTACTCCTACCATTACCTGGCTACGTCCGCTCTTGTCTGTGCCTCGTAGCGCTATCCAAGCGTATGCTGCACATCACCACTTATCTTGGATTGAAGACGATAGTAATGTCGATGTGCGTTATGCACGTAATGCGCTACGTCACGATATATTGCCTCAAGTGGCGAAGCATTTTCCTGCATACAAAAAGGCTAGTGTGCGCTTCGCTAGATATGCAGCACAAACCCAAAGTCTTTTAGATGATTTAGCTGAAATAGATTTACGCGCATTAGAGAGCGAGCCGCATAGTGTGGGCAATGCGCATACATTGCGCATGCTCTCTCACAATGCTTTTAATGCATTGCTCCATCGCTCTTTTGCTAGGGCAGTGAATGTATTGCGTTACTGGATGCGCATCGAAGAGGTACCGGTTGCTTCTTCTGCATGGCTGGATGAGGCGTGTCGGCAGTTAGATAAAAATAGACTGTTACCATCGCCCTCCTTACATTCGACACATGCTGCTGCACCAAAGCGTGTTGCATGGCAAATTCCTTATGCGAATTTCTATTTGTCGATTTATCGTGACCGTATGTATTGGGAACGGGCAGATGAGCAAGCATTGCGAGACCCTGGTGTGGTTTCTGAAGAGATGCTTTTGCAGTGGCAAGGTCAAACACAGTGGCTACTGACTCCGTGGGGAGGCAGTGTGCACTTTATAATGGCTTCGAAAAATGAGACGGCTAGCGTATCTACAGCTTTGCTGCGCTCTAAGCCGCTGACTGCGCGTAAGCGCTCTGGTGGCGAACGTTTTCGGGCATACCCGGGAGCGCCTAGCCGAACGCTGAAAAACTTGTTTCAAGAAGCGAACGTGCCGGCTTGGCAGCGTGCGCTTCCATTAATTTATATAGGCGAAACGCTTTTATTTGTCCCTTATATAGGGCTAAATCTGGGCGATATCGCCGCTGCTGAATCTGAAATTAGTACACAGTCTGAAGACTATGTACAGCTCGAATGGTGTGTAGAACCCCTATAGCGTGTGTCCTCAATTACCCAAAATAGGAACCCTTTTGGTTAATTGAGGACACACGCTAGGACTACAAGTTTTTTTATTGAAGGATGGCTATGTCTGAACAGTTTGATGTGATCGTAATTGGTGGAGGACCGGGTGGATATATCGCGGCGATCCGAGCAGCGCAATTGGGCCGCTCTGTGGCGTGTATCGAGGAATGGTTAAGCCCTGAGGGAACCCCTGCATTAGGAGGCACCTGCTTGAACGTAGGTTGTATCCCTTCTAAAGCTTTATTATTTTCCTCGGAAGCCTTTGAAGCTGCTGGACATCACTTCGAACAACACGGCATTGAAGTGAAAGGTTTAGCACTAGACCTTCAAAAAATGTTGTCCCGTAAATCGGGAATCGTCAGCAAAATGACGAAAGGAATCGAATTTCTCTTCCGTAAAAACAAAATCACTTGGTTCAAGGGGCATGGCCGCTTTGCTGGTAAGACCGAAGAGGGCTACCAAATAGAATTTCAAGCCAATAGCGGCGCTGAAAAAGATAAAAAAAATGGGGTGTTGCTCGGTAAAAACATCATCATTGCGACAGGCTCAAAAGCACGCCACTTGCCGGATGTGACAGTAGATCAAAAAATTATTGCAGATAACGAAGGTGCTTTAACTTTTGACTCTGTACCCAAAAAACTCGCGGTTATCGGCGCAGGGGTTATCGGCTTAGAATTGGGCTCAGTATGGCGTCGCCTGGGTTCGCAAGTAACGATTTTAGAAGGTTCGCCCGATTTTCTGCCCGCTGCAGATAAAGATGTTTCAAAAGAAGCGCAAAAGCTCTTTACCCAACAAGGTTTAACCTTGAATATGGGCGTTAAGATAAACAAAGTTGACACAACTAAAACCGGTGTGACCATTGCTTACACGGATAAAGACGGTAAAGATCAAAAACTCGAAGCAGATCGCTTAATTCTCTCCATAGGTCGTACACCCAATACCGATGATCTAGGCCTTCAGAAAGTGGGTCTAGAGGTTAACGCACGCGGCTTTATTGAAGTAGATGACTATTGCCAAACACGTTTGCCTAATGTGTATGCAATTGGTGACGTGGTGCGCGGTCCTATGCTCGCGCATAAAGCAGAAGATGAAGCGGTTATGGTGGCTGAACTTATCGACGGCCAAAAACCCCATATCGACTACAACTGCATACCCTCTGTTATTTATACCACCCCAGAAATCGCTTGGGTTGGACAGACTGAGCAAGAGCTTAAAGCAGAGGGCCGGGCATATAAGACAGGCCAATTCCCATTCGCTGCAAATGGCCGTGCATTAGGCATGGGCCATGCAGAAGGTTTTGCAAAAATGCTCTGCGACGCCAAGACCGATGAAATTTTGGGCGTACATATTTTGTCAGCAAATGCTTCCGATCTGATCGCAGAAGCGGTGATGGCTATGGAATTTAAGGCTGCTTCTGAAGATATTGCTAGAATTTGCCATGCACATCCTTCCTTGTCTGAAGTGCTACGCGAGGCAGCGTTGGCTGTAGATAAGCGCGCATTGAATATGTAAAACTCGAACTGCTCAAAAAGCAGTACATAAAGGGTCCAAAAGCGTGACGTGAGAAGGGGAGATTGAGGCGAAGTAGGCGCCTCACTATTTCCTTACTTACTCTAATCACTTTTTGGGCCCTTTACTTTTGAATAGTCGTTTTGGGCCACGCCCCTAAGCATTTTTTGAAGCACATTATGGATGTTTTGACATACTGCGAACTCGAACTAAAAAAACGAGGCCATCATGCGGACCCTGCACAGCAAGTCGCTATTGAGCGCTTGCAGCGCTGCTATCTGGAGTGGGTTGACTATGAGGCGAGTCGCTCCCATTTCTTAAAAAAATGGAGGCGTAGTGCTGCCCCTAAGGGCGTATATATGTGGGGAGGAGTAGGGCGCGGTAAGAGCTTTTTAATGAATGCTTTTTGTGCCTGTGTACCTGTGAAGAAGCGGGTACGCCTGCACTTTCATGAATTTATGCGAGAAGTGCACCAACAACTCCAAACACTCAAAGGCCATGCTAATCCGCTGGATATGCTCGCTGCAAAGATGGCACAGCGCTACCGGCTAATCTGTTTTGATGAATTTCACATCACCGATATTGCCGATGCAATGTTGCTCTATCGGCTCCTGCACGCGCTTTTTAAGGAAGGGGTGCAGTTTGTTATGACGTCCAATGATCGGCCCGATCAACTGTATCCAGATGGGCTGCACCGAGAGCGTATGTTGAGTGCTATTGCATTGATCTATGAACAACTCGATGTGCTGCATGTGGATGGAGGCATAGATTATCGACACCTACAAGGGGCGCCATCCGTAGAGCCACAAAGTGATCTCCCTATGGATTCAGATTCGGTAGCTGCGCATTTGCCAGCTAGCGTGGAAGGTTTACAGTGTTACCACACCCCTTTAGGGGCGCAAACACATACAGCTTTACTGGATATTTTTGCACAGTTAACAAGCACTGATTTACAGAGCCAGAATGCCGCCGAAGCCGCGGTAGTATTGCAGATCGAGCATCGCAATGTATCTGCGCTTGCTTGTGCGTCGGGAGTGGTATGGTTCGATTTTCAGGTGCTGTGTGGTGCAGCGCGTTCACAAAATGATTATCTCGATATTGCGCGGCGCTTTCATACGGTTATCGTTTCCAATCTCCCTGAACTCAATGAGGACCGAACACTGGCAGCCCGCCGCTTCACTTGGCTTGTCGACGTGCTGTACGATACGCACACATGCTTAATATTGTCTTCCGCCGTCCCGCTTTCTGAGCTGTATGTAGGCCCCACCCTGATTCGCCAGTGCGCACGCACGATGTCTCGCGTAGTCGAGATGCAGACGCAAAGTTATTTGAAAAAAGCTAGCGTCCGCGCACAGTGTGCATTGGGATGAACAATGCATCCAAGCGCGCACCATTATCTAAGGCTCATCCAAATATTTTGAACAAAGACATTAAGCTAACCATGGTAAAGCCAAGGCCTGCAATCCACTGAATTAAATCGGATCGCATCTTGCTAATTTCACATCGAACACTGCCAATTTCAGTATGGACCTCGCTAAATTTATTGGTGAAGTCAACGCGGAGCTGGCTGATTTCCGTTTTAAGTTCAGTATGGCCTTGCATCATTTCACAACGGGTTTGAGCTATTTCCGTTTTAAGTTCAGTATGGCTTTGCATCATTTCACAACGGGTTTGAGCTATTTCCGTTTTAAGTTCAGCATGGCTTTGCGTCATTTCACAACGGGTTTGGGCTATTTCCGTTTTAAGTTCAGCGCGGGTTTGAGCTATTTCATTTTTAAGCTCAAGCTGCACGTCATCTATCTTGTGAAAAACTTGGTCAAATTTATGGCCTAAGCGCATTTCTAGATTTTCCTGATAGTGTGCCATATCAGATTTATTCGCATCAAATTCTAATTTGGTTGCGTATTCACCTAAATCCTCCCGAGTAATGTGATCATCTGATAGATGTACTTTACTAAAAAGCGTAGCCATGAGACTGGCTTGCAGCTCAGCAAACCCTACATCCTTAAATTTATTAAATAGATTAGCTGCTACCGCGCACATGATTTCCTCTTTTTGCCATGTATATATGCCTGCGATCTTGAGCTGTAGAGGACGCATCTTAGTAACTATGAGGGAATGCGACCGAAGTCGAGATCAATTTTTTATATATAATTTATTACTGGTTTTTATTTCAGCAGAGTCGTCATTATGATGATTTGCAGGTTATAAATCAACCGTATGGTTTATGTTGTGCGTGATAACTGATGTTATGCACATTGTAGAACCGCGAGTAATTGATAAGCAGAGCGCGAAGATTAAAAGTCGGTGGTATGCATGTTGGGGTTCGTTCCTCACCACCAACCTACCGAGATGCATATGTAAAAAGGATTCATCAAACTCCACCAACCACAAGAAAAGCAAAGGACGGTAGGTTGGCGGTGAGGAACGAACCCCAACATGCAAGCCACGGCGTCCTTGATGACCAGCTTACAGATTATTTAAAAGCAACAATTAAAAGTCAGCGGTACGCATGCAAACCACCGTCATACCTGCGCAACATCAATTAAACCAATTGATTCAATATGTCTTCATTGCCTTATCAACATCATGCGCCCATGCATGGATTCCGCCGTGCAAATTAAACACATTCGAAAACCCCTGCTCTTTTAAAAAGCGGGCGGCATGCGCACTGCGCACCCCATGATGGCAAATGCAAACAATAGGGGTTTCTTTAGAAGCAAATGAGTCCAAGAAAGCATGGCTTTCAGGAAGCTTTGCAAGCCCAATCGTGACAGAACCCGGAATTTGAGCAAGCTCCGTTTCCCATTCTTCACGTACATCGAGGAGGTAAGGCTTCACATGCTTTGTAAGAAAACTAGTTTGCCCAGTAGCTAACCAATCGGCCAGCTCAGTAGGTGCTAGGGAGTGCATATATTCGCCGTTTAAAATGAAGAAGGACCCATTCCAAAGTTCTAAATTTGGAACAGGCCCTCAAAAAATATAAAAAACTATTAAAACCATTAGTTAAGCTAGGGCGTGTCCTCAATTGCCCCAAAGATAGGCCTTTTTGGACAATTGAGGACACGCTCTAGGGCTACTTATTCATGCGACGGCATACAGCACGGCCAATATCTATTGTGACCATGGCAAGCAGTGATTTTAGCAAGGAACCGAGAATAAAAGGCTCTACACCAAGCTGCCAAGCTTGCTCGCCACCGATAAAAAGAGCCAACCAAGCGGCGCCACAAGCCAAGCACAGCGCATGGGCTGCCACTAGGGTTGCAGTACCTTTAATGGTGCGATTTAACCATCCTTTTTCAGCCGACCAGGCGATGAATACAGCTATTAGCGGAAAAGACCACAGATAGCCGCCGGTAGGCCCAAAGAGGTAGTGAATACCCGCTGCTCCACTAGAAAAAACAGGCAGGCCTAGCGCGCCTTCTGCTAACCATGCCAATACACTTAAAGCACTTAAACGTCGTCCATAGGCAACCGCTAAAGTGGCTAAAGCAAAAGTTTGCAAAGTCATTGGAACAGGGAACATCGGCACTTTAATCCAAGAGCTTGCAGCTAACCATAATGTGCCTGCAAGCACCATACAGATTTGCATGATGAGGGAATGGCGTCTTAGCATGATGGGCATTCCTGTAACAGAGAAAGTGGTGCTCATAATTGGTGCTTTTTCTTTTTTGCGGTGATGCATGTGCGCAATCCTCGTAGAACTCGGATACTTCAGCACATTTTGCCTACACCCTAAACGCTTTTTAGAGGAAATGGATAGGTTGTTATACGGAGGTTAATGCAATAGGAGGCTGTTTCGCATACTTTAGCGGGGCGATCCACGTTTCAAAAAGAGTGCGCGTATCGTATTGGGCCTCATCTACTCGTGTAACCAATTGTGTTTGCAAAATCGGAGCTTGGCCCACGAAAGCAGCAAGTCGCCCACCGAGTTTTAATTGTTGAAGCAGTGTTTGAGGCAGTAGCGGCAAGCCACCACACACCATAATGACATCGTATGGGCCGGCCTTGGGCCAGCCTTGTGCGCCATCTGCTTGAATGACTTCTACATTTTGTATATGCGCTGCCCTCAAGTTTTTTTCAGCTATTGTCGCTATTTCTGCATCTAGTTCAAGAGCGATCACGCGTTGTGCTCGCAGCGCAAGCAAACCGGCTACATATCCCGTTCCTGCACCAATTACTAAGACAGATTCACCTTCTTGTACGGCGACTGCTTGCAGTACTCTGGCTTCTACTTTGGGCGCTAACATAGTTTGGCCATTAGGCAGGGGAATATTGAGATCTGCAAATGCAAGATTGCGATAAGCGAGTGGAACAAAATCTTCGCGATGCAAATTATGGAGTTGCTCTAGCACAGTAAGATCACTAATGCCCCAAGGGCGGATCTGCTGCTCAATCATATTAAAGCGGGCGTTTTCAGTATTCATGGCGTAAATAAGGGTGCACTTTTGAAGAAGAGCCGTAGATTAGTTGGCCGCACAATGTGGAGGAAGAGATTGCAAATCTATATTTCTCGACGTCGAAAAACCAGATCCCATATACCGTGCCCACGCTGCAACCCACGCTTTTCAAATTTGGTAACAGGGCGCCAAGCAGGGCGCGATACAGAATGGGCAGCTAGATCTAGCGAAGGCTCTACAGCTTCCGTGCTTTCAACGGGTGATTTGCAAAGAGAAGCGGTGTTATACAACAAAGGTTCAGCGCTGAGTACTTCCAGCATATGTTGCGCATAATGCTCCCAGTCTGTTGCGCAATGTATATAAGCACCTGGTTTTAAACGCGTGGCCAAAAGCTGCACAAAAGCCGGTTGAATGAGACGGCGTTTATGGTGCCGGGCTTTATGCCAAGGATCAGGAAAGAAAATATGCACCCCATCGAGGCTGGCTTCTCCCAGCATAGACTGTACGACCTCTACCGCATCATGCTCAATAATCCGTATATTACTCAACCCCCGCTCATTGATCTGCTTTAACAGCGAGCCCACACCGGGCTCATGGACCTCTACCCCTAAAAAATCAACATCCGGTTGTGCACTCGCAATCTCAGCCGTAGCCGTTCCCATACCGAAACCAATTTCCAAAATACAAGGTGCAGTGCGATTAAAGAGCACTGACCATGTGGGCATCGTGTTTTGATAGGGCACAACCCACCGCGGCCCTAGCTCTTCATAGGCATGGCGCTGAGCATTAGAAATGCGCCCAGCACGCTTGACAAAGCTGCGTAAGGGGCGGTGTGTGGTCGGTGCTGCAGATTCGGTAGGCAATGCAGACAAAGGGGGGGAAGTAAGTGCGTTCAAAGCCAAAGGCCGGGCAGAATGAAAAGAAAAGGGAAGTCAAAATGAGAGGAACACAAAACCATGCTTCCTCCATTTAGTACCCCCTAAATATGCCCATGAAACAGGCAACTGTCAATGTAGGGCGTGTCCTCAATTGCCCCAAAGGGCCCATCTTCGGGGTCGTGCGGTGCTTGTAATCATCACTTTTTAGCATATACTTTTTTCAGCGCCGCAAATTTTTGCGGCAGCGTTGGAGAGAAAGTCATGAAAAAAGTCGTCGGTGTTTACAGCGCACCTCCCCAGCATTGGGTGGGTGATGGTTTTCCAGTGCGCTCGCTGTTCTCATATCCTAGATACGGAAAAACGCTCAGCCCCTTCTTATTGCTGGACCGTGCAGGACCTACTGACTTCTCACCAAGTACTAAACCCCGAGGAGTGGGACAGCATCCGCACCGTGGTTTTGAAACCGTAACCATCGTCTACAAGGGCGAAGTCGCACACTATGACTCGACCAATCAAGGCGGCGTAATCCGCCCTGGAGACGTGCAATGGATGACGGCAGGCTCCGGTATCTTGCACGAAGAGTTCCATTCCGAAGCCTTTACCCACTCTGGCGGCACACTAGACATGGTGCAACTCTGGGTCAATCTCCCTGCCAAAGACAAAATGACCACGCCGGGATATCAAGCTATCCTCAATGACACGATCCCTTCTGTAACTCTGTCTGAAGATGCCGGGTCAGTACGTATCATAGCGGGCAAGTACGCCGGGCATGCTGGGCCAGCACGTACTTTCTCACCTATGAATATATGGGACATACGCCTAAACGCCGGAGCCACTATTGAATTACCTGCTCCCGATGACTGGAACACAGCCGTTGTAGTGTTGCACGGTACCGTGCAAGTCAATGGTGAAGCCGTTGCCCGTGAGGCGCAGATGGTGCTTTTGGATCGTGCGGGTGAAGGCTTCACACTCGAAGCCAATAGCGATGCAGTGCTACTTCTTTTAAGCGGCGAACCCATCGATGAGCCGATTGTAGGCCAAGGCCCTTTTGTCATGAACACACGAGAGGAAATCGACCAGGCAATGAGTGACTTCAAAAGAGGGCGCTTTTTACAAAGCGCCTCTCATTGATGCAGCGTGCTGTGTAGCAACATTTTAGTATCGGTTGCTATGGTCCGTTGCTTTAGGGTGATAGCTATGAAACGCAAAAAAGCAAATACAGGAATCACCAGAGCCAGCCGTACTGATTTGCAATCTTTTTTTTTCTGGGATGGAGATACATTAGTCCTTAATATCCTCGGCAAGCCAAGCGCAAAACAGGATGCTATTGGCAAGGTCAAAGGACACCAACTGAAAGTGAGCGTTACAGCTGCGCCTAGTGACGGTAAGGCAACAGATCATATGGTGCGCTTCTTGGCGGCAGAGTTTAGCGTTCCAAAATCAGATATCGAAGTCGTCTTTGGACGCATGAGTGTCAATAAGCAATTGCGTATCAAAGCTCCTAAATGGCTCCCTGTTGTCATTGAGCGTTAGTAATTATGTTGATTGCGCAATAAATAAAGACTTTACAAACTCCCTCAATCACAAGAAAAAGCAAAGAACGGTAGGGTAGTGGTGAGGCACGAATCCAAATATTGATCTGCCCTCAAAAAGTCAGATCCAATATCTAACTTTTTGAGGGCAGATCAGATTTCGTTTTTACAGACATGTTTTTTGTTTTGGTAGTTATTGTGGGCAAGGATAAGTGTAAAACTACATCTATAGATAGGCAGTTGATATCAAAATTTATAGATGAATTTTACTTATTTGAGTGTGGAGCGAGAAATGGCAATGGACTCTGGAAGTATAAGGTATGGGGCATCTTTTTCTTCCACTCGCACTGCCGGAGATCAGCCATCTCAGCAAAAGACTACTCAAAAAAGTGGTTCTAATCAAAATAGTACAAAAACGCCACCGCAAGGAGGCAATCGATTCAGTTTATCCAATCTGAAGTCTATGTTACCGAGTTTACCCTTAGGATCTAGACAAGGTAGCCAGAAAACTGCCGCAGCATATCCCCCTGCTTATGAACAAACACCACCTGCAAAATCAGATGTTCAAATTCGACATAATTGGAAGATGGATAATGCGCCTACCTATGACCCTACTTACGCACAAAGACAATCTGGACAGGCAGGTACTCAAGCTCCAAATAATGTAATGGTAGGTAATCAATATGCCTATGCGCCCCCTGCTTATGAACAAACACCATTTGCAAAATCAGATGTTCAAACTCGACATAGTGAGAAGGTGAAGAATGTGTTTACATATGACCCTGCTGACGCACTAAGAAAATCTGGGCAGGCAGATAGTCAAGCTCCAAATAATGTAAGTGTAGGCGATCAATATGCCTATGCGCCCCCTCCTTATGAAAAAACGCTATCTGCAAAATCAAATTTTCAATTTCAAAACAATGAAAAAATAGATAATATAGCTACACATGACTTTACTCACTTGCAGAGACAAACTGGATATTAAGTATAAGAGGAGAAGATGGTCTACGCGCTGAGTAGATAATTGAGTTGGACGCCTTGCGTAGGTGGCAAAACGATCAATCAGCCCGCCTTTTGTGATACCTGCAGCAATGCAGCCTGCACGCCTTTATCCGCATGCATGATCTTCATGAAACGATGGACATTGGGATAATCGCTGACCTTTTTGGGGAAATAATCTGCCCACCCTGCCATCGCAAATGCATAGGCATCGGCAATACTAGGACGCTCTCCCATCAGATACGTATTGAAGCTTAACTGCTTATCTAATTCGAGCATAACCCGATCCACTCGAATATGGCTTGCTGCCTTAACTGCCTCAATACTTTTTTCATTATTATCAATGGTGTAGCGTTTCGGTGAGAAAAAAGGCCCAAAAGCTGGATGAAAATCGCTAGCCAGAAAAGAGAGTTTCTCGTCGAGTGCATATTGCGCATGAGGGCTTCCATTACTGCCCAGTTGTGCTTGTGGGTAGGTGTTGGCGAGGTAATTTAAAATTGCTGTGGCTTGTGTCATAACGGGACCATCGCCGTCAATCATAGCCGGCACCATACCCTGCGGCGCGATCTTACGATAGCTGTGCTCGCCTAACTGCACTATTTCAATCTTATGGGGCGCATCCACCCACTTCAGAGTAATGAGTACAGCGACTGCACAGGTATTGGGGGCAATATATAAAGTGAACATGATAATTTCCTCAACAGAGCAAAAACGCTTAGGTCAAATAATCGGCTCCAAACTGACAGAGCCTCCATCTATATAGCATTCCAGACAAAACAGATCTGGTTCTCGTTTTTATTCCCTTTCCTGAGATCTCATTTGCTAGTAGGAAATATTTCTATAAAAAACCGTCACTATCGCTAAACTTGTAGCGTTTGTCTCGCAACATTGCATTATGTATAGCGATATCAGTTAAAGACATGACAGTGCATCGTCTGGCATTGATAAACCCGCACCGCCTAAGCAGTCTTGCTATTGCAGGACAGCAAGAAGCCTATGACGCTTGATCACGCTCACTGACAAACAGCATTTTTTGGTCGTACTGCGCACATGTAGCTCTGGAGCACCTGGAATTTGTCTATTGAGGTTGCCCTTATTAAACGGATCCCATATTTGTTGAAATCAGGCCATTCGATTTTGTTGAGAAGCGGCCCAGTTTTTTTCAAAGGTCACGCGTGCCACGGCAAGCACAAGCATAGGGCCATCCCCTTATATTCATCATTTTCTTGAACTCTCCAGGTAATTACCTGCTAGAGTTTGTTTGAGCCATATGGTGAACTTCTTCTTATCGCAAGGCAGTTCAATTCAATATTAAAAAACTTGAGACTGTTTTGCAGTAGAAGGTGAGTCAAGTTATTTTTTGTTTAGCAGCTTTATGTCTGTATTGGCATTCTTTCTTGGTGCGCGATAAAATTCCTCATGAGGCAATCGAAATATAAGAAAAAAGTAAAATATTTTAAGTAATTTACTGTATTAAAAATAAGCTAATCTATATAGGCTAATCCATAACAGTAACAATAAAAGATTAAAAATACATCATGAAAAAAATAATGATAAATATTAGTCAGAGTTTCTTTGTGAAACTGTATTTCCTCGCTTCCATTATTCCTATCTATCCGCGTCAACCGCTTACATAAAGATAATTTTTCTCTCGTAATATCCTGCTCTCTGATTTTGCGAAAGCAAAAAAATTACCTTTAATATTTATTTATATATTTTTCTGTAAATATATGAGGTATTTTTTGTCCTTAATATATTCAAATAAAGCGAGCGCTTTATTTGAATGGAGGGCGCTTGCTTAAAGTATTGATTTGTAAATTCAATAGCGCTACATAGAGTATTTTTCTTTAATTTTTTTTATGGCGTTATGCATAACGCATATTGCCATTATCCGAAATTTAAGGAGAGCAATATGGCAATTTCAGCAGAAAAAATGACTGAGACATACCCTCTTTCAACTTATCGCTATCGAGTGCATGTTCGAGGTGCCGACGGTACAGGCGGGGAATTATTGTGTAGTGCGGTTTCTGGTCTGGAGTTAGAGGTCGATACGATTGAATATAAAGACGGATTTGGTAATTGGTTTCAAATGCCAGGACAATCACAGGCAACAAATCTTACGCTGAGACGAGGCGTATTTCGTAAAAACAGTAATTTATATGATTGGTTCAATACCATTGTGCTCAATACGGTAGAGAGAAAAGATATCACCATCAGTTTGACCGACGAATCTGGTAAAAACCCGCTTGTCACCTGGAGCGTTTACGACGCTTTTCCCACCAAACTTTCCCCTCCTAGTTTTGACGCCTCGAGTAATGAGGTGGCTGTCGAAGAAATCTCTTTGTTGGCAACTCGTGTAACGGTCGCATTTAATTAGCGACGAGATTCGTTTCAAATACCACTGAATATCGAATCCATTTTTTTAATAGATTCTCTCGAATGAAAGGGAGTTTGTATGGGCACCAACGTAGTGACGTCTTATCCAGGTGTTTATATCGAAGAGTTATTTAATCTCTCTCTCTCCGTCACAGCGGGGGCAACGGCCGTGCCGATTTTTGCAGATAGTAATGTTAATCCAGATTTAACCACAGCAGTACGCTGTAATTCTTGGCTGGATTTTATTACAGCCATGGAGAAATCACCCGGCACAGGCTTTAAGCCAGACAATCTGTTGCACGTCTCTGTTAGAGCTTACTTTGAGAATGGCGGGGGGTATTGCTATCTCGTCTGTAAGGACCAAATGGCGGCGGAAGTTCCAAAATTTGACGATATTACTTTGCTCATAGCAGCAGGCCAGGATATTAGCAGTGCGGTCAACATCTTGTGCCAGCCTAGCAAATCCTTATTTGCGATTTTGGATGCGCCGACAGATCTTTTATCTGGAAGCGTATCTGCTACCAAAAATAATCACGCTGCAATGTATTACCCCCATCTGGAAGCCGATTGGGCAGATATTCCTGTTCCTCCTAGTGCAGTAATGGCGGGCATTTATTGCTCTGTCGACCGTGAGCGTGGTGTTTGGAAGGCACCTGCTAACGTCTCGATCAAAGGGGGGTTGCGTCCTGTCGTCAAAGTAACAGATAGGCAGCAGGGTGATCACAATGAAGATGGCAAAATCGCCGTTAACATGATTCGTGATTTCCGCAATGTAGGTACCTTAGTCTGGGGTGCGCGTACGATGGGACTGACACCAGATTGGCGCTATGTTCCTGTGCGCCGCTTATTTGATACGGCCGAGCGGGATATTAAACGCGTCGCGCGTTTTGCTGTGTTTGAGCCTAATACGGGGGTGACTTGGACGCGCGTGAAATCAGCGATTGAAAGCTACTTACACAATATTTGGCAAATGGGTGGCCTCATGGGTTCGCGCCCCGAAGAAGGGTACTTTGTGCAAATGGGCGAAGGCATCACGATGACGCGAGACGATGTATTAAGCGGCAAGATGATTGTGAAAATTGGCTTGGCAGCCGTGCGTCCAGCGGAATTTATCATTTTGCAATTTACGCAAGAAGTGGGGCAGGCTTAATTGGTAGGTTAAAACCTTGGCCTTAAGATTATTCAGGCGCGTCACTTTCACGCGATAGCGTGCATCGGCAGCATAGGTGATGTGCAGCATTGGAACGAGGGAAATTATGGGAATAGCGCCAGGAGTCATTGTAGAAGAACGAGCAGGGATTTCATTGCCGATTAATGCAAGTGCAACGGTGCCGTGTTTTATTGGGAAATGGTATGGATTAGATGGAAAAGTAATAGGGGCAGATAAAGGATGCATCAAGGTTAGTTACTGGATGGATTACTACAGTAAATTCAGTCATGGCCCACTCAGTGCGACTGCTGAAATAATCTCAACGCCGCCAGTTGATGAGAATCCAGACTATACCTATGTAATTGGGCCGGTGAACGTGGAGCAAAGAACAGAAGATTCTTCTGTTGCATTAAAACATTATTTTGAAAATGGCGGTGGACCTTGCTATTTGCTGAGTGCGACGGATCTATCTTCAGCAGCTGAAATTTCAAAGCTTGCTCCAAAAATTGAAGAGTACGCTGAAATTTCGTTGCTGGTGATGGGGGCAGAATCTACTGCGTCCGATTCAGTCTACGAAACACTTGCAGCCTTGTTCGATAAAAAAAAGGGCCATTTTCTGATTATGCATGGCCTGAATAAGTCGGCTAAAGCATCCAACGTATTGCAAGAAGAGGCCCAAGCTGCTTTTTACTATCCTTATTTACAGCTATCTCAAAAGTATTGGATTGACGATGCTGGCGTTAAAGTCACAGGTTACGCAGATAAAGAAAGCCCAATAGAAGAAGGTGCAAGTCCAGAGTCCATTTCTTTATTGGAATTGGTAACACGTAGTCCATCTTTATCCCAAAAAATCCGTAGTGAACTCGATAAGAAAGTCACTGAATATAATAAAGATAATCCCCACATTACCATCCCTCCCAGCGCAGCCGTAGCCGGCGCGTACTGCCGTACCGACCGCGAACGCGGCATATGGAAAGCCCCCGCGAATGTCGCCATTCGAGGTGGCATACCCACGGTAAGAGTGGGTGAAGATGAACAAGGGGATTTAAATAAAAAAGGTACCAATGTCATTCGTTGGTTTGATGGTCAAGGTGCCGTCATTTACGGTGCTCGCACCTTGGTCAATGAAGCGCAAACGGATTGGCTTTATGTACCTGTGAGACGGTTATTCAACCAGGTAGAGCGAGATGTAGCTGATGTGATGCGCTTTGCGGTATTTGAACCGAATATGTCTGCAACGTGGATACGCGTGAAATCAGCGATTGAAGGTTACCTCTACAACATTTGGAAGCTGGGCGGCTTGATGGGATCACGACCAGAAGAAGGGTATTTCGTTCAAGTCGGTAAAGATATAACGATGCGTGGAGAGGAGATAGAGGACGGCAAAATGATCGTGAAAATTGGCATGGCAGCGGTACGCCCAGCGGAGTTCATTATTTTGCAATTTACGCAAAACATGCTTTAGCGCTACAGCCACACGCTTAACATGATTAACCAATAGAAGCATGCGATGACCCATTTAATGCAACCCGGCGTTTCGTTTTCTGACTCACTGCTGACTCCCGCCCCTTATGAAAACGCTACAGCAGTGCCCGTTTTTATCGGGTATACCGAAAAAGGGGATGCGGGAAAGCTGTATACGATTGAATCGTTTGCTGATTATCAAATGCAGTTAGGGACAAGTGACGCAGCTAAGCGCAGCGTGCTTTATTACGCACTGCAACACTATTTTGATAATAGCGGTGGGCGCTGTTTTGTATTGTGTATTGATAAATACAAGGCGCTACGCGAGGCTGACGATGAAACCATTGCTAACGCTCTATCAGACCAAACAGTTTTATCAGTTATCGCAGCGCAATCAGAAATTAATTTAATTGCTGTACCCGATATCGTATCGATTGATGCAGATGAAAAGGCGCTTTGGTGTCAAGTCTGGCAAGCGTTATTAGACACGCGGCAAGGGCTTTTTAATGTGTTTTGCATTTTGGATACGCCAGCTTTAGTCGAGCATGCAAATGCTTGCAAAGAGCAGTTTATTTCTGATCAAGCCGCTTATGCTGCTGCCTATTGGCCACATCTGATTACCGATTATCACTTCGCTCAAACCAATGAGCGCATCGTGCTGCCGCCGTCTGCTGCGGTCATCGCCGCGATTCAACATATTGATCGTGAACGAGGCATTTGGAAAGCGCCTGCTAACATTCCTTTATCACATGTGATAAAGCCGCAATATTCGCATTGGGAGGCAGAGAAATTATTCTCCCTGACCTCAACCACGATCAATGTGATTCGCAGTTTTCCTGGGCGTGGGGTGCGCATTTGGGGCTGCCGTACGTTAGTTAACGATGCTGATCAATCAATTTGGCGGTATGTGCAAATCCGTCGTTTGGTTTCCTATATTGAGGCGCAGCTGGTTGAAACCAGTCGGTTTTTCGTCTTTGAGCCCAATAATGAATTAACTTGGATCAAGCTCAAAGGCTTTGCTCGTAGTTGGTTAAGAAGGTTATGGCAAAGCGGGGGCTTATTGGGCACGCAAGAAGATCAAGCCTTCCAACTATTTTTGGGTGTGGGCGAGAGCATGACGCAAGAAGACATCAACAACGGCAAGATGATTATGCGTATAGGCGTCGCACTGCTATATCCGGCTGAATTTATAAAAATCCAATTGCAATTAAATACCCGCGAAAATGAAGTAAGCACTCAGATTGCCAACCACTCATTTAATCGGAGTGTACTCGTATGATTCCTAAAATTCCTGGGTTAGATAGCCTGCTAAGTTTGGGGTCAGTTCAATCAGCTTCAAGTCCGCTGAAGCCTTTGATCACACCAGTTGTATCGCATAGCTTCACGGCTGCATTTTTATTTAACCGGCTCATACCCAGCCCAATCGATTTCTTCTTTCAAAAAATCAGTGGCTTGAGCTGGAATATGAATATGCAAGATCGCATTGAAGGCGGAGTCAATGTAGGCATGCATCATTTGCCAGAACGGGTGCAACACGGCACTTTAGTTTTAGAGCGGGGCGTGATGGCAGTGACGCCGTTGACGTTGACTTTTAACCTCGTTATGGAGCAATTTAGTTCTATTTATGCCGATGTCGTGATTATTTTATTCGACCATAAAAAAAGTCCGATTAGCAGTTGGACAGTCACCAATGCTCGGCCTAAGAGTTGGGAAGTCGGCGAGTTAGATGCGAATAGCAATCAAATCCTGATTAATCGGATGGAGTTGGTCTATAACGATATCACTTGGTTGGGAGTGAAACTGTGACGATTGAAATCAGAGAGTTGGTGATCGAGGCACGCGTGACACCAACGCAAGCGCGATCGCGAACTTATCCAAATCGGGGTGCCGAATATGCTGTCAGCGTGCCTAATATGTCCCGCGTAGAGCAAGAACGTTTAATCGAAACCATCTCTCGACGCGTGCTGGAAAACTTGTGCGAGACACAAAACATGCAAGGGGATTGGTCATGATCACGCTTGGGCGTTCCCTATCAAAATTAAAAATTGATTCATATGCGGACCGCGAATCCGCACGACCAATCGGCCAAATCGAAGCGCTATACAACCCTGAATCCGTCTCCTTGAGCTATAAAACAGAGTATGAGAATACGTGTTTTATTAATAGCAATGCGAAGAGTCACCGCTACCAAAGCATTGAGCCGGGCACCCTCTCTTTGCAATTACTGTTCGACACCTATTTGCCAGGCAACAGCAAAACGGTGGATGAGCAATTAAGCGATTTGCGTGAGCTTTGCTATGCGGTAGATGGCAAAACAGGCGAGCCCCGCTTTTTAAAAATTATCTGGGGGCAGATGAAGTGGCACGGTAAAGGATATTTTGCCGGCCGTACGAGTTCGATGAAAGTCGACTACACGTTATTCGAGCGAGATGGCACGCCGCTTAGAGCCACCGTTACGCTGACCATTGTAGCCGATGAAAGCTTGGTCATACAAGGCTCCGAACTAGGCATTATGTTGCCCGAGGTCCCCGTTATTTCCGTGTCTGATATGTCCTCGTTAGCGCTGATGGCTTTCGCTGCTGCGATGGTAGGCATTGTGGCGACTTCTGTTGCAGCAGCAGATAGCTATTTAGATTTAGCTTTTGAAAATGATCTAGATAATTTGGATGATTTTGAAGCTGGCGATTCATTAGTCGCTACCTCAGAAAGCACTGCTTCTTAAATTTTTTGAGCGCCATGCCTACACCATTAAAGCAACCAGTTCCTCCCGTTACCGAAGTTACCTTCGGGAACGCAAATAAGAGCTTGCAATACTTAGATGTCGTTTCATTAAAAATTTCGCATAGTGTGAATCAAATTGCGCATGCGACCGTCGTTTTCTGCGCGCCAAATAGCGCGATAGCCGATTTAAAAGATCAGGAGAGGGATGTAGCGGCCTGCCGTCCAGGTACGAAGGTGCAAATTAAAGTGACCGGCGCATCAGGCGTAGGGAAGGCGGCTGAAGTTATTTTTTCCGGCTTAGTTGCGAAACAAGTCTGCTCATTAAGCAAAGAGGGCACAGTAATGACGCTGACCTTAAAGCATCCTTTGCAAAGCTTAATGGCATCGCACCGTAGTCAACTCTTTGAAAAAAAGAGTGATCAAGACGTTGTGCGCGCGATACTCAAAGAGCATGAGATTAGCTTGGGTGCCGCTGCAGGTATGACGATAAAACATCCGCAACTGATTCAAGTTTTCTGCTCCGATTGGCAATTTATTAAATCTAGAGTGCATGCGAACGAAGTCTGGTTGATTCCCACTGTTAAAGGGGTGGACATTATTCAACCTAAATTAGCAGCTAAAGCGGATTACACGATTAAAGCAAAAGATGAACGGAAAACCTCTGAATTACTATCAATTGGAGAATGGGTCTTTAACGGTGATCAGCAAGCAAAAAAAATAGAAATTGCGGCGTGGGATATTGAAAAGCAGGAAATGTCACGCACCCTTGATGCGTCAGCGCTCGAACTAGGCAATGGCGGGTTCGATCCTAAACAGCTTGATGCACTCAGCAAGCAAACCTGGGATTTACGCTACAGCCTACCTTTACCGTCAGAAGAGCAAACAGCGTTGGCGAAATCGCGTTTATTAGCGCAACAGATGCACGGAATACAGGCGCGTTTTTCAGTCGAAGGATCGACCGCTTATACGTTGGGAGGAACCTTAGCAATTTCCGGCTTCGGCAAGCATTTTGATGGTTCAGGCATCGTCACCGAGGTCTATCACTATATGGATAAGGGGATATGGTGCACCACCTTAGCTCTAGGTCAAAGCAATTTGCGTGACGTGGATGTGGCGCCATTACCGACGATATCAGGTTTGCATATCGGGGTTATCGATAACTACGAAAAAGACCCAGAAAATTTAGATCGCTTACGAGTACGTATTCCCGCACTGAATCTAAAAGAGAAAGCCATTTGGGCGCGTTTTTCCACCCCTTATGCAAGTAAAGAAGGGGGGCTGTGTTTATACCCTGAAGTAGGGGATGAAGTGGTACTGGGATTTTTCGAGAAAGACCCTCGTTACCCCGTGATTTTAGGGTCGATGCACAACCCAAAAAATAAAGCGCCTTATGCGCCGAGTAAAGCAAACCGGCAAAAAGGTCTGGTTTTTAAAAAAGACAAACAAATTTATCAACTGCTGTTTGATACACAAGAGGGATCAGCCACTTTGCAGTCAGATAAAGACGAGCTAGTGATGAAAAAAGGCGTCACGCTTAAAACTGAACAAGACACGGCAGTTAACGCAAAGAATGTAGAGATTCAGGCGAAGCAAAAGCTGAATGCCGAAGGTAAGCAAGGAGTAGCGATTAAAGGTGCAAATATTGATTTGAGTCGTTAAACAATCTTTGCATAACCTCAGTAGCGGAGTTATGCCAGTTGGCCGGAAAAACTCACTTTTCCACACGGACTGCATAAATTCCTAGAAGAGCAAATAGGCGAGCAAAATGAATCAAAAAATGGTTGGCATGTATGGTCGAGGCTGGGCTTTTCCGCCTGACTTCGATGTTGAGCAAGGGGCTCATATGGCGGTGGATACTGAAGATATCCGACAAAGCTTGCGTATCTTGTTTAGCACGCAATTAAACGAACGCATCATGCGTCCGACCTACGGCTGTGATCTGCACTCGGCTATTTTCGAAAATATTAACGACGATTTACTCGCTAGCATTCGCACGAATATCACCGATAGCATTTTGCGCTACGAACAAAGAGTGAGTCTGGAAAAAATCAATATCGAGCGCGATCGGAATTGCCCAGGTTGCTTACATATTCAAGTAGCGTGCCGCATTCGTGGCACCGATGCGGTAATGCGCTTAGCCGGGCAACTCGATGTAGGCGAAGATCGAGGAGGCGTCTTTATATGAGTAATCAATGCATTGTCATCGACGGCGATCTTTTGCAATTTAACCCTCAATTTGGTCACCGCCAAGTCACGCCCACTGGCCCAGCCACGATACGCGGCACTGGACATGCAACGATCAATAAACGCCACGTGTGCGTGGTCGGCGATGAAAAAAAAGTGCAAGTTCCTGCGCAATACACCATACCAGGCTACTCGCCAGGAATGGGCGTCATCACTATTGCAGTGCTGGCAGGCGATCAACAAGCGCCGCATTGTAAAAGTAACGCGGCGCTCATTCTGAAAGGGCAGCAGTTCACTGCGCGTTTTACCCCAACGCAACCTGCGATAAGTGCAACCTCACCTCATCCAGCCGATGCGCCAGCGCCTAGTATGGGGCAGGGACGATTTAATACGAGTCAGATGTTTGTTAAAGCCAAAAATTAGAAAAAGCCTGCATAGCCCAAGAGCAGCGTCATTGTGTTGGCAGCAAAAGTATTTTTGCTATGGAGTTATGCAGATTTTTTTAATAAGTCTGACGATTAGCGAGTAGGCAACCCGATTAATTGAAGCGCGCAAATAAAGATAAAAAAACTATGGCTGATGCATCTCTATCGCAGAAAAAACACTCGTTTGTTTTGGATGACCGTTCACTTGAGCAACGCTTGAAGGTATTAAAAGAATACTGCGCGTTAGTACCATTTAAGTCTGACGCTGGGAGCGCGACTTTAGCGAATGTTTTTTTCCCAACGCAAGGTAAGCAAATTGCTGAATTAGCGCAGCTATATGCTAATCCGGAGCAAGTCGATGGCGCGATGTTGCCGCACCAGGCGCTCTTGCTGGCTTTCTTTCGCATGCTGGAAACGCCGCGCGCTTTGTTCAACGAGTTACCAGAAGCGCATAAGCAGTTGTATTACAGCAAGCTACTAGGTTTACAAGAACGCCCAGCACAAGCAGATCGGGTGGCGGTTTCTTTTATCTTGAATGACAACACATCTGAATTAATGCTGGCGGAAGGCTTATTACTCGATGCTGGCGCAGACGCCGTTGGTGCACCGCGCCAGTATCGATTAGAGCAAACGCTGCTAGCGAATCTTGGGCGTTTAACTGATATACGGTGGTGCGCTTTCTCAAGGCGGAGCGAGGCTAGAGAAACACGGATCGTTTGCGATGAGAGTCAAGGATTATCGTGGCCTGAGCAAGGATGTCATTTGTTTTCTTTTGATGAGCAAAAAACGCATGAATTGCAAATAGGGCGCGTGGTGAGCTCGGAGGTTCTTGCTGCGCCAGGGAGCCTTCGCAGAATAACAGTCGAGTTTGGCGGAGAGCCGAATGCTATGCATTGCGCTGTCAGTAAAGGGCAAACTTGGCAAGAGCTGAAAGAAGAAAAACAGTCCCCTCCGGAGATACCTCAACTTTTTACGGGCCAATCGATAACGTGGATTGATGACTCATTGGAAATGACTGAGGCACCTAATGGTTTGGATGGTTTTATAGATAAAGCACCGCTACTTAAGTTTTATCATCAGTCCAATGCTGCTGTTATCCCGGTAGTCAAATCCATCAAAATGGAAGTGAAAAAAGCAAGCGATATTTTATTTAGCACCGATGAGGCGCAGTTCGATATCGATCAGCGTATTTTCCCGTTTGGCCCAGAGCCAGGGGTGGGGATGGGGTGTTATCTGATTACGAAAGATTGGTTTAATAAGCCCAATGTAAAAATTACCCTCACGCCTGAATGGGTAGATTTACCGACGACTTCTTTTCCAGCTTGGTATAAAAAATATCCGAATGAGCCTGCGGATAATGATGCTTTCAAGGTCGATATAGCCTTAGTTAGGAATGGAGTAAGAAAAGAGTTAGAAACGGGTGCTTCCCTATTCCAGAAGGGTGTAGGCACCACTGCGCCAGTAGGTAATGCAATTACTTTCACCCTTTCAAAAGAGCTGGAAATTGGCATTACTTCCGATTGGACGGACGAACTAGAAGATGAAACGGATCTTCGTAAATATCCTGCTTGGATTGAAATCACTTTAAAACAAAATTTTCTGCATAAAGCTTATTGGGCAGCTTTACCAGGCTTGAAGCCAGAGGAAACATTAAATCCTCCATACACACCGCAATGGAAAAGTCTGCGTGTGGATTATGAAGTGACCGATACTGAGGTGCATACGCAATACTTGCTAACGCCTTTTGGTCATCGATCAGCAACTCAGACCGAGGATGCTGCTAAAGATAAAGCCCAATTGTATTTGGGTTTTCAGGATATAAAGCCTGGTCAAGATTTCCATCTCCATTGGCAATTGCAAAGTCTGCAAGCGTTAGTGCCGAAATGGGAATATTTGCAGGCTGATAGCAGCTGGGTGAACTTAGAGGCACATGTTCGAGATGAAACCCAAGGATTATTTGAGACGGGTTTATGGCACGCCGTACTGCCACACGATGCATCGCGCACAGCTAGCGCGATGCCAGCAGGGCGTTATTGGATCCGTGCCGTAGTCGATGACTTAGTAGAAGCATTTACCCCCGAAGAAAACGCCGGATCGACGGAGATGCGATACAGCGGCTCGCCTTATCCCTATTTATTTGGTCTTCATACAAATAGTGCTATAGCAATCTTAAAGAATTTAGCTGACGTGGACACGAGCCATTTTGAACAAGCGTTGCCTGCTAAAACGATTACGCAAACTGCACAAAATATAGAAGGCTTGAGCAAGGTACTTCAACCCTGGCCCTCTACCGGCGGACGACCAGCAGAAAAGACCGAGCAATTTACCGAGCGCGCCGCCAAATACCTTTCGCATCGCCAACGTGCAGTAAGCTGGCGCGATGTCAAAACGATTTTATTAGATCAATTCCCCGAAATTTACGATGTACGCATTCCTGAGCGTAGCGAGCATTTAGATGCTAACGATGTGCAAACTATCACGATGATTCCGACTTATGGCAAAGCCGATAACGGGGATATGCTGAAACCTAAATTCGGTCCCGCCCATTTAGCGCGTATGCAAACATATTTGCAAAGCGTCTCTTCCCCTTGGTTCCATGTAAAGCTAAGTAACCCTAGCTACCGCACAGTGCAGGTTGTGTATCAAGTCGAATTTAAAGCAGGCTTTAATGCTGATTATGGTGATAAGGCATTAAGCGATGCTTTAAATAGGCATTACATGCCGTGGGTGTGGGAGGCAGGTAGCGCAGTTCGCTTGGGGTATCACTTATATTATTACAAGGTGCTAGCCCTAATTCAGCAGCAACCTTATGTCGACTACGTAAAGTTTTTGAAACTCGATGGCAAACAGAACTCGATCATCTGTGCAACCACCGAAGTACTGATCCTCGAAACTACCCCTGCAGCCGCTGCTGCATAAAGCGTAGAAGGAAACGATTATGCGCGACGAGCGTCCAATTTCGCCTGAATTAAAAGAGCAAATTCATTTCAATACCTTACAGGCCAAAGCTAAGGAAGTGATAGCCAAGCAAGCACAGCACACTTGGACTGACACCGCCGAGCATGATCCAGGTATTACGATGCTCGATGCGATGGCTTATAACGTATCGGATTTAGCGTATCGGCATGTGTTGCCGATTGCAGATTTGCTGACGCAATCTGTTGCCGAAAATGCAATGGTGGAAGAATCATGGCAATTTAAGGAGGAATTGACGGCAGATAAACCCGTAGCGCAGAGAAAATTTGGTGTTCTATCCGCGCTGAGTGCCGATGGAAGCATATTAGTCATTGCGAATACTTCTACGGCAAATGCGAGTGGTATTGTTTATATTTATGAACAGGTTAACGGTAGATTTGTGCAGCGGCAGAAATTGACAAAAAGTGATGTTAATCCTGCCTATAACTCTTTTGGCTATTCCATAGGCGTTAGCAGAACAGGCGATAGGATTGCGATAGGGGCGCCCGAGAGCGCTGATAGTGAAAGAGGGAGAATCGTCGTTTTTGAACGTAACGGTGCGGATTGGAAGCACTTGGATTCATTAATGTGGGCTGGAGAAAAGGCATCTGATAAGTTAGGAACAGCCCTGAGTTTAAGCACTGACGGCAAAACAGTGGCGGGCGCATGTACCACCAATGTGCGCAAAGTGTATATCTTTAGAGAGGATAGCTCGAGCGAAAAAATAGAAAAAGACGCTAGTGAATTTGGCTATTCGCTTCGTATAAGCTCTGATGCGCATTGGCTGGCGGTATCGACAAAAAAGACGATAGATGGAAAGGCAAATGCAGGGTCTGTGTTTTTGTATGAATGCAATGATATTAAGAATAATAAATGGATTGAGCGTCAAGAAATCTCCATGCCAAACCCACAACAGGGCGCTGAATTTGGTAGCAGTTTAAGCTTTGACGAGCATGGAAAAAAATTGGCTATCGGTACGCCAGGAGACCTCAAAGGGGAAGCAAATACTGGTGCTGTATATATCTATCGCTATAACGGGAAAGGGCAGTGGCAATTTGAAGATAAGTTATATGCAGTAGATGCGGTCGCGAGTGCTCGCTTTGGGCATGCGGTTCGTTTTAGTGGGGGAAATACCTTAGCCATTAGCGCAAATAAAACGAAGGTCGGTGATTACGATAATGCAGGCGCTGTTTATATATTTCGCTTAGAAGGAAACAGCTGGAATGAAGTGCAACGCCTCACCTCGCCTACCGCAGCAGCGAACGCAGAATACGGACAATCCCTTGCTATCAGTGCAGATAACCAGTGCTTAGTAGTAGGAGCGCCCACGGCGACTACTTATGGATTCGCCAATGCAGGCGCGGTGTACGTGTCTGAAGTGCCAAAAAAAAATCTGTTGTTTCCAGAAGCCTTTGGCCCTCATCAGGCGCTAACTTGCAGTCCAATCACATTAGAAGATTATCGACGGGCTTTGCTGGATTTGGTGCGGCCAGGAACCAATCAATTTTATTTTAGGAATATTCAATTACAACCCATTCATGCACAAGATTCTGCTTGTTATCAATATGGTTATGACGCAACTTCGCGTCAATTTACCTTTCAGACTGAGACAGAAGGCAATAGCATAGAAAAAAAATCGCTTCTAGGAGATTACCTCCTTCATGTCGAGCTTAGCCGAGACATCGAATGGAATATAACTAGGCCAGTATTAGATCGATTTCTATTAGAGCATCGTAATCTTGGAGAAAGCATACGCAAAGTGCATAAGGTATCCGCCGTTGCTGCACCAATCACAGCAACGATTGAGCTAGAGGATGATGTTGACGATATCGCGCCGATTTTGGCGCAGATTTATACGCTGACTGAAAACTACTTAAGCCCCCCCGCCGTACGCGAACGCGCCTCTGATTTGGCCGCGCAGGGTTGGAGTGCTGAGGCTATTTACCAGGGGCCGCAATTAAAGCACGGTTGGATCACACACCTGCCAGCTGAGCGTGATTATAGTCAAGCCTATCTAATGCAACTAACTCCATTGGTAAAGCTGTGGGAAGCGATTCCAGGTGTGCAGGCCATACTGTCTTTTGCTTCTAGGCAAGAAGATAATCCGTGGGCGTTTAAGGTGAATGAGCTGGAGTCTGCGCTGGCCTTTAGTAGTACGCCAATTCAAGATTTAGCGCAGGGTAAATGGGTGTGCTTACTTAAGCGTGGGCGCCAGATGATCACGACTGAAAAACAAATTAACGATGCTTTGCCTGCGGTAAATATTATCGAAGAAGCATCAGTCGTTCTACCTGCTGGCCGTTACCGTAATCTACATCGATATTATCCCGCCAGTTTGCGTCTACCTGCTTGCTATCAATTACAAAATCCTGATTACGACGCACAGCAAACCCGCCATCTACATCAATTTTTGTTGGCGTTTGAGCAGCAATTAGCGAACGGGTGCGATCAATTAGCGCGGCTGCCTGCTTTACTGTCATTTGCACGTCAAGAGGAAAATGAAGATAAGACAAAGGATGCCGCTATTTGGGGTGCACAATGGCCTTTTGGTACACAAGATACGCAACGCATACCTAATGAAGTGCCAAATGCTCTCCATAAACCCTACCGTGATCGCTTGGAGGCTTTCAATCAACACGCCGCCGGTAATACAAATAAAGAATTAGACATTATCGATTATCTGCTGTCTTACTTTGGCGAGCGTCGTGCGTCGCGCGCCTTGCTATCTGCCAAAGGTACAGAAGCGCAGATGCACCGCTTTTTAGCGGTGCAACGCGGTTATTTACAACAGATTACCGAGTTAACCTATCACCGTGCTGCGATTCGCGTCGACCAAGTCTCTGCATTACAACGTCGTATTGCTGCTCGTTTAGGCTGGGCGTCAGAATTATTTGATGAAGAGGATCTTAATCTAGCGAACTTGCCGTTTTATATCGTAGAACGCCGTGCACTGCTGCCGAAAAAACCGACTGGCAAATACAATGAACCGCAGGACATCGTCGCATTGATATATGAAAAAGGAGAAGATGGAACTAAGGATATCGGGATAAGAATGGCCGTGAAGGATGGGGTTAATATGGATGCATTAACCGCGGGTCAGTTAATTGATTTTACACATATCCAAGGTTCTTCAGACATAAATACACTACTTGCGGTGAATGTGATTAGCGAAGTAGATGCATCTAAGCACACAGTCCTCTTTTTATTTGCAAATAACGCAAATTTAGAAAAGAAAGCCTATCTTTTATGGAAAGATGAAGACCCTGCTTCTGACATCGCAGTGCGGTGGAAGAGCAGCCAGGATTGGTTATATAACATGGTCTATACCTTAGAATATGCAGACCCAGTAGACGATTCAGGTGAGACTCGAAAATTACTAGTGCGCCCCTTTCCTGCTTACATAAAAGAGGGTGCCACGTTAACGTTATACAAAGTGAACGCAAAGCAAGCTACGCCGCAAGAGCTGAGCGCGACAATAGAAAAGGTGGATCCCTTACTCGGCCAGGTCACAGCAAAAATGTCATTAGATCGCTGGAACCTCATCCTCCCTGGTGAAGAGCGACTATGGCATTGGTCTTTTGTTAATTCAAAAGGCAAAGACATACAAGATTATTTTTCTTTCATGGTCAGTGTGGTGATGGACCGCACTCTATTGACTGATGCTATCGACCCGCAAGCAACTGCAGCGTGGATAGAAGAGGTGATATTGGAAGAAATGCCCGCTCATATCGTGCCTTGTATCCACTGGTTGGACAAAAATGATCCAAATCACCAAGATTTTTCAGCGTTTGCCAAAACTTATGCAGCCTGGCAAAACGACGGGCAACCATTAGGTGATTTATCTTACAAATTGCTAGAGCTCCTAGGCATAGGGAGTTTAGATAGAGAGGTAACGCTTGGAATTGGAACGATGCGCGTTGCCACGGCTACGCAAAAAGCTCGTGCTGAGAAAAGTGAGGGAATCTTAGATGAAACTTATATACAAGACTATAGTTTGTTACATGTGCCAATAAAGAAGGAGGGCGGCGACATCGAATAAGAATAAAAAGATGACAAAAGCATTATCCCAACCCGATCTAACAAGCTAACTATTTATGGCTTCTCCATCCTCGCAACGCGATACGCATCGGATAACGAGGTTACGTTTACGCCTTTATTGCGATGAAACACTCGCGCACCCTCTACAACAGCGTGCGAGCCGCTTATTTCATCAGCGTTTGCAAGCAGAGTTAGGAGGGGTGATGCAACAAACATGGGAAGCAAGCGTAGGTACACCGGTACGTACGGATCAACTCATCATTGATGTGGGCACCATAGACCTTGCACAATTTGACGACCAATTAAGCGATCGAGTAGTGCAGCTATTGGGTATGCGCTTGCGCGCTTTGTTAGAGCATTCGTCGAATAACCCGCAATACAAAGCTCTCCGAGCAGAGGAGAGGTTAGATTGGCGAGTGGGCTTAGACTCTAAGGCCAATCTTGCGAAAAATGCAGGAGCAAATTCTCAACGAGTAAGCTCAATGGGAAAACCATCGAGTGCAAAAAAGACGCAAACAGCAGCTTTTAAGGCAGGTAAGCAAGCGGACCAGCCAAATGCGCAATCCACACATTCCTGCAACGCAGAGAGCACAGTGAGCCATCAGCCTGCCTGGCTCAGTTTTATCCAATATCTACAGACGGGAATATGGGTGCAGCCCGTTCTCTGGCATCAGCAAACGCCTGCAGCATGGTTACGCGCCCAGCTGAAATCCGAACAATCTTTGACTGCTTGGCGCATCGCCTTGGCCTTCGCCTGCCTACAACCCCAGACCCTGCGGCGTTTAATCAGTCAATTTGATGCAAATAGTTTGTATGCGTTGCATGCCGTGTTATCCCCGACAACAGCGCACGCAATGCCGGCAGTCGTTAACTGGAGGCCTTACCTACAATGGGCCGCGTTACAGGCACTACAAAGTGAACACGTATTATTGCAATTACCTGCATCCATTACGCCATTCAGCGCGCTAAGCACGCCACCGGTCCGAGAAGCTCCTCACTACTGGCAACAAAAAATACAGGCCATCTTGCAAACTCCCAATTGGCCAGTGATGTGGTGGACCGCTTTGACTGCGTGCTTGGCAGATGAATGGCTGCCAAGCACACAGCCAAAGCAAAATTCGCAGCCAAAGCAAAATTCGCAGCCAAAGCAAAATTCGCAGCCAAAGCAAAATTCACAGCCAAAGCAAGACTCACAGCCAAAGCAAGACTCACAGCCAAAGCAAGACTCACAGCTAAAGCAAGACCCACAGCTAAAGCAAGACCCACAGCTAGAACAAGTTACACAGTCAAAGCAAGACATATTGACGCGCATCACTCAATCTCTATCTCGGGCAGAAGACCAATCCTTCGCTGTAAGCAATGCAGGTCTAGCCTTGCTATGGCCACTGCTCCCGCATTTACTGCGTGAATTAGGAGTTTTACAAGAGCAACGTTTTGTCAGTATGGAAGCGCAATTACACGCAATATGTTGCTTAGATTGGTTGGTATGGGAATCGTTTCAAGAAGCCGAACACACCATGGCGTTGGATGAGCAGCAACCGAGTAATGAATGGCGTGCACCTTTCACCAAATTGCTGTGCGGCGTGCCGGTAGAAATGGTCATACCAGAATGGACGCAGCCGGATGAAGCGCAAAAAAAAATATTACGCACATGGTTAAGCACTTCGTTGCAGATGTGGCAAGGTTTACACCGCTGTGAGGACCGCGATAGCGTGGCTTTGTTTTTACAACGTCCTGGCACAGTAGTGCAGCATAGTGCTGATTGGCAGGTCGAGGTGAAGCATGATGCCTGCGATATTTTACTGGAGATGCCTCCTTGGCCGATGGGGGAAATACATCTCCCTTGGCTGGATAGGCCGGGGATGGTGGTCTGGTTGACTAATGGGTAAAGGGGGACTAACCACATATTGAAAATGAAGAGATTGAGTGTAGCGTGTAGTCCAATCTGTTAGATGCACTAATAGATCGCAACTGACTGTGGGGCGGCTGTATGGCAAAGCTCCATGGGCATAAAATAGAAGGCTTCATTATGACTAAGCAAAAGAAAGAAGATGGCACATCCAGAGTGGCAGCAGCGGCAGCAGTGACAGCACTGCCAACAGTCGATGACCTCAAAAAAAAATTCAAAGCGGGAACCGTTCCGTTGGAAACAGATTTCGAAAATTTGATTGATATTGCCGAGTATGGTCGGAAGGCGGTGGGGCAGTCGCCAGAACAGGCAGACTCCGCCGGACCGGGGAAGGGGTTAGAACTCGACACAGGCACAGGGAGGCTAAGTGTGAAAGTAAGGTCCGCTGGCGGGGTAGAAATCGACGAGGGGGGCCTGTACTTAGTCCACCCCCAGGGCCCGACAGGAGAGCCGGGTTCGTCGGATCTCCCGCCGGCCACAGTCGCATTTATTGACGATAAGCATCCCCACGACGGCTGGAAGAGGATACTTCCACTTGAGGCGACGATGGAAAAGCGGAACGGAGCCGTCGTAGTAGAAATAACCAAGGACGGGTATTATATCGGGATCCGGGACGAGAACGGACAGAATAAGAACGTCGGGATCGGATATTTGTACCGCAAGCAAGCAGATTAAGCCGAGTTGATGGGGGGCGCCCTGGATGGCGGTTGATAGGGTAGTGAGGAGCACGCCCGGTGTACTCCCCCCCCCCAACGAGCAGAAGCTCCACCAGCCGCAACATGTTTTTACTCAGACAAGAGAAGGGCGGCGGGTTTGCTCAAAAAGCCAGAACCGCAGAGAATTGTCCCATGTTTCTGGGCATCTTATCGCCCCTCCAAGGAAACGTTGCGCCTAATAGTTGTAGGGCAGCCTAAGTTTTAGTGCCCAGTGATCTTATTGGGTGTTTCACTTCGCAATAAAAAATTCAGAAATGCACCGACTCCCTAGCGCTATGCGGTGGCGGAAAGTAACAGCATATCGCCGCCGGTGGTGGAATTACTGGAGCCTACTGCCACAGAAAAAGTGTATGCCTATTATCCAGTGATTAAAGTTACTTGCCTCCAGCCCATGATGCCAACCCTATTTTACGTGGCTTCGTATTTGCTCAAAAATAGAGGTGTCTTTTAATTTGATTTTGTCGGACAGAAGGAGTGCCTCACTGCGCCCCTTTTATCCTATAAGATTATCGAGATCAAAAAGCGCTGTAAAAACAGAAAACATCCTGCGTTAACGAAGTCAGTAATGCATGATGAGGAGAGCGATGTGACACGTATTTGCCTGAACATGATTGTGAAGGACGAGGCGGCAGTGATTGCGCGATGTCTTGCCTCGGTAAAGCCTTGGATTGATCACTGGGTTATCGTGGACACAGGTTCCACCGATGGCACACAAGCTATTATCCGTGACTATTTGGCCGATATTCCTGGCCAATTGTTCGAGCGTCCTTGGCGTAATTTCGGTGCCAATCGAACTGAGGCGCTGGAGTTGGCGCGTGGTAAATCGGAATACATTCTGATCATCGATGCGGACGATATTTTACGTGTACCTGCCGGTTGGCAATGGCCACCATTAAAAGGCGATGCGTACCATTTGAGGGGGTGCCTCGGTCAAATCGAATACGTACAGACTCATTTGGTCGCAGATCGTCTCCGTTGGTATTGGGTGGGAGTATTGCATGAGTACATCACTACCGATGCGCCTCATCGCATTGAGGCATTGCATGACATATGGCTAGATCGACGCCATGAGGGCGCACGCAGCCGCGATGCGGAAGCTTACCGCAAGGATGCAGCCTTACTTGAAAGTGCGCTCATCGACGAACCAGAAAATTCTCGCTATGTCTTTTACCTCGCGCAAAGCTGGCGCGATGCTGGCGAACTAGTTAACGCGCAAGACGTTTACCGTAAACGCGCTGCGATGGGAGGCTGGCATGAAGAAGTTTGGTATTCGCTCTACGAAGTAGCAAATTTGAGTGCCAGATTAGGAACGCCTGCTGATGATGTGGTTAGCGCCTATCTACGTGCTTATGCCTTTCGTCCGCGTCGTGCAGAACCTCTTGTGGCCTTGGCTATGTGGCACCGCGGCCGCAAAGAATGGGCGCTTGCACTCCTTTATGCACGTATGGCTCGCACGATCGTAAAACCTGGCGATATCCTGTTCCTTGACACCTCCATGTACCGCTGGCGAGCGGATGAGGAAACTGCGATAGCAGCATACTGGATGGGCCATTACGCGGAATCCTTTGCATTGTATTGGGCCATGCTCGATAAAGATTGTGCGCCGGAAAATGAGCGGGCTCGGATCGAATCCAATGGTCACTTCGCGGTTCCAACTCTCATCGAAAAGGCAATAAAACATCCGATGGAAATCGCAAAGCGGCTTGCTAACCCTTACCGGCAGCAACGGGATCGGCCTAACGTGACGCTTACTATTGCATTGGGCAAACAGCCAGCCCTATTTGAGGCAACGGTCAATTCATTTCTCAATTGCTGCCAGGATATTGAGTGCATTCAACGCTTTGTTTGTATCACCGACAATTTGAACCTCGATGAGCGCGATAGATTGACATCGCTTTATCCTTTTTTCGAATTCATTGAGGTAGAGAAGGCGGGAGCCAGCCAAGCGCAATGCATGAATCAAATGCTTGAGACAGTAACAACACCTTACTGGTTGTATCTTGAAAGCGGCTGGCAGTTTTTCTTACCAACAGATTACGTGTCACGGGCGATTTCTATTCTCGATATTGAGCCGACAACGACGCAAGTGCTGTTCAACCGCAATTACGCAGAAAAACTGCAAGACCGCTCGTTAGTCGGCGGCATACTGCGGCGGCATCCTCAAAGTGGATTGCGCTATGTGATTCACGAGTACATCCCAGACAAGCAACAGCATAAGGCTTTTTTCGAGCGACATCCTGCTTGTGCACTCTCACACTTAACTTGGCCGCATTTTGCAATTCAGCCATCTCTGATGTGTACAGAAGCGATTCGTAATATCGGGGGCTTTGAAGACGTATTTGCTCATCGCTATACAGCGGCTGGATTGCAAAGTGCTTTCTTCGATGGCATTACCTGCATCATCAATGAAAAAAGAGGAGTGAGCTCAGAAGAAGAGGTTTTAGATGAGTTATCGCAAAATGAGACACCTGCTATGACTCCTCTAAAAACCTGGGCTATCTAATGTACCCCATACGTGCGGTTTGCAGCGCATATGCTTGCATCGCGCCTCAAATACCACGGTTGCGAGGTTGCGATATTGACTGAGCCTCCCGCAGATTTCGCTCACGACAATGGCAAGACTTAAACGCCCAGTGCGCTTAACCCCATCTTTTCCGACGGGCAATGGCATTGACAACTTTGAGATTTCGTTGACAACTTTTTTGAAAGGCACTTGCAAACCCTGATAGGGTGGAGCGGGCGATGGGAATCATATTCTAGGCGCAAACCATTTATAAATAAGTAA